>SAAH01000224.1 GCA_009929525.1 Clostridia bacterium | reverse complement strand
CAGGAGGATCACGTGCAGATCCTGCACCGTGATGACGGTTCGACAAAGAACATTTACCTGATAGACAAAAAAAACATCCATAACAACAAGCTGCAGGTAATAAACCAGTACGAAGAATCAGAGGGAGCACACGACAGTAGGTATGACGTTACTATCCTTGTAAACGGTCTTCCACTTGTCCACACAGAACTGAAACGCAGGGGAGTCGCCATCAGGGAAGCCTTTAACCAGATCAAGCGCTACCAGCGGGAAAGCTTCTGGGCGTCAAGCGGTCTTTATGAGTATATACAAATATTTATTATCTCAAACGGCACACATACCAAATATTACTCAAATACAACACGTTCAAGCCATATAAAGGAATCAGGCAGTGCAGACAGCAGCAAGAGCAGCAAGAAGACCAGCAACAGCTTTGAGTTCACTTCATACTGGGCGGATGGAAACAACAAAACCATTGCAGACCTGACCGACTTTACCAAGACATTTATGGCCAGGCATGCGCTGCTGAACATACTCACAAAATACTGTGTATTTACTTCTGAAAACCTCCTGCTCGTCATGCGTCCCTATCAGATAGTAGCGACAGAGCGGATATTATCGCGGATAGAAATATCAAATAACTACAAAAAAACCGGCACAATTGAAGCAGGCGGGTATATCTGGCACACTACTGGCAGCGGCAAGACTCTAACCTCTTTTAAAACTGCCCAGATCGCCTCAGTTTTACCTTATGTCGACAAGGTGCTGTTTGTTGTTGATCGTAAGGACCTCGACTACCAGACGATGAAAGAATACGATAAGTTTCAGAAGGGCGCCGCAAACAGCAATACATCAACAAAAATACTGCAAAAACAGCTTGAGGACTCCTCTTCGCATATCATAATCACCACCATCCAGAAGCTCGATGTCTTCGTATCCAGGAACAAAGAGCAGGATGTTTTCAGGAAGCATGTTGTCATTATCTTTGACGAATGTCATCGTTCCCAGTTTGGAGACATGCACAATAAAATCGTAAAATCTTTCAGGAATTACCATCTGTTCGGTTTTACCGGGACACCGATCTTCGCAGCCAATGCCGGAAACGGAGGAAATCCGCTTTTAAGAACTACGCCTCAGGCCTTTGGCGACAAACTGCATACCTACACGATAGTGGATGCCATTAACGATCAGAATGTCCTGCCCTTCCGCATCGACTACATCAATACAGTAAAGATGAAGGAAAACGTTAAGGATAAAAAAGTGTCGTCGATAGACAGGGAAAACGCCATGGCCGACCCTGTAAGGATACGTGACGTTGTTTCCTATATTATCGATCACTTTGACCAGAAGACCAAACGAAACAGCTTCTATTCTCTTCAGGGACAGCGCGTATCAGGTTTCAACTCCATTCTGGCAGTAAGCTCGATCCCTGTGGCGAAAAAATATTACACAGAACTCAAGAAGCAGCTCGCAGAGCGCGGACGCAAGCTCAATATCGCCACCATCTTCAGCTACAGCGCAAATGAAGCTGACCCCGAGGACGTATTCCCGGATGAGGGGTTTGATACTGACAGCCTGGATCAGTCCTCCCGAGACTTTCTGGAATCTGCGATACAGGATTATAATGTCGATTTCAAGGTAAATTTTGACACATCCTCACAAAAATTTGAGAATTATTATAAAGACCTCTCTCTACGAATCAAACGGCGCGAGGTGGACCTTTTGGTCGTTGTCAATATGTTCCTGACCGGTTTTGACGCGACGACCCTTAACACCCTTTGGGTGGACAAAAACCTCAGGCAGCATGGACTAATACAGGCCTTTTCCCGTACCAACCGCATACTGAACTCTGTCAAGACTTTCGGTAATATTGTCTGTTTCCGTGATCTACAGGAAGAGACAGATAAAGCCATAGCCCTTTTTGGAGACAAGGATGCCAAAGGGCTTGTCCTGCTTAAAGGCTACGAGGCCTACTATTACGGTTTTGATGAAGAAGGTAAACATCAGCCGGGCTATGCTGAGCTTATTGCAGAGTTGAGCCAGACATTCCCGCTGGGACAGGCGATTAACGGGGAACAGAACCAGAAGGAATTTATCCGATTGTTAGGGGCTATCCTCCGGCTTAAGAATATCTTGGTGTCATTTGATCAATTCCACAGCAACGAGATCCTTTCGAACCGACAGTTTCAGGATTATCAGAGCCTATATATCGACCTTTATCAGGAGTTCACAAAAGATAAGAACGCAGATAAAGAAAAGATCAACGATGATATTATTTTTGAAATTGAGCTGATCCGGCAGGTCGAAATAAACATCGACTACATCCTTATGCTCGTCGCAAAGTTCCATGAATCGAACTGTGAAGACAAGAGCATCCTCGTTTCGATAGACAAGGCCATCGGCTCCAGCTTCCAGCTGCGGAGCAAGAAAAAGCTGATCGAAGATTTCATCGAGACCGTCAATGCTTCCACTTTGGTGGAGGAGGACTGGCGAAGATATGTCCATGAGCAGAAAGAAGCAGATCTTGCAGCCCTGATCAGCGAAGAAATGCTTAAGCAGGAAGAGACGAAAAAATTCATTGATAACTCTTTCCGCGACGGTGCGCTGAAGACGACAGGCACAGACATCGACAAAATCATGCCGCCGGTTTCAAGGTTCAGTGGTGGAAAGAGAGCTGCAAAGAAGCAGACCATCATCGACAAGCTGATGGAATTCTTTGAAAAATATCTTGGGCTGGTGTAGACATTCAGACTTTAAATAAACGTTGAAACGTATTTTTCTGTTTTTACAAGCTTCTTGGACTTACTATCCTTTGCCTTCTTCTTAAGGG
>SAAH01000223.1 GCA_009929525.1 Clostridia bacterium | reverse complement strand
GCCTGGGCAAGGGCGGCATGCAGGGAAAGTATGAGTTCGCTTGACTCGTTGGAAAGGAAGATCCCCTCGTTCTGGAAGTAGACGTCCACCCCGAGTTCCTTCAGCCGCCTGAGCACTACAAGAAAATCGACGCAGTTGCGTCCGAGACGGCTGATGGACTTGGTGTAGATGAGATCAATCCTTCCCGCCTCGCAATCTGCCATCAGGCGCCTGAAGCTTGGACGGGAGTTGATGCTTCTCCCTGAGCCTATGTCGGTATAGGTGTCGATGTATTCCCACAACGGATGATCGAGGATGTCCTGCTTCTGGAAATCCATCTGGGCAGACAGGCTGTTCAGCTGCCGTTCCATCTGGGTGCTGACTCGGCAGTACAAGCAACAAAACGATACCTGAATACATAAGAAGGCGGCCTGCTTATGCGGATTGAGAGAGTCTTGGGTCTGAGGCTTTCATCATCCGGCATGATTGGTTCTGTATAGCACTGATGTTGGGGGATGATCAGAATTCTATATGAGAATTGGATTGGCAAGAAAAAATTTACCGCCTTTTTGTCTTTATCAGTTTATTATGGAAACATTGGTAATATTTTATTTGACAAGTCGGAAATGTGGTCATATAATAACTACATTGAACCGATTCAATTATTTTTACTTAGGAGGAGACATGGAAAAAACTACCATTAAAGACGTAGCAGCACTTGCTGGTGTGTCTGTTGGAACAGCTTCCATGGCTATCAACGACTCACCGAGGATATCGGAGGATACGAAAAAGCTAGTTCGGGAAGCAGTACAGAAACTCGATTACCGAAGGAATCCTTTTGCTCGGTCTCTTTCAACATCATTTTCACGGACAATCGGATGTCTTATCCCGGATTTCCAGAATCCATTCTTTGGTGAATTGGCAGGGTATTTACAGGAAGAGGTTGATTCAAGGGGCTATGGTCTCTTATTAGGATTGACGAATAGATCATGTGCTATTGAGGCAAAAGCAATTGATAAGCTCCTTGACCATGGAGTTGAGGGGCTTCTGATTGTTCCTGTCGATGTAGGACCTTTAAATCTTAGTCATTTACATAAATTAGCACAAAATCATTTTCCGATGGTATTTGTCTCTAGTTTCTACAAGCAAATACCCATGAATTATGTGATGACCCAGTTGCAGGAAGGTTCATATATGCTTACCCGTCATCTCCTTGAGCAAGGGTATAGGTCGATTGTTATTGTCTCTGGTGATCCTGATCAAGTTCCCTTTGAACAAAGAATTGCAGGATTCTATCAAGCATATCGTGAATTCAACCTGGAGATCTCTCCTTCCCAAATTATTAGAGCTTCAGGAAATAGTTTTCAAGGCGGTTATGAAGCAATTGAAATGGCTCTGCGCCATGGTAAGCCCGATGCGGTGGAAGCTATCAATGATGTTATGGCTATGGGTATCATCAGTAGGCTCAAGGCAAAAGGTTATAAGGTTCCTGAAGATATTGCAGTAGCGGGTTATGATGATCTATCGATATCAGGTATACAAGAAACACCATTATCGACGGTTAAGCAACCTCTGCAAGAAATGGCCCATGAAGGGGTATCAATGTTGTTCCAGCTTATTAGGAATAGGGAAGAGATCCAAAAGTCAATAATTCTCTCTCCTAATCTTGTACTGAGAAAATCTACTGAGCGATAAATTTTTTTTAAATGAATTGAATGGATTCAACAAGGAGAAGAATTATTCATGAAGGGTTTGACCGATTATAAAGCAGAACTTGAGAACACACTGAGAAACCATATAATCCCATTTTGGTTGGGACGAAGTATAGATTCAGAATTTGGTGGATACCTTACCTCTTTCGATGATCATGGTATTTTTGATGGTAACGGTGTTAAAAATATCGTTACCCAAAGCAGAATGGTTTGGGGCTTTTCCCACCTTTACAAATATGCTGCTGATAATGACAGGAGTGCAATGAAGGATGCTGCTCACCACGGGATGAGGTTTCTTATAGATAAGTTTTGGGATAACAAATTTGGTGGTTTCTATTGGCTGCTAAACCGTGATGGAAGTATAAAAGATGGGGCAAAGCTAACGTATGGTGAGAGCTTTGCAATGTATGCATTGAGTGAATACTATTTGGTCTTCAGGAATCCTGAGGCACTTATATACGCGGAATTGGTTTTTGACTATCTCCAAAAATATGCAACAGACACATTGAATGGCGGATACTTTGAAAATATTGAACGTGACTGGACCATCTCTCCCTCAGGCCAAAATGCAGGGGATCGAAAATCGCTCGATATTCATATGCATTTATTGGAAGCCTATACAACACTCTATAAAGCAACAAATAAAGAGATACATAAAAGAAAGTTACAGGAAGTCTACAATCTTATAAAGACCCATATGGTACATAAGGAAAAAGGGTATGGATACAATCAGTTCAATGCTTCTTTTGAAAAATTACCCGCGATAAATATCCCTAGAACTTGGAATGCTGAACGTGAGACTAATGAAATCCTTGACATCCCGACGGATACTACCAGTTACGGGCATAATGTTGAGCTGAGCTGGCTTGCTGATCTTGCCTTATGCACTATGGGATCAAGAAAAGAAGAAGATACCAAACTTCTGATGAAGCTTTTGGACCATGCACTAGCCTTTGGCTACGACAATGAGTTTGGTGGAGTATATCGCGATGGAATTGCCGAACAGAATGCTGTTGTCCTTGATAAAGAATGGTGGCAGAACTTTGAGTCAATGGCTGGATTTTTGAATGGCTACCGCAACTACTCCGATCAGCGCTATCTTGATGCCTTCATCCAGATT
>SAAH01000106.1 GCA_009929525.1 Clostridia bacterium | reverse complement strand
CACAATACTGTCTTTTCATTTTTTTCAAAAATAGGACAGATTGGTACTTTAGAAGAAGTTATCTCTTTTGAAATTACATTTTGCGGAAACTCAAGTATATCCCTGATATTCATTAACAATTTCCTTCCGGATATTTTCAGGAAGAGTTCCATCCATCATACTCTTGATAACTTTATGATCCTTTTGGAGCTGCATGTTCATACGTACCAACAGCCGGCACACCCATTTTTCCGGCTCATTTTTTATGTTGATCTGCCCCTGGATTCCCATGCGTATCCTGCCATTTTCTGATAAAGTCTGCGTATAGTGAATCTTACTTCCCTGTTTTACCCCTGTTTGAGAATTGATCTGCATATTTCTCATCTGAATATACCAAAGCAAAGTATTGCCCAGGATCGGCTTCCCCCATTTTGGAAAATGATATTCTATCGTTATCTGAGAAGTAGATGGATATACCGTCATAACGTATTCACACTGTACCTGATCTTCCTCTTCCCCAAATAGATTCACTGAGAATCGGATCTGTTTCCTTTTCTCGTCATACTCAAACTTCTGGATCCCCGCCTGATACAACCCGCTTGCCGCCCGCTCCATCATTCCATCTGCGATCACTTTGTAAACCTTCCCTGCCTGCTCCATCTCACATACCATATTCTATAATCCTTCCCTTCTAAGGTTTTTGACATGATTGTCATTGTTTTATTAGAATAAGTATATCGCTGGAAATATGTAATTTTGTTACATCCAGATTATTCCGTAAGCAATATCTCTCGCGGCATTTTTGAAATCTCCCTATATTCACTCCGATATTCACTGGGACTGCATCCATAATATTTCCGAAACGTCTCCGTATAATAGCTTGCTCCCGAAAATCCTGTCTCATAGCTGATCTGGGTGATCGTCATATCTGTCGTCCGCATCAGATCAATGCTCTGTTTCAGCCGGTACATCGTAATATATGTCACTGGTGTCTGCTTCAGATATCTCTTGAAAATAGAACAGCAGTTGCTCTTACACACCTTTCCCGCCGCGGCTACATCCTCCAAACCTATCTTTTCTTTATAATGCTGCTGGATGTACCCCACCATTTCTTTCAGTATCGTCAGCTGATAATACCGCTCTCCCCTTCTCTTTTCCACTTTGCAGGCATGATCGTAGAGGTTTTTCCACAAAGAAAAGGACAGACTTAATATCTTAAGCACCGCAGATGCTTCGTGCTGGCAGGAATAAAAAGACTTTACATCCTCAAGAATCCCATTTTCCCAGTCCGTCTCTTTATGCAGGGTACAACAGGGAAACGCTTCATTCGTTATAAGCGGCGAGATAAATTCTCTTTCAATATAATGAGAAGTGCACAGCTCCAGCGGATGGATCAGGATACAGATAAATTCACACTCTGTAAAATCCTCCGAATATCCATAATGAAGCTGTTTTGAATTCACAAATATTCCGTTTCCCTCCTCCAGTTTGAATATCTTTCCATTAACGTTATACCACATATGTCCTGACAACACCGCCACCAATTCCACGTCATCATGCCAGTGGCTTACCGCTGCATAGTTGGGATAACGGGAAAGTATCCCATATTCTATAAAGATATGAAACTGGGGTAATTCGTAATGTACTCTCTCCGAAAGATCTTCTGCCACATCTGTCACGCACAGCTCTTTAAAATCCATATAGCTTCTCTCCATCATTTATATTATTGTTATATTTTTTTGTACTATTTCTATAGTTTTATTTTATTCTGAATAATATAATTATATTCAAGAAATCACTTTTTATCAATAGCTTATCAATATACTTTTAAGCTTTTCATTTGGAAAGGAACAATTATCTATGGAAAGACATCTTGCTGCCTCAAAACATGAATTTAATCATAAACTGATCAGTCTGGTCCTGCCCATTGCTTTTCAGCAATTTATGCTGGCAACGGTAAGCGCATCGGACGCTGTGATGCTTGGTATGATCGACCAGGATTCTCTGTCGGCGGTTTCTCTGGCCGGCCAAGTCCAGTTTGTGTTCAGTCTCTTTTTAGCTGCTATGACCATTGGTGCGAGTATGTTGGCGGCACAGTACTGGGGCAAGGGCGATAAAGCGGCCGTTGAAAAGATACTTGCCTTTGTTCTCCGGTTAACCATGGTCGTATCTGCAGCATTTTTCGCCGCAGCGCTCATCTGTCCGGCACGCCTTATGCGTATCTTTACACCAGATCCTGTACTGATAGCTGATGGGGTCATCTACCTTCGGGCGGTAAGTCTTTCTTATCTTCTGTGCGGTGCTTCGCAGATTTATCTTTGTATCATGAAAAATAGCGGACGCACACTCCAAAGTACGATCATCAGCTCAGCCGCCGTTGTTATCAATATTATTTTCAACGCCATTTTGATCTTTGGACTGCTCGGTGCTCCCAAGATGGGAATCGCCGGTGCTGCTGCCGCTACCGTCATCGCACGGATCGTCGAACTTGCAGCTGCATTTTGGGACTCTCGCAAAGAAGGACGCATCAAGCTTCGCCTGAAGTATTTTGTTCATGCTGACAAACCATTACAAAAAGACTTTTGGAAATACACTACACCCGTGCTTGGCAATGAACTTGTATGGGGCTGCGGCTTTACCATGTATTCAGTCATCATGGGGCATCTGGGAAGTGACGCAGTCGCAGCCAACTCCATCGCCAATATCGTAAAGAACCTGGTCTCCTGCTTCTGTCTGGGACTTGGAAGCGGCGGAGGCATCATGGTTGGAAATGCTCTTGGCGCCGGAATGCTGGAGAAAGCCAAAACCTTCGGAGGCTGGCTATGCAAGCTTTCGATCCTGAGTGGTGCTCTCTCCGGAGTCTTCCTACTGATTTTGACTCCGTTGATCCTCCGGTTCTCAAACTTGACTCCTACAGCCAACACCTATCTGACATGGATGCTTGTTATGTGTTCCTGCTATATGGTCGGACGTTCTGTCAATGGTGCGACCATTGCCGGAATCTTCTGTGCCGGCGGCGATTCCAAGTTTGGATTCTTGTGTGATACGATCACGCTGTGGGTGATCACGGTCCCGCTGGGCCTTATCGCAGCATTTGTCCTGAAACTGCCGGTGCTCGCTGTCTATTTTATCATCAATCTGGATGAAATGATAAAACTCCCGGCTGTATATCATCATTACAAAAAATATAAATGGGTAAAAGACTTGACCGTCAAGTCATAACATCATAGAATATCCATAATATCATGGAAAATATTATTCCAATACACATCAAAGGAGAGAAAATATGACTAACAGAGAAAAAGTACACAGTGGTGACGTTTATTTGCCAAACGATGAGTCTATACTGGTAGAACAGTTTGCATGCATGGATCTTCAATATGAATACAATGAAACCCGTGCCTCTGAAGGAGAAAAACGTGCCCAATTGATCAAAAAGATGTTCGCCGAAGCGGGCGACGGCTGCTATATCGAGCCTCCCCTTCGCTCTAACTGGGGCGGACACCATGTTCATCTTGGAAAAGGTGTTTACGCAAACTTCAATCTGACTCTTGTAGATGATACCCATATCTACATTGGTGATTATACTATGATCGGACCGAACGTAACGATCGCCACTGCCGGCCATCCTATCCTTCCAAGACTCCGCCAGAAGGGATACCAGTATAACATGCCTGTACACATCGGAACAAACTGCTGGCTCGGTGCTGGTGTTATCGTACTTCCCGGTGTCACGATAGGCGACCATTCTGTGATCGGTGCCGGAAGCATCGTAACAAAAGACATTCCTTCCAATGTGGTAGCCGTAGGAAATCCCTGCAAAGTTCTTCGTCCGATCAGTGAACACGATGAAGAATACTATTTTAAGGATCGTAAGATTGATTACGATTCATTATAATCCGATTGGTTTTTCTCACCAATATATTTCAAGCTCAAAACAGGACATTGATGAAAGCTAACTTCATCGATGCCCTGCTTTGATTTTGTATATCTTTTTCTACCTTATTCTCCTTTTTTTATACCGCTAAAGACTGCTGCGACTGCACCGAAGAATACTCCCGCTACCGGCCAGACGATCCAGGTATAGTCCCATCTTCCACTGATAAAGCTCCACCCAAGATATACAGCAACCATGATCGACCAGTAAACAGATGCAACTCTGTCGATGACTTTTGCATTTTTCTTATTCTGCCTTGAAAAATCACCTTCCTGCAAAAGTACGCGATATCTTTCCTGATCTCCATCTCCAATGATGATCAGATACACCCCGATTCCCACCAACATAAGAAGAACACCTACTGCACATATCACTGCAAATTCCTGTACATCACTTTCTGGCAAACAGGCACATACAATAATTGGTATGATGCTTAAGATGCACATGACGATTCCTATGATCATTTTTATATTTCCCTGCGTTTTTTCCTGTTCTTTTCTTTCTTTCAGCTGAGCCTCCAGATAAGGAGTCAACACAAAATCTTCTTTTTTCAAATAATCAAACTTTTCAATAATACTGTTAAAGTAAATAAATATTCCAACTGCACCAGCGATCATAATCAATAACAAAGAGATTCCTATGCCGACTGCCAATCCCTCGCTGATCACTTTCATATATTCCTGCAGACCTGCAAGAACAATAACAGCTATTGGTGACCAGATACACATCGCTACACCAAAAGCAATCTTCGGCGTTGTACTTTTATGAGCGGCAACATATTCCTCTGCTTCCTGGTCAGAAATCTCCTTTATCCTATTTTCCTCTGATTTTGGACTTTCTTTCCACTCTTCATTCTCTTTCCTACCAAGTCCCAGTTCTTCCGACAACTCCTGGATATTGCCAAATTCCGAGATTACGATTCCTATCGCCTCATTTTCCCTTTTCCCTTCGGCAATAAGCTCATTGTATTTGTCTTCCATCATCGAAGCCAGTTCTTCCTTTGCGCGGATCGTCTCATCATTAACTGGCATCGCAGCAAACATATTATTCAGATACGTTAAAATCGTCTCCATCCTTCACTCTTCCTTTCCTCATTTTCCTTACTCACTTTTTGGCCCCTCATCGCTGACAAACCTTCCGACCACATCCTTTACCAGAAACCACTCCTGGCATTTTTCTTTATATGCCTCCCGGCCTTTCGGGGTGATCCGATAATACGTACGGCGCTTTCCATTTGTTTCACTTCCGTAGAAAGATTCAATATATTGATTCTTCTCCAATCTGGAAAAAGCCGAATACAGTGTAGTTTCTTTTATAATGTATTTTTCTTCTGAAATCTCGCGGATCTGCCTTGATATCTCATATCCATAAGACTCATGTTCTGTCAATAGATACAAAATGATCAAATCATTATATCCCCGGATAACGTCGCTGCTTATCAAACTATCACCTGCCTTTTTGCCCGTTGCCATCTGCTGCTGTCGACTGTCTCTTCTCTGTCCGCAGCCGCTTTTCCTATTTTCACTTCGTAGGATCCTGCTTCGCTTTATACTACGTCTGTCGTTGTAATTTACACTATCACAATTACTACGACAGGTCAAGTAATTTTCACAAATATTTGAAAAACAGCAAAAAAAAGTTATCACATGGCTCAATTAAGTATATGCTCCTAATCATCACCCTGTAATAACTTTTCAATACAATCCTCTGTGTTTTATTTTAAAAATCCGTTAATGATCTGCTCTTCCGCTTCTTTTTCGGTAAGTCCCAGCGTCATCAGTTTGATAAGCTGCTCACCTGCGATTTTGCCGATGGCTGCTTCATGGATCAGATTTGCCTCTATGGAGTTCGCAGTAAGCTGTGGACTTGCTGTCACACATCCATGATCCATGATGATGGCATCACACTCACTGTGTCCCGCACAGGCAGCATTTCCATTCATGATAGAGAAAAATTTCTGCTTTGATTCCCCTTTTGCTACCGATCTTGATACCAGATTACAGCTGCAGTTATCTCCATTCAGGTCAACTGCAAAATCAGTCTTGGCATACTGTTTTCCGTGGGTCATGATCTTCTCATGTATCTCCAGACGAGCGCCTTCCGCAAGATCTCCCCGCGTAATGCGGATCGTAGAGTCGATTCCTTTGATCTGGGTCGTCTCCATCTCCATATATGCGTCTTCTTTCAGATGAACGATAGTCTCCGGATTCATGATGTTTTCACCATTTCCATCGCCTTCTCCATAATGGCGCTCGATATAGCGGACCTTCGCACCCTTTTCCAGATAAAAGGTATGGATACCATCATGTTTGGATGTGTCCACGCCGCAATTGTGGATTCCACAGCCTGCTACGATCGTCACATCAGCTCCTTCACCGATATAAAAATCATTGTATACGCTCTCCTGCAGACCACTCTGGCTTAAAAGCACCGGAATATGAACACTTTCATTCTTTGTTCCCGGTTTGATGATGATGTCAATCCCATCTTTATCTGTCTTTGATACGATATCTATATTTGCAGTAGTATTTCTTCCCAGCTTTCCACCATTGGCACGAATATTATATGCCCCTTCCGGAATCTCGTGGAGACCTGCAACTTGTTCCAGTAAATTTTTCTGTACTAAATCCATCACACTATCCTAACCTTTCTGTTTGATATATTTCTCTGGCTTTGGCTCTGCTGACATAGCAAAATCAGACCTTGTCCTCCAGAGTCTTACAGGCTTTTGCCGTATGCAGTAATTCCGGAAGTACTTCCTCTTTGCTTCCCACCTGCTCTACATGTCCGTCTGCTATCACGATAATCTTATCTGCGATATTAAGTATTCTTTCCTGATGGGAAATGATCAGAATCGTTCCGTTGATCTCATCGCGCATTTTTTCAAATACTTTGATCAGACTGTTAAAGCTCCAAAGATCAATACCAGCCTCCGGCTCATCAAAGATAGAAAGCTTCGTTCCTCTCGCTGCGATCATCGCGATCTCGATCCGCTTAAGCTCGCCGCCTGATAAACTGCTGTTAATCTCACGATCGATATAATCCCTCGCACACAGACCCACTTCAGACAAAATCTTGCAGATATCCGTTACACTCATATCCTTGCCTGCTGCGATCGTGATCATATCTTTTACTGTCAGCCCTTTAAAATGTACCGGCTGCTGAAAAGCAAAACTGATCCCTTTATTTGCACGTTCTGTAATATCCAAATCTGTAATGTCTTCTCCATCCAAAAGTATCTTTCCGCTTGTTGGTTTGATGATACCTGCGATGATCTTTGCAAGTGTTGACTTTCCTCCGCCATTCGGTCCAGTGATCGCCACAAACTGATCTTCGATCACAAGACTGACATCATTTAAGATTCCTTTGTTATCATTATTGTCATCTACTTCATAGCTGACATTCTTTAGTTCTAACATATTTACCTCCTGAAAAAAACTATTATAATCCACATTAATCGCCATTCGCACTTTCAGTGCTTGACGCTACTTTGCAACTATCTCTAACGCTCATTATATACTCTGTACTGTCAAAAGACAAGTCGGGGGTGGGAAGCGGCGGTGCATTCCTATGTCTCTTCCTGCCCTGGGGCTGACTATGAAAGATTATTCATGATCAAAGCGATCCCCGATAATACCAGCATTACGATCACTATCTTCTTCACTATTTTTTCATCAATGACACTGCTGCTTTTCATACCGGCAAAAAGTCCAGCCAGCATCACTGGTATCAGTATCACTGCCTGCCGCAGGATATCCATGGTGATGATCCCCATAAAGGTATACATCACGATCCGAAATGTATTTTCCGCAATAAATACCATACAGATATTGGCTTTAAATGTCTTCGTATCATCCGTCACCCGACCGATATACGCTGCCAAAAATGCTCCGACTCCATAAAGCCCGCACAGTACTCCTGAGATAATTCCGATCAAGGCTAATATCGCTTTGGATTCTTTCATTTTCTTTTTACGGGTTTCTCGAAAATACATCTCTATCCCGATAGCGATGACCGCTATTCCGAATACGATCTTTATGATCTGTGCATCTGTATTTTTCAAAAGTAAGATCCCCGGTATATTTCCGATAAGTACCAGAATAGCCAGCGGCACACAAACTCCCCATTTTACTGACTTTCTCTCTTTCCATGCGATGATAAGATTTGTCGGATAGCCAAGAAGCAGCTCTACCGGTGAAATATTGATATTATTATTTCCAAAACTCAAAATTGTCGAAAAGACAAGTGTATTTGCGAATCCACACAGTCCTTTAACAAAAAATGCGCAAAAAGCCGCTGCTGCCCACCACCATATTTGCATCTGCTGTTCTCCCTTTCAACCTGCAAAATGACGCATCACCCAGATTTGGATAACGCGTCATATGATAATCCTTGCAGTTTTTTGATTTCTTTTTAGTTTTGAGTACTTGCAGAATTCGCTGCGTTCACATTGTTTGCTTCTCTCATCTCTAAAATGTGTTCCAAAACCACATAGACTGCTACGATCAGATCCATCTGGCTCTCATCACGAATATCGATAGCATATTTTTCATGTATAGATACCCATTTTTTATGAGATGCTGCCAGAACATTTCCGTTGGAATCCTGGATCTCATAATCATGTTCTAAGAAGTTACCAACAATCTTCCAGCCAAGCGCATCTATATCGATGATCTCTTTGATGATATGGAGGATCTCTGTACGCATCTCAAAAGAAGTACCGTCACTCATATCAACGAAATATCTCTCATGGATAGATATAACTTTTCGGTGAATGTTTGCAATTTCCTGATCCTGGGCATCTTTAATAACAGTTTTGTCATGAATAGATACTGCCTTACTGCTCACCTCATACATCAGATTCTCATTATCATCAAAAATCTCAAGTTTGTGGTGCATGGTGAAAATCTTATTTTTCAAATGTAAAATCATATCTTCCCTCCGTCTTTTGCTTTGTTTTTTCTTAACTGATTATACACCAAAATATGTCATTAGCACAATAGTTAAGATGTTATGACCGATCTGATCATAACTACCAGCTGAATCTTTCCCCACAAAATGGTACAAACAGCAGCTCCGTCTCCCCAATCGTTAGTTTATCATAAGCTTTCAATACCACATTGGACAGTACTACCTCATCATTCACATAGAATAATTCTCTTGATTCCCCCGGCTGGGCAATGAATACATGAGCCTTTGGTTCGTAGACCAGTATCGCATGTTTATTTCTGGACACACTCCTGTCTCCGTCCAGTACTACATCCATTGCACTGGATCTTCCGATAAAGTTTCGTCCGCTTTTCAGATTAAAACTTTCACCTTTACATTCACCGGTGACACATACCAGCCATCCTGTTACAGGATCTTTGCCCACAGACTTCGAATAATACCCTACCGTACGCTGACCATCCGGTTCACTGTTTCGTTCATCATTTCCATTGCTTTGCACCTGTTCTACTCTCTCCTGAGGCATATAGGAATTTTCATTTCCGGTTAATGGCTCCGTAAGCTGCTCTCCAGGAGACTGCATCGCTACTGTCCTTCCCTCATCCATGGCCTGCTGCTGGCAGTGCGGGCAGGCATCATAGATACTGCTGTCATAAAAGTGACCATTTCTACATTTTACCAGATTCATATTTATCTCCTCCATCCATAAGCTGTACTGTTATATTATTCCATTCCGCATTTTTTCTTATATTGGATCACCATGACCGTCACATTATCCACAGGTCCCATCACATACTGTTCAACAGCCTGTGTCAGTATGTTGGCCGCCTGCTCTTCCTGACCGTTGCAGGCCTCCAGGATATTTCCTATCTGCTCCTCGCTCAAGGCCTTGTAAAGTCCGTCGCTGCACAAAATGATCAGGTCTCTGTCCTCCAGCAAAAATGGTTTCTCATTCACATCCATGAGCTGTACCCCGCCCATACCGATATAGCTGATCAACGCCTCACCATTTTGTATCTCTGTTTGATACTCTTCCAAACTCATACTTTCTTCCTTGAGAAACTGCTCCAGCCGCATCTTATAATTATGTTCTCTCGTTATGGCCGTTAATTTTCCATCTCTGAAAATATAGATTTTGCTGTCTCCCACCGATAAGCGATAAAGCTGATCACCGCACAGGTACACTGCCACAACCGTCGTTCCTCCCGAGATGGGCGTCCCATCAAGTTCTGCCATTGCACAGACTTTCCGATCCATGGCAGACACGCTATGGATAAAAAAACGGGCCGGATTCTCAAGCTTCATATTTTCTTCCTGAAATTCGTCCATCAGGGTCTGTACCGCCAGAGCACTTGCCAGCCCGCCTCCCGACAAACCACCCATTCCATCACAGACAGCTCCCAAGAACTGTTCTCCATCTGTCTCGTACATCATCCTGTCCTGCTGATAATCCCGTGTTCCCTTTATTGCACTGGTGCTGAGCCTGATCGTATCCGGCAGGATCTTCAGCCCCTCCACCCGTTCTGTCACGATATCATCAATATTATAAGTTTCTTTCATTGATCTGAGGTTCCTTCCATTCGATTCGAATCTCCATATTTCCGGCACCTATCACATCCCTGCTCCTCAGTTTGACCTTTGAGCGCACAGGAACACCATTTACCCTTGTACCATTGCTGGATTCCAGGTCTGTCAATATGATATTATCCTGTTGGCGTTCCAGAGCAAAATGCTGTCTGGACATCTGGACATCTTCGATGCAGATGTCGCTCATCTTAGATCGTCCCACTATGATACTTCCGTTCAATACCCGTTCCAAAACCACCGGTGACTTATGATCTGCATTCAGATACAGTTTTAACGGGATTCCCTGTTCACGGTTTGCTTCCACCTGAACTCTCTGTTTCATGTCCACTCTAGAGGCCAGAACCATCTTATTTCCTATCATAAGGATGCCTCTGCCCTTCTTAATCCTGCGGTAAATGATCACGACCACCAAAAGAAACAGTATGACCACCGCTGCCAAAAGAACAAATCCATAACGCTGTACAAACTCCTTGAGTGGTGAATACTTAACACCTTCGATCTCCACTTTTGCACCTTTTGTAAGCTTATTTTCCTCCATGGAAATGTCTGTGATATTCTTGCACTGCAGTACATAAGTACCAGTATAGAGATCACCCTCAAAGGTAAGAACCGCCGTATTTCCCTGAACAGCACTGCCCTTTGGGATATAAACCTTTCCCTTTTCATCTGAGAACTCAAAGTTGGACGGCTGATCGGCACCTGTGACATTTTCCGAAAATATCACTTCCACCTGATTTTTCTTACTCTGTTTTATGCTTTCAATGACCGGAGCTGTCTCATCTTTTGTCCACTGATAAAATCCAGCTTCTATCGATTGGGTCAGATTCCAATTCTTATATTTCAACGTAATAATTTCCGTATCCTGTTTTACCTGATTGGTATCGCCAGTAAGCCGCACGATCTTTGACTGATAGATTCCCTTTTTCATTTCCTGCAGATAATCTGATACCGTCTTTGCTGATGACAGCATAAGACTTCCACGTCCTCTGCGTACAAACTCGCCAAATACATTGATATTCTCCGCTGACGCTCCTTCAAATGCCATCCCGTAAAGCGGCAGTCCCGCCGCTGTCAGTTGATCAAGTGCCTCCTGATCTGTAGACTTTCCAATACTCTCGTCCAATGCATCGGTGAAAATAATCCCGATCTTCCGGTTTACTCCATTTTCCATATCCGTTTTTGCCAAAGAGGCTGTCTGCTTCAGTGCTTCGTACAACTGCGTGGTATCATCTTTCGCTTTTAGCTTTGAGAAAATTTCTTTTCTGTCTGCTTTTGATTCGCTTCCATCCAGAAGAAGTTTGACCTTATCGCCAAAGGTGATCACTTTATACGTTTCATTTTTATCCAGCTCATTGATCATTTTCTGCACCGCACTCTTGCAGTTTTTAAAATAATCCTCCGGTATGGACCCTGAGATGTCCAGCAGAAAATAATAACAGATTTTTTCTTTGCTCTCGTCAAATGCTTCCACAGAAGAAACCTCAATCTGCTTATCTGCCACATAGGCTTCCAATTGGTCCGCCTCAACCTCCTCTGCCTGATCTCCCATCAGATAAAGCTCTATATCCGGCATCGTTACAGTGGCCTGTTCGATCCACACATCAGTCTCTACAGACTTTTCTTCATCAGCATATACCGGTATCGTAAGGCAGATCAGAAGAAGCACCATACCCATCATCATTCCCAGACGAGCAGCGATTCTTTTTGTCCGATTCTGTTTTGCTTTCACTGATCCCATCTTCTTCCCTCCCTGCAAAATGGTATGAATTCAAATTCACTCTCTCCGATCCTCAAGCAGTCGCCCATCTGTAATTCCTGGCTTGCTTCCACAAGCCTTTTGTTCAGATACGTGATACACCCTGATTCCGGCATAATATAGAACTTGTTTTTCCGTGGCTCATACACGATGCTGCAGTGGGAATTGCGGCTGATGGAACGGTCTTCAAAGATACACACATCCATCTGAGCACTTCGCCCCACTCGGTTTTGTCCGTAATGGATCGGGTAATCCCTCCCCTTCTCAGGACCCTTGATACAAACGATCCAACCAGTCACAAAATCATTCCCCTTTATCTGGGAATAAATCCCAACGGTCTTCGCATCATCCTGATCTGAAACCTGCAGATCCTTCATCTGAAATGTCCGCGGCTGTGTTTCTTCCATCATCGCAGCTGCCCGGTTAAATCCCAGCGTGACAGATTCGTCCATCCCACCTTTTTTTTCGCAATATGGGCATGTTTTGTACTTTGCATCATCGAAAAAATGTCCATTTGCACATCTTATGATCGCCATATTTTCTCCTATCCTGAACCAAACCTAAGATTGTAATTCCACCTGACTCATTTTTATCCTACCTGAATAATGTTATCCCTGTTTCCTAAGTAAAACTGTGTTCCCGGCTGAAGCCGTACTTCAGTAAGTGCCACGAAACGGCTGCCATTCATATAAAAAGTACCATTAGAAGAATAATCCGTTACTCCATAAGTATCTGTGTCATCATAATACGTGATCACACAGTGCCTGCGGCTAAGCTTCGTACCTTCCAGTACAAGATTGGCATCCTGTGAGCTTCTTCCCACCACGATACTCTCCATCGAATTGATCGGTACCTGATTCCCCTGATATGCACCTGCGATACAGGATATTACCCCCTGGGGAACTGCTCTATAGGGAGTATCTGACGGATGTTGTGGATTCTGATATTGTTGATCCTGATACTGTGGGTTCTGATACTGTGGATTCTGATACTGTTGGTTTTCATAATTTGTTCCATATTGATACTCATTCTGTCCAGCCCTGTTATCATATGCCCCCATATTACCTTTACTTCCAAAATTATACGCTCTGGCAAGTTCGTTCATATTCTTAAATAAAATATTCATAGCGACAAATGATCCGATTCCGCAAAGCAGTGACCCAAAGATCATCCACAAAAGCACAGTTGTACCATTTTCCTCAAAGTTTTTCCCATATCGAGGAGCATTATCTGCCAGACGATTGCCCATGCTATAGTAAAAATAGAATGCATAGATTCCGCAGGTAAGGATCGTGTACAACATGACCAGAAATATATTCGGCGTATTCTTTCCATCTCCTTCACAGACGGTATTAAGGTCTTTGATAAACTTATATAAAAAATAAAATGAATATATCCCGCAGGTAACAAACCCCAACAGGACATATACCAGTAAACTTCGATCTTCTTTTACTCTTTCATCCATTTGATTCCCTCCTCATTACACAAGACGGAGTTCCACTGCTCCTGCATTGATCAATTCCTGAATAAAAACAGGCAGCCTGTATTCACTCTGCTCGCTCATAATATATATAAATGATTTTCCCTCCGAAACACATTCGTTGAACTCGTCTATGGAACGGTATTTGAAAAAAGATTCTTCATCCAGATTGATATACTCCTCTTTGACATCATAGTCTTTTTTCTCGTATTCATTCCTGATTTCTTCCAGCGTTTCCCCGTACCAGTCATCCTGCCCATTATCACCCAGAACAACCACAGTCACAACATCTCCTGTATATGTACTAATTACATTTTCTGTATCCTCACTATCTGACGATCTGTTCTCTTCATCTGCGGTCTGGCCGGTAGCGCCTGATGCTTCAACTTTTGAGATCTGATTTACTCTTCCCAGAACCATAACCAACGCCAATATCAACACTAACATGACAAGTAAAGTGACTGAAGAAACTAACTGACCCTTTTCCAAACTCGTATCTCCAGATTCTTTTTTCTGAAGATCCTCTGGATGTCCCGCCTGAGTTCCCACTTGAGTTTCTGCCCGATCTTCGGCTGTTTTATTCTGTCCATGCACTTTTCTCTCCGGCAAAACGAGCCCATCTCTCTCTTTACTACCAAGTGCATTCAACCGATACATCAATTCTGAAACACTCTTATATCTATCCTCCGCTTTTATCTCCAATCCCATCCGAATTACATCAGAAAAGGCAGTCGATACCTTCATATCTTTAGGCTCAATCACAAATTTTGTGGGATAAAGGATTTCTGACATAAGTCTTCCTGCTGATATCAAACAGTTTAAGGAAGAAGTATTCATCATCACGATATC
>SAAH01000222.1 GCA_009929525.1 Clostridia bacterium | reverse complement strand
GGAACGGCCAAACACAAAGGTCTGCCCGGAATCGCGGACATTATCCGTGACCTGCGGCAGACCTTCTTTTGGCTGTTCTGTTTTGGGAGAATCCCTTGGGTTCTCAAACCCCATCCATTCCCAGAATCCCATAATATTTATTCCCCTTTCTGTTTTTCGTGTCTTCCATATATTTCTCAACAGTGCTATAATATAGACATATTTTTACCCAAGAGGACAAAATATGCTGTCAATCAATCAGCTTATGAAATATTTGAGAAACCATCATCAGATTTCTGTTAAAAGCAATCAAGCTCAATCATTACGAAACATTGGCTACTATCATGGATATAAAGGATACCGCTTCATCCGCACTCCAAACCAACGTATTCCTTTTTCATCACTTGATGAGGTCATAGCGTTAAATAAATTTGATATGCAGTTGAAGACTTTGATTTATCCAAAAGTAATGTTCATTGAAAATGCACTGAAAAGTTATGTGATCGAAGCCGTGCTTCAAGATAGCAAATCAGAAAATCTTGATGTCGTTTTCAATAAATCCATTACAGCCTATCAGTCCTACGCTCCCGGAAGTCAACAGTACCACAAGCAATATGCAAAGCGGATGACCCTCAAGGGAAAAATCAATAATGCACTTTTGCGTGATTACTCAAATCAGAAGCAAACTGTCAACCATTTCTTTGATACTGACCGCCCAATTCCTATTTGGGCTGTTTTTGAATCACTGACGTTGGGAGAGTTTGGAACTTTTTTCGCCTGCGCAAATGCAAATGTCAAATTAAAGACTTCGAGCATCCTTCACTTGCCAAGCAATCTGGATTCAGATGGAAAAATCACCGAATACATGATTTACGCTGTCAAGGATTTACGAAATGCTGTTGCACATAACAACACCATCTTTGATACTCGTTTTCAGACAAGTACAATAAACAAACGCCTTATTTCGCTTCTTGAAACAGAAGTAGGCATTACAGGTCTTGACTTCAAATACATTGACGCCTACATAATCCTGATTACTTACATATTACGAAAGATGGGAGAAACCAAAACGGCCTGTAAGCAATTTGTGAGTTCCTTTATTGATTGCACAGACTTATTAAGAACTCAGATTTCGCCCAACATTTGCAATCAGATTTTAGGAACTCAGCAGCGCGCACACTTAAACCAGCTTCAAAATTTCATCAGCAATTCTTAAAACCTCTTGCATAATTTCTCCCCGTGTGGTATATTATAGCTATGAATTGCGGTGGTCGTCTTCGGACAACACCTTGAAAGAGCCTGATGCGTCGGGCTCTTTTTTCTTTTGTCTTTTTTACTGTTTTTCCAGTTCCGGCAGACCGGCAAGGCTGGTACCGAGGGACGCAACACCTGCCACGATCACTGCACTGCCGACCGCCATCCAGTCCACCGTGCCGCCGGGCATCTGTGTCACGACCAGAGCCGCACCGGTCTGGAACATCGTCTTTGCAGCACGGATGCCGGCTGCTTTCCACCATTCTGCACTCATCAGATACTTCATTGTGTTTTCCTCCATCTTCTTCATATCAAAAAACGATCATGTCACGTTCGTCGTAGACGCTTCCCTGCTGCTGTCCTTCATTTCGGATGCAGCGGTCCAGTGCCATGATCGCAGCGACGATACCATCAATCTTCTCCGGCGACTTCGCCTTGGTCGGCTTGATATTGCCTGCCGGGTCGGTATCCACGACCACATTGCCGGCCATCCATGCCATGACCGGGTTGCCGCCGTGGATGATTCTGCCTTCCATCAGAAGTTTGTAGAACTCCTTGGTAGGCGGGCTCATATCTTTGAAGCCCTGTCCAAAAGGAACTACCGTGAAGCCCATCCCTTCAAGGTTCTGGGTCATCTGCACGGCTCCCCATCGGTCAAAGGCAATCTCCAGAATGTGGTAGGTCTTGCCCAGCTCCTCGATGACCTTTTCGATAAATCCGTAGTGGATGACATTGCCCTCGGTCGCCATCAGGTAGCCCTGCTGGTACCAGACATCATACGGAACGGATGCTCTGCGCACACGCTGTGGGATCGTATCCTCCGGTATCCAGAAAAACGGAAGCATGATGTATTTCTCCTCTGGAACTCTGGGCGGGAACATCAGCACAAAAGCCGTGATATCACCGGTGCTGGACAAGTCCAGTCCTCCATAACAGTCACGTCCTTTGAGGGCTTCCATATCTATCAGTTGGTTGCCTAAGTCGTAGATGTGTTCCGGGATGAACCGGGTCAGCGAGGACACCCACATATTCAAACGAAGCTGCTTGAACACATTCTCCTCTGCCGGGTTGTCCAGTGCTTCCTGGTACGCATCCCGGACACGCTGGATCTGGATGGTCTGGCCGAGAGAGGGATTGGCTTTATACCAGTTGGCTTCATCGTGCCAGTCATCTTCATCTGTCAGTCCGTAGACCACGGGGTAAAAGGTGTGGTCGATCTTACGTCCGGCCAACAGGTCAAGTGCCTTCATGTGGAGCTCGTAGCAGATGCTCTTCTTGTCCGTGCCAGCCGTAGTGATCAGGAAGAACAACGGCTGTTCACGGGCATCACCGGAACCTTTGGTAAGGACATCGTAGAGTTTTCGGTTTGGTTGGGCATGAACCTCATCCAGAACAAGACCTGACACATTCAAGCCGTGCTTCGTGCCAACTTCGGCAGACAGAACTTGGTAGAATCCTGCGTTCCCGTAGTTCACGATTCGCTTCGTTGCCGCCATGATCTTGCACCGTTTCAAAAGTGCCGGGGTCATCTGCACCATCTGATGGGCAACATCAAAAACAATGGATGCCTGCTGACGGTCAGCGGCAGCGCCATAGACTTCGGCAGACGGCTCG
>SAAH01000105.1 GCA_009929525.1 Clostridia bacterium | reverse complement strand
CATGCTCATCGTCAACCTGCTGGCGCTACGGAGAACAAAGCAGCCAATGTGGGAGGGCGTGGTCGTAAATCAGTACAGCAAGGAGAAAAGCGAGCATAGAGGCGGCGAGGATGATAACTACAGAACCTATACGGAATATACCACGATCATTAACACCGATGCGGGCAAGAAAAAAACCATCGTGGAAAAGGACAGCGGTCGGCATATGTACGACTATCTCTCCGTTGGTGACAGGGTGCGGTATCACCCAAGATTCGGTACATACGAGAAATACGATAAATCCAAAGACCGCATCGTCTACTGTAACGTCTGCACTATGATGAACCCCATACAAAACGACCGCTGTAAGCGGTGCAATAACCTGTTATTCAAATAAGGAGGATCGCTGTAATGGAGAGATTTAACACCATGCAGGAGGCGGCGGAGCTTGCCGTCACACGCTGCACACACTGGAGTTTTGTAACTTCCAAAGACAGATACAATCTAAACGGCTTGCTGGCGCTGGCCGAAATGAGCGATAGTGAAGACCCCATAGACGAGGACAGTTTTTATGTGGTATCGCCCACCGGAGCCATCGGCTTATGCAACGATGGCGAGGACATTGACTGGCTGTTTCTGTCCGACGCTGCACCGGATGAGGATTTACCGCTGACATATACGGCTGCTCCGCAAATAAAGTTCTGTCCTCACTGCGGAGCTCCCGCCGTTTCAGGCGCACGGTTTTGCGGCGACTGCGGCGAGAAGTTATATTAGCTTCACTGGAATATGGAGTAGTGTGTTGATTCACTTCCGTTAAGACTGACATAAATTGTCAAGTAGCTATGCCAATGTGAAAGAGGTGGTCAGATGGAAGTTGAGCAATGGATACTCTGCCCAGCGTGTAATGGGAAAACACGGACAAAGATCAGGGGAGATACAATACTTGAGAAATTCCCGCTATTTTGTCCAAAGTGTAAGGCAGAGACACTTGTCAATGTCAGACAATTACATATCGTCGTTGTAAATAGGCCAGACGCTAAGACGCAGAGCCGATAACCTAACCGTTATCTGCCCTGCGTCTTTTTTGCTTCAAAGCAAGCGTTATGGCTTCTTTTTTTCCTCCGGGGGCGTGTCCCTAAACGTGTCTGCCTGCTTGCACAAGTCTATGTACTTTTGCGCTTCCGCTCCGGTCTTGCTCTTGAAGAAATCGTAGACACATTTGGGTATGTCATTCGGGGATATCGTATCAGGAAAAACAATCGCGTCAAGGCTGATGTCCAGCTCTTTTGCAAGGATGGCGACTGTTTCAAATTTGGGATTGCTGCGGCACAGCTCGGTGTCCATGATTGTTCGATGGCTCAGTCCCAGCTTCGCAGCAAGACCCTTCTGTGTTTTTTCAGCGGCGTCACGCTTTTCACGGAGCTTCTTGCTGAACTCGTCAACCGGATTATACATTGTAACTCACCTCCTATTAATTATAGTGTTCATTGCAGATGCCATAAATCACCACTTACAGCACCTAAAGTACACTACAACTCATTTTTACGTATGGAGGCTTGTTATGCAAAGAACATACTTTTGTCAGAAAGGATTAAAGTGATAAGAGAGCTAACCTACTAAGGCTGGCTCAAAACACGAATAAAGCATCAAATACGAGCTGCGCTCATCAAGGTGAGTTGCAGCTCGTATTGTGTTTGCTGAAGCTCTATCCGGTTAAATCCGATGGCGCACCGCCAAACACAAATACTACTACATATAACGACAGAGACGCATGGGCGTGTTTTTCGACACGCCTGTGCGCCTTTGTCGTTTTCGTATTTCATGACCGTCCACGCTGCCGATCACCGCCGCACTCCGCTCAGATTCGCACCTACCCACAAAAATCTGAACGGAGGATGTCACTATGACAACAATCAATCTGCGGGATTACTACCCGATTTACAAAGAGAATACCTTTATCGACGTGTCTGACGAGATCGCCACCTTCCTCGCGGAAGAAAAGCGGCTCCAGACCAACTATGAGCAGTACATACGCGACAATAAGGCATTCTACTCCCTCAACTGCGGCGACGGCATAGAAGTCGACGCGCTGGATAGGCCGGAGCAGCCGGATGAAGCGTATGCGCGCGCCGAGCTTGTCCGTCTGTTGGACGAAGCCTTTGCGTCGCTGCCAGAAGCACAGCGGCGGCGTGTGTATGCTTATGTATCGCAGAAAAAGCATAGCCACGAAATTGCCAACGATGAACGTGTGCAAGCAACTACCGTAAGAACATCGGTTGCGCGCGGGCTTCGCAACATGAAAAACTTTTTGAAAAATCTTCTCTAAGGTGTCAACAAAAAGCCCGATTTTTCTTGAGGTATATGAGAGGACATAGTTTCCTCGCATGATCTTTGAAAACAGAATATACGGTATTGCAGGCACAGACCCCGCGGGAAAAGCGAAATGAGGTGCGCCGCCAAGACGATGGCTTTCGGGAGGTGATTTCGGACAAGCTCATCCGAGCGATCTACGCATTTTCCTCAGACCCGGACGATGGTAAATCCGGGCGCGATGACAGCGCGGGCGATATGCAACTCCAGCTACGGCCTCCCACTGACTTGAGGGGGAACACTACGATGTACGCCAGTTTTACAAGCAGCGGCATTGCGGCGTTGGGACAGCCTTACCAAAGGCGGCCTGCAATATCCCTATCGCCGGGGCGCGTGGCAAAAGCGGCGAGATTATCATACCTATCAACCAAAAACGCGGGACAGCTGCGCCGGAACGCAGACCATAGCCTTTCATGGCTTACGCGGACATGGCATCACTCCGGCGCGGCTACTTCCCCTTCAAGGTTAGAAGTCATGGGCAGATGGCTCACTCATGCCATCTGCCTATTGTTGTGGCCTTGAAAACTCATTTTACAGGAAGGAGTTATCGCATGGAAAATATGAATACGCAGGAAGAACAGCTTGTGGATATTCGCAGCGTCAGCGTGGATAAATCGCTGCCAAAGGAAAAGCGGCTGGCGGAGTTTGTTCGTCAGATCGGGAATCCGTACCGCTTCGGCTGCGGAGATTTCACCGTCAACGTCACCTTTGCCAACAACGGCGTTTCTCTGGAGGAACGCCTGCGGGGAATCATTCGCTAAGACAATCGACATCCTCGCCATTTTGGAAAGAGCCTGATACAATAGGATACGGAAAAGGATTAAAAACAGGCGCACCCTCATATCCACTCTTTTCAAATGGGCTATCCGGGAGAAAGGAGTGCTTTTCATGCCCAAATATAAAGCCGCAGAATACATCCGGCTTTCGTACACGGATGACAAATCCAACGAGAGCGACAGCGTGGGCAATCAGCGCAAGCTCATCGAAAACTTTATCGCACACAACCCGGATATAGAGGTTGTGGCCGAGAAAATTGACGACGGTTACAGCGGTATTCTTTTTGACCGTCCAGCGTTCAAGGAGATGATGCAGGACATCACCGATGGGAAAATCAACTGCGTCATCGTCAAAGACCTGTCCCGTTTGGGACGCGAGTACATTGAAACCGGGCGCTATCTCCGGCGCGTCTTTCCCGCCTACGGCGTCCGCTTCATCGCCATCAATGACAACATCGACACCGCAAGGGACAGCAGCGGTGACGATCTGGCAGTCTCGGTAAAGAATATCATGAATGAAGCCTACTGCCGGGATATTTCCATCAAGACGCGCAGTTCCCTCGACATCAAGCGGCGTAATGGAGATTTTGTCGGAGCGTTTACCGTATATGGCTACCTGAAATCCGAGGACAACCACAACCGGCTGGAGATTGACCCATACGCTGCGAACATCGTTCGCACTATCTTCCGTATGCGGCTGGAGGGCAGCAGCGCGTCGTATATCGCCGGTGAGCTGAATCGGCTCTGCGTTCTCTCTCCGCTGGAATATAAGAAGAACAAGGGCTTGCCTTATGCGAAGGGCGGCTATACCGACAAGGAAAGCTGCAAATGGTCGGCTACCACAATCATCCGTATGTTGCAGGATGAGGTTTACACCGGCGTGTTGGCACAGGGCAAGCAGAGTACGCCCCACTACAAGCTGAAAACGCTGGAACAGCATCCTGCATCCGAGTGGATTCGAGTTCCCGACGCCCATGAGCCGATTATTGAGCGTAGAGATTTTGAGCTTGTGCAGCGGCTGCGCCATGTGGATACGCGGACAGCGCCGCAAAAAGGCACAGTGTATTTGTTCTCCGGCATCCTCATCTGCGGGTGCTGCGGCAGTCGCATGACCCGCAAGACGAACCGCTCCGGCGGCAAGGAATATAACTATTATTACTGTCCTACCGGTAAAAAGCATGGCTGCAAAAATCCCGTTATGCTCAAAGAAAGTGAATTGATGGAGTGTGTCCGCGTCAGTCTGAAAGGTCACATCGACAATGTGGCGTCACTCGAAGCACTATTGTCCGGCGTAGACCAGCAGCGCATCAACCAACAGCTTGCCAGCGAATATACCGAGCAGATCAGAGAAAACGAGCGCCAGCTTGAAAAGGTGTCCGAGTTCAAATCTCGGCTCTACGAAAACTTGGTGCAGGGAATCCTCACGAAAGAGGAATTTGCTATGTTCAAGGGCAAATACACCGCAGAAGCGGAAAAGCTGAAAGCAGCGATTGCCGCGCTGAAGGACAAACTCACCGATGTAATGGAGAACCGCAGCGAGCGTAACCGCTGGATGGCGCATTTTACGCAATTTTCAACGCTGGAAGCCTTAGACCGCAAGGTAATTATCCAGCTTATTCAGAGCATTACGGTTATAGGCAAAAAGGAGCTGTCCATTCAGTTTAACTATGACAACGAATATAGCAAGGCGCTGTCGGTGCTGACCGAAGCGGAACTGAGAAAGGTGGGATAAACTATGGCGCGCAAAAGCAGAAAAACGCAGCAGACGGCGGCTCCGGCAGCGGACTTAACCATTCGTGCCGCCTTATATATCCGCCTGTCCGTGGAGGATAAGCAGACCGGCAGTATCTCCATCGAAACACAGAAGCTCATTTTGAATCACTTTTTGGAGAGCAAGCCGGAGATTTTCGTCTACGATACCTATATTGACAACGGCGCGACTGGTATGAATTTTCACCGCCCCGCATTCCAGCAGATGCTCTCTGACATTGAAGCCGGTTTTGTGAACTGCGTCATTGTCAAAGATCTCTCCCGGCTGGGGCGCAACTCCATCGACACCGGCTACTACATCGAGCAGTATTTTACCGCTCATCATGTGCGCTTTATCGCCGTCACAGACCAATTCGACACGGCAGACCCCAACGACATTCACGCCGGTATCATCCTGCCCCTAAAAAATATGATAAATGAAGCCTACGCAATCGACATCGGCAGAAAAATCAAAGCCCAGCAGCGGCAAGCCATGAAGGACGGCGAGTATATCGGCGCAAGGTCGCCCTATGGGTATCTGAAAGCGCCGGACAACTGCCATCAGCTCATCATCGACCCGCAGACCGCGCCGGTGGTGCGGCAGATATTTCAGTGGGCATTGGAAGGAGCCGGGCTGAATGCCATTGCCCGCCGTCTGAATGAAGCCGGTATCGTATCGGTCAGTGTCTATAAGCAACAAATCGGACAAATCACCCATGAAAACCTGATTGGCAACGGTAAATGGCAGACGCGGACGGTCAATAAGATACTGCGCTGCGAAACCTATACTGGCGATCTGGTGCAGGGACATTCCAAAAGCATCGACCACAGGCAGGTCAGAGCAGGTGCGGATAACCTGATTACTGTACAGAATACCCACGAAGCCATCATCAGCCACAATTTATTCGCTCAGGTTCAAAGCATCTTGGATGCGACAGCCGGTAAATGCAGAAACCGTGCCGTAAGCTCCTATACGCCAAATTTACTGAAAGGCAAGGTGTTCTGCGCCCATTGCGGAACGGCGCTCCACCGTCAGCGCAACAGCCGCAAAAAATCAGATGATGTGTATATCTATCACTGTCTTACCAACAGCCGCGTGGCAAAGGATAGCTGTCTCGGCGTTACCATTCGGGAGGACAAGCTGATGCCGGTGCTGCTGGATATTATGCAGACGCAGATGGAAACCACCCTTGGTCAATACGCGCTGCTGCTTGCGGACGATGAACAGCGGGAAAAGGAGCGGCGGGCAATCTCTGCAAAATTAGGCGTATGCCGACAGGATATAGCACAGTATCGCAGCCGGATTCGTGGCTTGTATGAAAACTTGGTGCAGGGCGTAATTTCAAACGAGGAATACTTTTCCTTCAAGAACCAGTATGAAGCAAAAATCTCCGATGCCGAAAATGAGCTTGCCCTGTTGGAGAAAAGCAGTAAGACGATGGAGCTTCAGCAAAAAAGGCAAAAGAGTCTTTCTGATGATTTGTGTGACATCCGCAAAAATCCGGAGCTGACTGCCGCACTGATTGACAGGCTGATTGAGCGCATCGAGGTTTCTCACGACAAGCAGATCAGCGTCCGCTTCCGCTTTCAGAGTGAGTTTGAGGAATACGGGGAGAGGAACAGGCCATGCAGACATATATGATTGCCCTATACATCCGGCTCTCGCTGGAGGATTCCAAATATGACAGCCTGAGCATTGAAAACCAAAAGCTGATTCTGAATGAATTTGCTCTATCCATGCCGGAAGCGGCAAACGCTGAGATTCAGGAGTTTATCGACAACGGATTCAGTGGTACGAACTTTGAGCGTCCATCCGTGCAGGAGCTAATCGAATTGGTGCGGGAAAACAAGGTAGACTGCATCATTGTCAAGGATTTTTCACGTTTCGGGCGCAACAGTTTGGAGGTCGGCTATTTCATTGAGCGCGTGTTCCCGCTGTTCCACACCCGCTTTATCTCGGTCAGCGACAGCTTTGATTCCAACAATTTCAAGGGTGATACCGGCGGCATGGACGTGGCGTTCAAGTATCTCATCAGCGAGTATTACAGCCGCGATATGTCCATCAAAACCAAAAGCGCGAAATATGCAAAAATGGAACGCGGCGAATACCAGAGCAAAATTTGTCCTTATGGCTACCGCAAGAGCGCCGATGGGCGCATGGAGCCGGACGAGGAATCCGCCGCCGTTGTCAGGCTTATCTTTGAGCTTGCCGCCAAAGGCACAACAGCGGCGCAGATCACAAAGGAGCTGCGGAGCCGGTCTGTTCCCACACCGGGCGAATACAAAGCCGCAAAGGGCAACCACACCCATAATATATCCCGCACAGGCGGTATCTGGAGCAGTTCCACCGTTCTGCGTATCTTGGACGATGAACGGTACACCGGAACCTATATCATCGGTAAACGCTCCGTGATAGAGGTCGGCGGCAACAAAAGCCGTTTGAAGGACAGGGACAAATGGTACATCATTCCCGACCACCATCCGGCACTCGTTTCCAGTGAAGTGTTTGAGCAAGCCAAGCAGGGCATCCGGCGCTATTCCATCCCGAACAAAAAACAGCATGATTATCTGCTGAAAGGCAGAATCATCTGCGGGTGTTGCGACCATTCTCTCTCCCGTGTCATGCAGAAAACACCCTACTACCATTGCCGCCATTCTGACGCGGACAGCTCCATGTGCTGTCACGGCATGAAAATCGGGATTGCGGAGCTGGAACAGCTCATCTTTTGGGTGCTTCAAAAGCTCGTTGAAGTCAGCGGCGAAAGCGGTCAAGGAGCGCAGAACATCACGTCCGCTTCTGGAAGTCTGCCGGAATATGAAACACAAATCACCGCTATGCAGGACGAAAAAATAAAACTGTACGAAAGCTTCCTTTCTGGCGAAATCGACATTGCGGAATACAGAGCGCAAAAAGAGGTGCTGGACGTTTCGCTTACAAAAGCAAAAAGCGCCCATGCCGTCGTTACGGCACAGGCAAAACAGGCGCAGGAGCAACGCACGGAACAAATCCAGAGGCAGGCAATTATTCAAGAGATTGCAAATGCAGACGGTCTGACCTCTGCTCTCGCGGATATGCTCATTGAAAAGGTGTATGTGTTCCCGGATAAGCGCATTGAAATCGTCTACAAAATCAAAGACATTTTTGATACCGTGGTCTGATAAGAAAGTGCCTGTGTTATTGTTTTTCCAGCAAAAGATACTACATACTTTTCTTTTCTACCAAACACAAGTGGAGCAGAAAAGCCTGTAAAATCAAGTATTTTGCTCCTTTTCTGACGTCATATTTTTTTGTCGTGGGCTTGACATACGGGTGCCTTAGGGAATGGAAGTGAAAACCTTCCAGCTCGGGTACTTTCCTGCTTGCAGTACGGCAGGCAATTTCTACAGTGCTTGGAAGTTCCAAACGCCCATCTTCCCGAAGGCAAACGAAAGAGATTTCAGTATAGTCCATTGGAATATCTGCTGTTCCATCCAGAGTGTAATACTCATAGTGGACACGATTCTTTTCCCGAACCTCTTTGTAATAATTCCTGTGATACAACTGCCCATACTGAAAGCGTTGCTTGTGCTGTTCCTTTTTGGCTGTCCGTAATATGGCAGCCAGAGTATCGCCAAAATCAACAACACGAACCTTTTTACGCTTTGTAGGTCCAATCTCTGTTTTGTGCCTTGCATTGTTGTAACGAACACTTCGCCTTACCGTCAGATATTGTTCATCAAGGTTAATGTCCTGCCATGATAAGCCAGCCACTTCTCCAAGACGAAGTCCAGTAAAATAGGCTATCTGGACTGGAAGGATTGCGTCTTTGCTTCTTTTTCCAAGTTGTTCCAACAGTTTCTGGTACATTTCATAGGTCAGAGGTTTTACATTCATTTCTTCGGTATCGCCCTCTGCAAATAAATCCGCATCTTCCGTCTTTTTCTTCAATACCACATATTGCATGGGATTGAAAGTAATGAACTGTTTGGGAAATATTGCAAAGCGAAACGACTGTTGTAACACTGCTGAGTAGGAATGGATATAGTCTTTGGAGTAGCCTTTGGAAACAAAGTTCCCAGCAGTTCCACCAAAGGTCAGCAAATCCATGAACTGTTGCAGATGTTCTGAAGTAACAGTTTTCAGCTTACGATCGCTGAGTGGATGCTGCTTGATTCTGTTCAGTGCCTGAAGATAATTTCCAACGGTGCCATTGCTTAATGTTCCTACCTTCAATTCTTCCTCTGCCCAGATATCCAGCAGACCGCCCAATGTGAGATTGTCCGCTTTGGCAATGAATTTCTTGCTGTCATACTCATCCATTGCCTGTCGTAACAGCTTTTCTGTTTCACTCTTACTTTCTGTTCCTGCACATTCCTTTTGTACCAGATTGCCGCTTGCATCTTCGATATAGAAGCGGTAGTACCATTTCTTTCCTTTTTTTCTTACAGATCCTTTTGCCATAATCGTATTGCTCCTTTCGATATTGGACAATCGGAACTGATGAAATGCTTCTTTGCGTGTAAGTATCTTACGGACAAAGTCCGTAAGCCAATTCGCCGCTCGTCAATTCTGTAAACAGCTTGACTCGCTTGCGCTCATTGTATCATAACTCCGGTTGTCTGTTTATACCGATTCGGACTTCTCCGATAAAAGATTTGCAAGTCTTTTGGTAGCTGCTTCTGGTTTCTTGGAATAAAGCCGGATGATATCTGCCATATCATTAAAGGCATTGACCGTATGGGTGATTTCTCTTAGAAACATTATCTCATTGTACTCCTGGTTTGAATCAAACCCTATTGTGGCTGCGATATCGGTATTCTCTGTACTGCCCTTAAAATTATTGCAGGCATGTTGGAAAGAATCCCTAAACAACTCGTATTCTTGTAACATCAGTAGCAGTAAGTCCTTCGAGAAATCAGCTTCCTCATTCTTAAGGTCGGATTGTAGACTATTTATAATACTTCCCATCGCATCACGAATCAGTAGTTCTTCCTTATCCGTAATATCTGTTTCGTATTCGTCTGTTTCGCCCTTAAGCCATTCCACAGATACATGGAGAGCTTCTGAAAGACCATCAAGCACCAGCTTCTTTGTATTGTCGATTGTTCCAGCTTCATATCTCTGAATGGTGGAAGCGGTTACGCCCATCTTCTCTGCAATATAAGGCTGTTTTAAATCTAATTCCAATCTTCGCTGTTTTGCTCTGCTACCGATTAACTTGCGTAACTCTTTATCTTTCATAGTAGTACGCCTCCTTTTTCGGTATGACAACACTATATCATAGATTTTACATAATTGCAATATGCAAGTTAATAATTGCTTTTAAAATATCGTAACGCTTGGTAAAAGAATATAAAGCCGTTATAGTATCACTATCAAAGAAATTGCATAATGCAATTATTGAGGAGGCGATTTGATGACAGAAATGAAAATTGCTTTATCTATTGAGGAAGCTGCCGACTATACGGGCATCGGAAGGAATACGCTCCGTAATCTGGTGGAATGGAAGAAACTGCCAGTCCTTCGGGTTGGAAGAAAGGTTCTGATTAAGACGGATATTCTGGAGATGTTCATGGAAGCCAATGAAGGCAAGGACTTAAGAGATAAGAATTCTGTAAAAGCTGTCGCAAGAAAAGCGGCAACTTAAAAGGGTGGCTTCCTAAGAAACCACCCTCTGGTATGTATCAGACCGAAGCCATGATATACCTACACGCAAATAGATTATAGCATGTGCTTTCTCTGGTATGCAACCAGAACTTTTGGAGAGAGGAAGAATTGAGAGCAAAATGTACATTCATTTTGGAAGAATACATGTAAAAAATGCAGTCACATTAGGCAGAAGAAAAAGAGCTGCCCGATAGGGCAAAAAAAGTGAGTGTAAAAAATGCAACTGTTTTTGGAAAGTGAATGTAAATTGTGCAGTACCTTTCAAAAAACACATGTAAAAAACGTATGCACAAAGAGGAGCTAATCTTCAACGTTGGTATGAAAAACGTGATACAAATGGACAAAAGGTATGAAAAATGTAAGATCATTCTCAAAATGGTAGCGGATTTTCATACCATGCAGGAATAGCCATGAGTGAAACTACGATAGTCCTTACAAAGCCCTCGGCGTTTGATAGCGAAATACACCTCTCGCACAAAACTGCGTTTTATGCGAGGGGTATTTCGCCATTGCATGGTGCTAAGTGCCAGTGGCACTTGTTAAGCACCGACCGAAGTGGAACGTAGAGCTGTGCCAGAAATGGCACTATGCTCGTAAACGGACAGCCTACTGCTGTCCACTCGCTAAAATCATCTTCCCTCTTTCCGTATTACTACGAGAGGAGGAAGCACACACGAATCGAAATTCATTTATACAGATGAGCAAGCTGACCAATGTCAGAGGCAGGATTACTTATATATCCAGCCATGCCAAGCAGGAAAATCTGTATGCGGTTTATGAAACCACTGAACGAAGCTATTGGACAGAACTTGCCAGATACAATCAGCAGGAATTCAAGAAAAGCAATACACCGGGGAAATGTATCGAAGCAAGGGAACTGATTATTGCACTTCCAAAATCTTTCCCTTCTCTTTATGAGCCAGACAGTCTTCTACAACTGTTCACCAACAGATTCAAGGAAAAGTATGGTGTGGAGTGTGTAGCCGCCCTGCACCATAATAAAAGCAAGACGAACTATCATATCCATCTTATTTTCTCTGAACGTGAACTACTCCCAGAGCCAATAGAAAAAATTGCCACCCGCAATATGTTCTATGACGAAAATGGGAATCATGTACGAACCAAGAAAGAGATACTTGATGAAAATGGCAGTATTCGCAAAGGTTGTAAGATTGTGAAAAAGGGAAGCATCTATGAACGCAATCTTTTCACAACGAAGAATACGCTGTTCAAACAGGAAAGTTTTGTTGATGAAGCAAAGATTTTCTACACTGACCTCATCAATCTTCTTGTCAAAGATGATATGGAAAAACTCCATGTCTTTGATAAAAACGGATTGTATCTTGCAACAAAAAAGATTGGTAAAAACAATCCAAAGGCAGAACAGATACAGAAAGATAATGAAATCCGTATGAAGTGGAATCAGGAAGTAGATAGAGCGATTGTCAGTGAAGTTCCAGAAGACGAAATACGGCAGATAAAAAAGGAATATATTACTGACCGTATTAAAAGCTCTATTGAAGTCTATGGCAACAGACCTGAGTTATTTGGTCATATTATCAGAACTGCAATCGCGGCATTGGTACTGTTGATTTCAAAGGTTCTAAAAGCTGTTAGAGAATTGAAGAATAAGCTTTTCCAAGAGGCGCAGGATGAAATGTATCCTAGTCAACATGAAGCTGTAACGGCGATTAGTTCCGAAGCAGTGGATAGTTTGGAGGTACCTGTATCTGATATTCAGATTGAACCTGAGCTAATGGTACAAGAGCATGAACCAGACAGGTCGCAGATACCACCAAGACCAGATATGCCAGCAGATGCTAAGGTATACCCTAAACTATCAAAGATTTATCAAGAACTTAATCAGCATAACGGTATCATTATTGAAGCTGAAAAAGAACGCAATTCACTGGAAGAACAGCGAGATAATCTAAAAGGACTTGCAAAACTCACAAAAAAGGGAGAATTGCAAGGAATAATTGACAGTAAGAATGAGCAGATTGAAACTTTAAAGAAAGGATTAAAAGGAATCGTCTGGAGATATGGTTTCCAGACAGTGCAGGACTTTTATCGAAGTTATCACGCTTCCACTTCTGCTTATAGAGATTATCAAAGCAAGGTTAAAAGCTGGGAAGCCACTTATGGAGTATCTGATAAGCCCCAAAAGGAAACGATTGCCGAGAGAATGGAACGATATGAAAAAGAAAAGGCGGAACAACATTATCAGCAGAATAATCCGAAGAAAGACAGAGAAGTAAGATAGAGGACTCCTGTTTAAGGGAATCAGAACTTTTTTGAGAAATTAAGGGACATCTGTTCATTTGATTATTATAAACCAAATGAACAGATATTTTATTGCATTTTTGCATTTTCAGCAATTAGTTGGTTCATCTGTGCAGGAGATTCCAGCATTCCTCTGGAAATCCATTCTTCAATTAATCCGTAAATTCCATATGCTAACCATGAACGACCATATGCTTCTTTACTTGGTAAGTCAGAGTTGATTTGCATTGTCTGTTTTATAGTATCCAGTATGATCTGTGACATATGCATTTTATGCAGACATAGATAAAATGTTTTGTTTTGTTCAAAGTGCGTAAAAAGACTCTCAAAGAAATTGAAAATGCTGGAGTTGGGATTGTTTTCAAATTCCTTTCCCCATTGTTGAATTAGGATATTTGAATATTGTCGTATCACATCTTCTTTCGATTCATAATTTCTGTAAAAAGAGGCACGTCCTACATTTGCCACATCACATAGTTCCTTTATGGAAATACAGTTGAGATCCTTATTTTCTAATAATTTCAGCAGTGTACTGGTAATCTGCTGTTTCACATATGCGTTTTTTTCTTCATTATTCATGCTGATACATTTCCTTGTCGTTTGTCTCATTTTAGCTGAGACACTTGTCTCAACTTGCTTTTTATGATACATTACAGAATAGAAAAAGTCAATGACAAGGAGCATACATGAAGAAAAAAATAAAAAAGGTTTTAAAAGTAATAGGAATAATGATGGCAGTTTTAGTTACTGTTTTGATAATTCTAATGGTGAAAAGTTATTTTGATAACAAAAAGCCTGTAATATCAGAAAATTATTATGAGAATACGAATGGAGGTGCTGATTTAGAAAAAAAGTATGCATTACCAGGAACGTATGAGGTATCATCTCTGGAATATGATTCGGATAATACGTCTATAGATAAAATTAGGATATGGTATCCAACAGAGCTCGAATCTAATAATAAAAAATATCCGTTGATTATGGTTGTCAATGCAAGCAATGTCCAGGCGTACAAGTATAAACCATTTTTTGAAAAGTTAGCATCATGGGGATTTATTGTAGTAGGAAATGATGACGGACAGGCTGGAACAGGAGAAACGACATCAATCACTTTGGATTATATTTTGAATCTCGATGAGGATAACATTTTGTATCGTAAAATTGACACCGAAAACGTTGGCATATTAGGGTATTCTCAAGGAGGTGCAGGCGCAATAAGAGCTGTGACAGAGTATGAGAATGGTGCCATTTATAAAACAATGTTCACTGGAAGTGCAGCTTATTCTTTACTGGCAAAAAATATGGGATGGGAATATGATGCTTCAAAAATAAAAATTTCATATTTTATGACTGCTGGTACAGGAAAAACGGATGATTCAGGAGCTGATCCAGAAACAGAGTATGGTGGTGTATGTCCATTAAGTGCATTAGTTGATAACTACAATCATATTGCGACAGATGTTATGAAAATACGTGCAAGAGTAGTGGGTGCAGAACACGAGGATATGCTATTAAAGACGGATTCATACATGACAGCATGGTTTCTATATCAATTAAAGAATGATGAAGAGGCAAAAACTGTATTTGTCGGAGATGATGCAGAAATTGTTCACAATCCAAACTGGCAGGATATTGAGAAAATAGAGGAGAAGTAATTGAGATGAGGAAAAAGGAAAAAAGCGTGAAAAACGCAGTAATTAAAGTATTGAAAATAATCGGTATAATGATTGGCATTCTAGCTGCAATTATGATTTGTTTATATTTTTATATCACAACGCATCCACAAATTATGGTAGGGATGATTCAAAAAGGAATGTATCA
>SAAH01000104.1 GCA_009929525.1 Clostridia bacterium | reverse complement strand
CACAATACTGTCTTTTCATTTTTTTCAAAAATAGGACAGATTGGTACTTTAGAAGAAGTTATCTCTTTTGAAATTACATTTTGCGGAAACTCAAGTATAAAATTGACACTCCTGTAAATAAAAGTTATAATATTTGTAGCTGTTCCATCCCGGAACAAAGCTGATTTTCCAAATAATTTAAGGGGGAAGGATTCATGTGATGAAAAAATTTATTAAAAAAGCACTAACCATGGGTCTATGCAGTATCATTACTTTTGCCGGCCTATTTTCAGGAAACATTGAGAAGGTTCAGGCTGCTTCATCTCAGACGATCATCCATTTTATTGCGATAAACGATAACAATGATGCCATATTACTAGAAAACCGCAGCTCTACAGGCACTACCTTCGGAATGATCGATTCTGGCGAAGATACCGATGGACCTGCATCTTCAACCAATGGAATCGTAACTGCTGGAAATGGATACGAAACACAGGTGGTAAACTACCTGACCAAAGCAGGCGTAACTTCCAACAATCTTGTGTTCTACATAGGAACACATCCGCACAGCGACCACATTGGATCGGCTGACACGATCATAGATACCTTTAAACCTAAACGTGTTTATATCCAGCCGTATAGTGACAGCTATATTTCAAGCCCATCGAATCTATGGGATAATGCCGTTGTCTATCAGGATATGCTCGATGCTGCTGACCGGGTCGGTGCAACTGTAATCCAGACATTTAATGAAAAAGCTGCCGTCGATCCCATGACGATCACTGCTTCCGGCACGATCATCTGGGAAGACGGTGCTGACGTTGAACAGTTGCGTCCCGCATCTTTGACTCTTAATCTTATGAAAGGTGCGGAGCAGATTGCCACAACAACCGCTTCCTCAGAAAATAATTGGTCTTTTAGTTTTACTGAACTGCCAAAAAGAAATGATGATGGTTCTGAGATCAACTACAATGATGGCTCCTATCAGATCAGCCAGACAGGGTTACCTGAAAACGCCTATACTACTATAGTGGATAGTGACAATATCTTCCAGATCACAAACACTCATACGATCTCCACGACTGAAAACCTGTCAGGATCCATATTCTGGGCTGAAGCTATTTCTGCTGATCTGATTCCTGAAGAATTAACCATTCAGTTTCAGCAAAAGGGCGAAACATGGACAGATTACGGAGACCCTGTTGTTGTTACAAAATCAGACAACTGGAGTTTTTCAGTCGCAGTTCCGATTGCTGATGAAGCTCAGCCTGATGTTCCTTATGAATATCAAGTACGCATTACCTCAACTCTTCCTGATGGATGTTCTTATGAGGGCGGTACCTTAGTTGAAAATAATCAGTATAATCTCCAGATAACTACTTCTTCCGAGACAGCTGATCCATTTTCCGATAATCTGATTCCTCGAACTTCCATGCTTCAGGAAGCACAATCAGATCCTCTTCCACAAGTGACACCAAAGGAAGAAGATATCGTGGATCCTACCAGCGAACTTGACCCAGCCAATCCTACTTCGATCCCCTCTGACAGCGAATTGGCTGCTATGACATCTGACGCAAAGGCTGCAACAGATGCTTTGACCAATCGTTATACCGGTAATCCAAATTTTTCTTTGGGTGACACGAAGATAGAGATCATGAATTACGGGACAAGTTATATGACTTATCCGGCACCTGATGCGAACTACTTCAGTTTAGGTGTAAAAATCACATCTTCCAATGGTCATACCGCTTTTCTTGGAGGAGATATCAACAACTACCCGAATCCAGGAGACAAATCAGACAGCGGCTATGACGAAACGAAGCTTGTATCATCCGGAAAGTTCTCCGGCGGTGTAGATGTACTTAAAGTTAATCACCACGGCGCTTATGGTTCCAACACACCTACCTATCTCAAAACCATGAACCCTAAGATCCTTGTTCTGACCGGAAGCTTTAACCATGTATCAAACACTACAGAAACCTCTGATACTATGGGTGGAACTTACAGCAGCATAAGGTCACTTGTTGAAAACGGTACCAAATTATATGCAACCACCTGGTACTCCCAAAAAGCTGATGCGATCAAGATCAATCTCAGCAATGTAGCGGCAGAAAACCTTCCTAATGAAGAACATTTTGCCTATTCAGATTATATGAGTACCGGCTTTTGGTTAAATAACGGCTCCTATGCCCCGATCAGTGGATGGAAACAATATCCCTCTCAGGGAAGTGCAGAAGGAAGTACCGCCGAAAACAAATTCTTCTATTTTGAAAATAGTGCAGTACCAAGTTCTCAAAAGTGGATTTATGATAACGGTGCTTATTATTATCTTGATTTTAATGGAAGTATGAAAACCGGATGGTTTCCACAAAATGGCTATTGGTATTACTGTGACAGCCATGGAGTGATGCAGACAGGGTGGCTAAAAGATAACAACCTCTGGTATTATCTTGATCCTCTGGGACATATGCTGACCGGCAAGCAGAACATCGCCGGAGGAACTTACTATTTCTTCAGCAGTGGTCAAATGGCTCTCTCTCAGTGGGTTGGATCTGAGTACTATGGAACTGATGGAAAACTTGTTCCTAATTACCGAAACAGTAATTGGAAAAAAGACAGCGTTGGGTACTGGTACCAATACGCAGATGGAACTTATCCTAAAAATTGCTGGACAAGTATTGACGGTTCCTGGTATCACTTCAATGCATCCGGCTATATGGAAACAGGTTGGATCAAAGCAGACGGTTATTGGTACTATCTTGGTGCGGACGGCAAGATGCAGACTGGATGGCAGTCCATAAGCGGCAGATGGTATTTCCTTACTTCAGATGGACATATGCTGACCGGCTGGCAGCTGCTCTCAGGCTCATGGTACTACTTTGGTACAGACGGTGCAATGTATACGCCAGGCTGGCATCAGATTGGAACTTCTTACTACTACATGAACAGTAACGGATCCGTTGCAACCAATACATGGATTGATAATTACTATGTAAACAATACCGGTATATGGATTCCTAATTATGGCCGCTCCGATTGGGTCCGTATCGGAAACAATTGGAAATACAGACATTCTGACGGCACATACACTACCTCCTCCTGGAAACAGATCGAGGGCAGCTGGTATCACTTCGATGCTGCCGGCTGGATGCAGACAGGCTGGATAAAAGATGGCGGCAAATGGTATTATCTTGCTTCAAGCGGTTCACGTTATGGTGAAGGATGGCATCAGATCGGCTCTTCCTGGTACTACATGTATTCCTCAGGAGTAATGGCAGAGAACACATGGATCGGTAATTATTATGTGAATAGTTCCGGAGCATGGATTCCTGAATATGGCACTTCAAAATGGATCAAAAGCGGAAGTTTATGGTGGTATCGTCATGGGGACGGCGGCTATACTTCATCTGATTGGGAACAGATAGGCAGTGAATGGTACTACTTTGATGCTTCCGGATGGATGAAGACAGGCTGGCTCAATCTTAATGGCAAATGGTATTACCTCAGCCCGAGCGGTGCACGCCTTGGTCTTGGATGGCACTGGATCGGCGGCAAATGCTATTATATGGATGCCAAGGGTGTGATGGCGTCCAATACACGTATTGATGGCTATTACGTTGATTCCTCCGGTGCATGGGTCCAATAGGCTGCAAACAACATGACAGTATAATAAAGCAATGTAATTGAACAATAAATAGAGTAATAAAAATGACTGGCATCATGACCAGTCATTTTTATTACTCTGTTTTGTCACTTTATTTTGTTTTTCCTTAATCTGCTATTTCTTTTTTCTTCTTACGATTGCAGATACCAATGCAATGATGACCGCTATGATCACCAGCCCGCCAAGTCCATATATGATATACTTATATGTTTCTGCAAGTTTTTCTTCTGCCTTCGCTGCTTCTGCCTCTGCTTCTGATGTGTCGTCGATTGCCGGAGTCGGTGTTGCTTCCTCCGTCACCTGGATCACTTCCTGGGTAGGTTCTGGTGTAACTTCTTCTACACCCTCCCCCACATAATAATCACTTCTATAATAATAGAGTTTATCCGGTGTTCCATCTGTGGAAGGGACTACAGCAGTCTCAAGACTGGATATTTCCTCGTTATTTGGCAGGATCACGCTTCCTCCCGGAACTTCTATCTTGGAAAAATTATCGAATCCATAGTTAAACAAACTAATATGATCCTGACACACTTCCCCGGCTCCTGCTCTCATCGCAACAGCGATCAATGTCATTCCATTTCGCTCCGCCCCACTCACTAAAGTGTTCAATGATGAATCTGTCACGCCTGTCTTTCCTCCAAAACACCCTTCATAATACTCTGGTGCGCCTGCTGCAGTCAATGCGTGATGCGTTGAGTAAGTCCTGCTTTCTCCATTCATATTGGTCGGGTCAATGGTAAACGACTGGGTTCCGATAATTTCCCGAAACTGCTGATTTTTAATAGCCTCCTTAAAAATCAATGCCATATCATAAGCTGTAGTATAATGATTTTCATCAGGCATACCGCTTGCATTCACAAAATGGGTATTTATGCATCCAAGCTGCTGTGCCTTTTGGTTCATCATATCCGCAAATGCCGGTACAGAACCTGCCACTTGTACTGCGATCTGGGTTGCAACATCATTCGCTGACTGTACCATCAGTGCCAAAAGACACTGCTTCATCGTGAGTACTTCTCCTACCTGCATTCCTATATTGCCACTGCCCGCTGCCTGATCTGCCAGACATGCCTCAGTAAATGTCACCTGATCTTCCATACTGCTGTTTTCAAGAGCGATCAGTGCTGTCATGATCTTTGTGATGCTTGCCGGATAGCGAAACTCGTCCATCCCCTTATTATAAAGAACCGTTCCTGTATCTGCATCCATCAAAACTGCTGTCTCTGCATATAGGTCTGGTCCCTGCGGCCAGGATGAAATATCGTTTGTTGAGATAGGATACGCCGTACCATTTTGCACCTGTGCTGCCTCAGCCTGTACTGTATTTCCCAATAGCAGTATCCCCATCAAAAGTGCCATGACCCTGTTGCGCAATTTTTTCATTTTTATAGATCTCCTTACTTTACATACTTTCTATGTTCATGACTGTATCTGTTGATCAGTCATAAAATTCTTTTGAAACTTTCGATATAATATAATGCTAAACAACAGTAATTGTACTGCATTTACAATGATCAGTGTGATATTCACACCGTTCATGGAGTACATCTTTATCAAAGGATATCCTGCTGCAAGTGATAACACCACAGCTGCCACCGTCACCCAAAAGTACGATTTGAAATCACGGATCACCACCAGCAGATTCGTCTCAAACCATACTGCCGCATTGAGGATCGTACATACCAGCATAGGAATAAACAGCGATATATACGGCTTTATCGCTTCTCCTAAAAGAATCGGCAATATCAGATCCTCCAGAAAATATGCCCCCGCCAGAGCACAGATACTCAGACCCGCGATAGCGATCAATGACCTGTTAAACAGCTTAAAAAATGCCTTCTTATCTTTATTTGTATAATGTACTGCATAAACAGACAGCATCGGATTAAATATATACGTAGCGGCCACCTGAACGATAACCGTCGGAACAGCAAGTGCTCCGTATATCCCCAGGACTTCTTCCCCTTTAAGAGAATCCAACAAACTGCGGGGGATCGTAACGATACTCGAGCTTAAAGATGCAGCCACTCCCATCGGCAGACACTCGATCAGCAAACGTTTCACTGTAGTCAGCTGCAGTCTGCCCCGAAGTTCTCCGAACCTGGCCGCCCAGGGAATATCATACACTAACATAACCACTGCCGATACCACGATCATTGCCAAAACAGCCAGTAAAAAGGAATCTGTAAACTTGATCACTGCTGCAAATACAACGACATTTGCTACGCCCCTTACTGCCATGGATTTTCCAATAATGTCCATCCGCATAGCCTTCTGATCGAATCCCTGAAGAATGTCTATAAACGCCTCTACGATCCTGAAAATCATGTATAGGACAATTGCAAAAAAACGCTTGTCCTGATAAAGTATCAGCGAATACCCCATACATAACAGTAATGCTGCAGCACAGGTAATAGACCTTATCTGCATATAGATACAATCTTCGTATTTCCCTTCCACATCAGATACCTGATAAGCCCGCATATTATACGCTGCGATTGCATAAAAAATATTCGTTACTGACATTGCCAACGTAAGCAGTCCCGAATTCGTAAAATCAGTAGAAAGCCGTACGACAAGAACTGTGATCAGCCACTGACACCCAAGATATATCGTCATTCCAACCGTGTTCCATACAATATTCTGCTGAAGATTTAGTGTTTTATTTTTTTGTTCCAAATCTATTCCTCTTCTCTATTGCATATCCAACTGTCTGCAGACAAAGCGAGCCAAACCTATCATTTCTCACATGATCACTTTGTTCCAGACAACATAATATCTTTCGATATTATAGCACAAAGCTTAAGCTTTGCACAGTCTCATTTCTTCTTGCCCGCATTTTTCAATCATGCTATACTGGCTTTATATGACAAAGAAAATAAGGGGATTTTATGAAACACCAGAAACTAACCAAACACTTCTGCCTTCTGCTGGCTCTCCTGTGTATCATCTCAGGACTGTTTCCTGCGGATATCGTAATGGGCAGCGTGAAAACATCTAATTTAGAGACCGCCGTTTGGAACGGTCTTACGGAGTCTTCCATCATAGATGAAACCGGATGGCTGCAGTCTATGTGTGCCACTGACCAATATATTGTCTGCCTGATCAACGGCGCTAAAACTGAAACTGCACCCGACACTCTCATCGCATTCTACCGCAATGCGACAGATGCAAATGGAAATCCTGTCCAGCAGTATAGCTATGCTTTCCATGTGACCGAAACAGACTTTGAACATGGAAATGGCATGACCTACAACCCAAACACCCAGGAAATAGCGATTGCAGGATTATTTACCAATGATCCTGCCAATGCAGGAGCTGTTTTTATCGTTGACGCAAATACACTAAAGTTCAAACGTAAAGTACAGGTCGGCGATGGAAGTATGAATTATTTTGGCATCGACTATGTACCGGAAAAAGATCAATACGTCCTGATGGCAAATCGTGCTGTTGATTATTCCTTTGTCTTTACGGACGGGAATTTTCAGATCACAGACACTCTCAACCTGGGACTTTCCTCCAGCAGGAGTTCCTTCCAGGATTTTTGTGTCTCCGGCGATTCGATCATTAGTATTCCTTATATGCAGCGAGATGGATTCATGAACATCGTTGATGTGTATTCCATTTCTCAAAAGCAGCGGGTGGGAAGTTACTATCTTACTCTACCGGATGAATCCTTCAGCGTGGAACCTGAAGGCATATGTCAGCTGGAACCGGGGCATTTTCTACTGGCAAGTGCTGTCATCGGAACCACTGACCTGAAGTTCTACGAGACACATCTTCCGATCGTATACAGTATAGTGACAAGTGCCCAAAATGGAACAATCTCCGAAAGTTCTCTCGAGACACCAGAAGGCGAGTCATATACAGTTTCCTATAGTTCTGAGGAAAACTATCGGCTGACCAATGTAAATGTGGACGGCGAAGAATTAAATATCGAAGAATATCCTACAGAATATACTTTTTCTGATCTGCAGGCAGATCACACGATTTCTGTAGCATATGAGGAAATCCCTCGTTATACAGTAACCACTCAGGCGGAACACGGAACGATCGATGAAGCTCCGTCTGCTCTTGAGGATGAATCTTTAACAGTAAACTTTACGCCGGAAGAACATTACGAACTCGATACTCTTACGATAGATGGCACACCTGTCCAGATAAAGGGAGATGAAACATCCTATACCTTTGACAGTCTGGCCTCTGATCATACAATATCAGTAACCTTCAAAGCTATACCAACCTATACGATCAAAGTCGAAGCAGAAAATGGAACTCTTCAGGAAACTGAAGCCACTGTCTACCGTGGTGATTCGTATACCACCAAAGCTAAGGCTAAAAAGTCTTATACTCTGACCAAATGTCTGGTGGATGGAAAACGGGTATCATATAAACGATCCAAGGGCAACGTTACACTGAAGAATATCGATGGCGATCATACGATCACGTTGGTATATGGACGGATCTGGCTTCGTGTACTTGTAACGAGTATCCTTGTTTTGCTCGCTCTATTCTCTATGATCGTATTCCTGCAGTCAAGGCGCAGACGCAAACATCAGCAGAGACTTCGTGAACTGCGTAAAGCACGACGTGAGAGCCGTGAATTCTTTGGAGAGCTGGATGAGCTGGAAGATATGCAGAATCATCCGGAACGTCATCTGGATGAAGACCGTACCTCTGCAAGTCTGGAAGAACTGGATGCGTTGCTGCATGAGTTGGGACTAGATGATGACGATGATGATTCCAATGATAATGATACTGACAACGATAATAAAGAGTAATGTTTTTGAACAGCAGGAGCCTCCGCCGCAGTGCGATCCTTGCGAAGCATTCTTTGTATCACAAGACATAATTCCAATGGTACAGGAAAAATAGGTGCAGACACTATAACCATTAAGTGTCTGCACCTATTTTCTTGATTTTTCTATCTCACCCACTCATGAAGATACACCTCACTGCACACTTCCCGATGGGGATTAAACTTTTCATTAAATAAATCGTATTTTTCCTGATACTTTTCCACAACCGCATCAATCCGCAGGATGGTTTTCAACAATTCGTCCTGATCTGTCACCACTGGTCCCGGAAGGATGTGGATATCAAAGTAAAAGTCTCTCATTTTGTACTTATATTCTTCATAATCATACATATAGAATAAAATCGGTCTGTCAAGATTTGCATAATCAAAAAATACACTGGAGTAATCCGTGATCAGGATATCTGCCGCCAGATACAGATCATTGACATCATCCATATCTGAAACATTTTTTATAAAATCCTCATACGCTGAAAAATCAAAATGACTGCTGATAAAATAATGTGCCCGAAAAAGTATCACATATTCATCCCCCAGCTGCCTTTTCCACTCATCAAAATCAGCATGGAGCTGGTAAGCATAGCCCTCTCCTGGTATGTGCTGATTCTCTCTCCATGTCGGCGCATAGAGGATCACTTTCTTCCCCTTTGGTATCCCCAGTTCTTCCCGGATCATCTCCTGCTCTATGGCATTTGTCTCGTAAAGTCTGTCATTTCGGGGATATCCCTTTTCCAGTAATATATTTTCCTTACCAAGTTCTCCCAGATTAAACGCTGATATCATCTTTTCCGAATAGAATCCTGAAGGTGACGGCATATGGGTGACCCGCTTCGTCTCTGCCAGATAATTATCCCGTACCTCAGTCAACGAGCCTTTATTCTCTGCATATCGATCCAGATCAAATCCCAGTTTTTTAAGAGGCGTACCATGCCAGCACTGGATATATTCCTGCCCGGTCTTTGGCTCCAGTTCTCTTGGAAGTCTTGAGTTTGTCACCCAGTACTTTGCCTTCGCATATGCCTGATAATACTCATTTTTGCGATAAGCTACCACCTTTGTATGCTCATCTTCCTCGAGGAAACGGTACTTTTGGGGTTCGCGAAACACCCATATTTTCGTCCAATTTGCATAATAAGAATCCTGCAGCATAGCCTGATAAAGTGCCTTCGGGCTGCAGGCATATTTTTTTCCCATAAATGCCTCGAAGATTATCGTATGAGGATCCATTTCATATTGCTTTCCATACTGGCTTTTATACTGCTGGGTCTTATATCGGCGGTATACCTCCAAGGTCAGGCTCTTCGTCCACGGAGTCAGACTGCACAGCTTCCCCAGCCATTTCCATATATTCATGTATGTCTCCCCGCTTCCTCCATAACCTGTAGGTTGGCTCATTATGCCATGAATTCATTGTAAGCATCCAGCACAGTCTTCGTGTCTCCCTGCATCCGGATCTCGCCCTCATGGAGCCACAACAGACTGGTGCAAAGCTTCTCCAGTGTTTCTGTACTATGAGACACGATAACAACTGTTCTATTCTCATCCATGATCAGTTCTTTCATCTTTTTATAACTTTTCTTCTTAAACTTGGCATCACCCACACTGAGCACTTCATCGATCAGCATAATGTCTGTCTCCAGAACTGCCGTAATGGAAAATGCAAGCTTTGAATACATTCCACTCGAGTACGTCTTCACCGGCATATCAATAAATTTCCCCAGATTTGCGAACTCGATGATCTCATCCATCTTATCTCTGACCTGCTGCTCCGAGAATCCAAGAAGCATACCGGAAAGGACAATATTTTCCCGCCCACTGATCTGCTTTTGGAATCCCACACCGATGGACAGAAGGGAAACTGAATCAGATTCCAACTCGATACTTCCCGAATCCGGCGAAAATATCCCCGCAATAGCACGAAGAAGCGTAGATTTTCCACTTCCATTCTTACCAACGATCCCCAGGATCTCCCCTTTTTTCACATCAAAAGAAATCTCCTTCAAGGCTTCATGGATCTCCAGCTTACTTTTCTTCAGCTGAAAAAGACTTTTCCTTAAGGACAGGGACTTTATGCACTTGTAAGTAATTCTCAAATTCTTAACTTCTATCGCATTTTCTGGTTTCATCTAGATTACCTTTACATAATTATTTTCATTTTTATATATAGTTGCTATGCCTATGGCTGAAAGAGCTGCACCCACAACAAACCACAAAAGGATCAGCCGTCTATGTGGTGTGTTACTGTATACCAGAGACTCTCTGCAGGCATCGATCAGGAATCCGATCGGATTCACTTTCAGTAAAAGTGTGGCGATTGCCTTGTCCACACGGTCAGAAATCACATAAAAGATTCCCGACATATAGAATAAAACACGAAGTCCCACATTTGTCAGATTCTTCAGATCATCGAAGAACACTCCAAAATGAGCAAATATCGTGCTGATTCCAAATGTGATCAAGATCAGATCTACTAATATAGGAATCACATAGATCAAATTGACCGAGACCGGAACCTGTGACCATATCATCATTACGATCACGATTCCAAATGAAATCGCCATCTTAAAAAGATTCTGGCAAAGTAATATCAAGATCAGATAATACTTTGGTATATACACTTTCGTTACAACCGCTCTGTTTGCCGCCACTATACGCACACTGCCGTACACCGTCTTATTAAAAAGGTTCCACATGGACAGTCCCACGAATACAAAAATGTGGAAATACTCTTTCTTCTGTCCAAATATGACCATAAATATAAACCAGTAAACCAGCATAAATAAAATGGGATCTAAAATCCACCACAGCCAGCTCAAACGTGAACTGGCCACTTCGGATTTTAGTCCCGATTTGGTTGCGTATTTTGTGTAAGGCAGGTATCTTCGCATATCCTTGATAAATCGCTTCATTGCTGTCCTCCAGGTTTCGCTTTACTCTGTCTTATCCACATCCCCAAAGACCGTAGCCACAAAACGGGCGCTGGCCTGTCCATCCTCAAGATGGCTAAACATCTCATTGAATGCACGGTATTTCTCATCGTATACAAAGTTCTCGATGCTGTCATGTATCGCCTCAGGAAGTTCCTCTTCCTCTGTAATGATCCGTCCCGGCAGCTTGTCGATGCCAAAATAGAATCCTCGGATGCTGTCCTTATAATCATCCAGATCGTACATGTAAAACAGCATCGGTTTCTTCAATATACCATAGTCGAAGAACACGCTGGAATAATCTGTGATCAAAAGATCTGCGATCAGATACAGGTGATTGATGTCATCGTAATTAGAAACATTGTAGATAAATCCTTCAAAATCATCAAAAGAGAACTTACTTGCCACCAGATAATGCACACGGAACAAAATCACGTATTCCTCACCCAATTCCTGGCGAAGCTTCTCAAAGTCCACATTCAGATCATAGGTAAATCCAACCCCTGCCTCATGCTGATTATCTCTCCAGGTTGGTGCATAAAGGATCACCTTTTTGTCCTCTGGAATGCCAATTTTCTCTTTGATCGCCTCGATGTCTTCCGGCTGATGATTCAAAAGGAAGTCATTTCTCGGGTATCCCACTTCCATAACTTTATCTTCCATACCATTTTCCTTCAGATTCCATGCTGAGATAAACTTCTCACTGGCAAATCTGGAAGGAGACAGGATATAGTTAAATTTTTTCGCATCCATGTCGAACTTACCGCGGATATCTGCGATGGAATCAATGGCATTTTCAGAAGTCTCAAGATCATAGCCCAGACGTTTCAACGGTGTTCCATGCCAGCACTGCACATAAACCTGCTCCGGTTTCGGCCATACATGATCCGGCACACGATAGTTTGTTACCCAGTACTTCGCCTTTGCCAGTCTTCTCTCATAGATCCTTGCTGTCTGCTTGATGACCTTCGTATTAGGGTTCTGCTCAAGAAACTTGTGTTTCTTCGCATTCTTAAACGCCCAGATAAACTGCCAATCCGCAAATTCTTCATGCGATATCATATACTCATAGACAGCCTTCGGACTGCATCCATAAGTCTTTCCGTTAAATGAATTGAATACAACGGTTTTTTCATCCGGTGTCACGCGGAAACTTCTCCACCAATAATAAAACCTGCGTTTTGTATATAACGCTTTTTTCCATACCTTACGAAAACGAGGATGGTCTTTTGAAAACTGTGCCAATCTTTTCTTGATCGGGCTCTTGATAAATTTACGAATTAATTTACGTCTTTTTCGTCTTATCTTTCGAACAATCTTCATCTATCTCTCTCCTAATGCTTTCCAAGATCTTTTTTTATCTGAGTTGTGGAAATCTCCGGTGTCCTCGGAAGATATACAACCTCACAGTATTCTTTCAGAAAATCAAATTTTCCTTCCCAGTCATCACCAATGACGAAAGTATCTACTTTGAATTCCTGTACATCAGAAGCTTTCTGTTCCCATGACTCCTCCGGAATGACCAGATCCACATAACGAATGGATTCCAAAAGGCTTTTCCTTTCCTCATAAGAAAAATAACATTTTTTCTGTTTTTCATTCCAATTAAATTCATCCGTGGATAATGCCACGATCAAATAATCTCCAAGAGCCTTTGCACGCTGTAATAACTTTACATGACCATAATGAAGCAGATCATATGTCCCGTACGTGATAACTTTTCTCATATTTTTCTCCTGTCTGAGGTTTTTCTGCCATCTACTTGTACTCGATAGCTGCGATTTTCCTCACATAATTACATATATTTTCACAACAGGGCGACTGCACCGTATTGAAAAAATCATTTATATCCGCCCTTTGACGCACATAACCATCATGATTATACAACAAGTCATGTATAGAATTCAAGAACTCCTGCAAACTTTTCGGTTTTGGTCCCGGTGTTACCTTCTCATAGGGAAAATTCATACCTCTCTCCTGGAGATATTTCTCCTGATCATAAGGTAAGAATACAATTGGCTTTCCCGTAAGCAGATAGTCGATATAGATACTGGAATAATCCGTGACCAGCAGATCAAACACATTCAAGATCTCCATGATATCTCCCTGACGGTCTTCATTCAAAAAACGGATCCTGCTGCCCGGAACATCCAGTTTTTTTAGCCATTCATATCCAGTTTGATCATAGAGGTGCATGCGGATGCATAGAAATATCTGTTCCTGTTCGAGCCAGCTGATGAGTTTCTCCTGTGAATCTGAAATATTCTTATTTTGACACATAGCTTCTTCACGTTGGGCTGTCACACCTTCTTGTTCCCTTCCAAAATCCTCAAATTCCGAAAATGGAAACAGTTTTGTCGGTTCCTTATCTCGAAATGTAGGGGCATATAAAACTGCTTTTCGAAACTCCGGAACATTTTCTGTGATATTTTCCATGCCATTTTTCACAACATTATCTTCATCATATATTTTTCGCAGCACTGTTTTCGGATTCTGCTTCTGAAACAACATATCATTTCTCGGCTGTCCCCATACCTTGATCCGTTCCTGGTCCACAAGAAAGCTCCGGCTCATCATAGGAACCAGCTTTTGCGAGGTAGTCAGTACAGCCTCATAGTTATCTGCAAACAGATACTTATAATACTTCCTTGTAAGTCGTGACAGGTTTTCCTGCTCCATACCGATCTTCTTCAATGGAACGCCATGCCACAGGTTGATGATCTTATACTTTCTCCTAAATCCCATACCATAAAGCGGTGGTGCAGTGGATGTAAACCATACTTTGCATCCCAAAACCTTCTTTATCCCTGCGAGAGTGTTGGTATGGATAAAATACTGCTCTCCATATTTATGCTGCATTTTTTTTCTCAATGCTTCATCATTGATGATGTAATATGGATGAATGTCCGGACAATGCTCCTTCACATAGAGAAACAAGTAGCTGGAATTGTAATTAAATGCCTCGTTGTGAACTGACGAAAAGACCCAGCGATCGGGAGCCGGATCTTTCCGAAAAGTCAACCGCACCCAGAATGTTTTTATCAGATTGATGATTTTATTTTGCATTTTTCTTCCATTTCTTAAAAAATAATAATGTCCTGTAATGATTATAAATGACATACCTGGAAATGTATAGATACAAAGATCACGAAAACTTTGCAGCATTGCAGAAACTTATTCAGGATGATATACTTAATAGTATCAAAACCAACGTGCAGGTAGGAAATATAACCTTGGATGACGCGAAT
>SAAH01000221.1 GCA_009929525.1 Clostridia bacterium | reverse complement strand
CTTGACTATAACTTGCCATAGTAATCCACCTTTCCGATGATAGTTAAACCTATCATATATTATTTAGGTTACTGTGACAACAATCCTACCACACAGGGTATTTTTCCATGTTACCACCTCATATCTTCCAGCCATTTTGCAAGTATCTCTTCTCTCTGTTTGTTTTTACCCTCATATTGTGATAGCTTTAGCTCACCCATTATTTTGCCATCTTCCAAATAAAGAATTCGATTGCCTCGAAGTGCAGCTTCCATATCATGTGTAACGAGCATGATCGTCTGCCCGCCCTGGTTCATTTCGGTAAGGATGTTCAGTACATCCTCTGTATTTGCTTTATTTAAAGCTCCAGTCGGTTCATCCGCAAAAATAATCTTAGGTTTTCCGATTACAGCCCTGGCTACAGCTGCACGTTGTGATTCGCCGCCAGATGACTGTATAGGGAAGCGATCCTTAGCTGATGATAAATTCATTTGTTCCAGTAATAACTCTGTCCTTTGTATTGCTTCTTTTTCTGACAGATTCATTGAAATGAGCCCTGCCATCTTAACGTTCTCTGCTAATGTAAGATTACTGACCAGATTCATTTGCTGAAACACAAAGCCAAAATCGCTGGCACGCAGCTTGGTAAGTTCTCTTTCAGAAAGCTTACTTATATCCTTTTTCCCATATTTGATCTCACCCGAAGTAATGCGATCCATACCACTCATATTATACAAAAGTGTTGATTTCCCAGATCCCGAGGTCCCCATGATAACAGTAAATTCTGTTTCAAAAATTTCAATATCCAGATTTTCTAAAATTGTATTATCACCAAATTTTTTCGTAAGATTTTTTCCAGCTAAAATTACATCTCTCACTTGCTGCCCCTTTCTGGTTTTATAATTAATGATTTTTTACCAGTTCCAGGTTCTGGTAAAATTTGCTCAACAAACTTTATTTTGAATGTGACATAAGTTATATTCTTTTCATTTAAGATTTTACTCATCTGTTTTGTGATTTCTATCTCTATGTTTTCTTCATCGGCTTGTAATTCTTTCTCAGCATATATTTCAAATGCGGTATCCGATATCTGTTTAAACTGATAATCGATCAATCCATGAATACAAAATCCTTCCACCGACAATGGATGTAAAAAATCTCTTTTACCATCTTTATCCATAAACCAAAGGATTTCTTCATTACGGCACATTAGCACTTCTGCCTTTGCAAATGAGGTGACATCTAACTTTTCATCTTTATGTAATGCCAATTGATCAGATATCTGGTATCGAATTAATGGTTGTGTAAAATTATAAAGGCAGGTAAGATACATATTTCCATCCACTACTTCAATAATATTCATATCATCAAATAAGATCATTTCTTTATCCGCATTTCCTTCTACGCCAATAGCTAAGGATTCACTTGCTCCATAGAAATTAATGATTTCAGCATGAAATGTCTTTTGTAAATATTCTTTCAAACCTCTGTCCAAGGGCTCTCCGCAGGATATGACCCTGGTAACCGATACTTCTAACTGTTCCTTTTCTATCAATTCTCCGAGAATTTTTATAGCAGAGGGATATCCTATAATAAGATCAGGCTTATATTCATCCATGCACTTTCTCCACTCAGTCAAAGGAGTATTGATATCCAAAAACTTTTGACTGGCGCCAACACCATGAATTCCATCTCCGACTGCCATTGCACCACCATAACGTCCATCGGTTGCTGCGATATATAAGATTTTAGGTTTCCCTGCTAACAGCTTCAAAATCTGATGATCACTCATTCCCCATAGAGCCCCTCGGATAATTCCAACCAGCATAATGCTCCACGCTTTTTGATCATACACAAAATATCTCGGAACACCAGTGCTTCCAGAAGAATGAACAATATGATATCCATTTTCATAAAGAGAGTTTTGATTTTTATGTTCATCAAACTGTAATAATTTGGTTTGTGTAATACCTTTTACAGTTATCAATCGGTCATAATTTTCTAATAACTGCTCCTTGTTGATTGTTGGTAACTCAGATAGTGAAACGGTAGCTATGTTTTTGTTATTGACTCCTGCCTTTTGAAAGGAATCTCTGTAATAATCAGAATGCTCATATGCGTACTTTAGCAATTTTCTAAGTTTTTTTATTTGTAATTTTTCAATTTCATTTTTTGACTTTCTTACATTTCCCCGCATATGTAAAAGCATATATAGTAAATATAAACGATTCATTTGTCACTTCCTTTCTTAAAATAATCCATTTTGTCCTACTATTCTGCCAACGTAAATGTTGCAGTCACATTACCATTTCCTAATAATTCATCCAATTCACTATTTGATAGATCATCGATTTTCCCCAGTCTTGTATATGCCCATGAATTTGATCCATAGAACATCACCATCTGATTTCCTGAATAGAGAACAATATCCCCTGCTGAAGTCGTAGTCTGAACGTCTTTTCTTGGCAATGACGTTCCAATAGAACCTACCTGTTCAAATCCTCCATATTGCGAAAATTCAATCGTTAATGGTTCTTCCAAAATAAGATCCTTTAACGCATTTGCCGCATCATTATCTTCCAACGTTGCTGTTAGTGTAGTTTCTCCAATTTGAATCTGTACCTTATTGTTATTTGATTCTTGCATTGTTTCTTCCTCCTGCTCCACTATTTCGGTTTCTGTTACATTATCTACACTTTCATTCTGAGTTTCCTGGCTCGAAGTTCCTGCAGCTTGCTGATCATCTGCGGTTCCACATGCAGCTGTCATAAGGCTCATCATGAAACTGATCAATAATATCATTATTTTTTTCATTCCTGTCCCTCCAATATCAAAGACTGAGACTGTCGTTTATCATTTTGCTGTAACTGTTCAGAACCCCCTTGGGGAACTAATTAATTTTTGTACAAAACAGAGAATTTTTAAAACCTGTTTTGCGATATTATTTCGGTAATTGGTGG
>SAAH01000103.1 GCA_009929525.1 Clostridia bacterium | reverse complement strand
CTAAAAACCTAAAACTGGTGCTAAAACAGAAAAATTATTTTCTCTGTTTTGCACAAATATAGTACTTGTTAGATATTAGGGTACTGAACAGTTACAATATATCAATTAATCTTTCTCATATCAACTTATTTTCTGTCATATCACATTTTTTATAGAATAAAATAAAGTGATAAAGTTCGAGGAGCCACCGATGAAATTTCTTCTCTTTTTGTCTGATATGATGATACCACTGATCATATTTTATGTGGTGGGATTTGGATTTCTCATGAAGCGAAATATCTATGAAGATTTCGTGGAAGGAGCTTCCAGTGGATTAAAAACTGTGGTCAAGATCATGCCCACCCTGATCGGTCTTATGACTGGGGTAGGCATTCTCCGTGCCTCAGGTTTTCTTGATATGATCGGTCATCTGATGGGAAAATGGATGGACCGGCTGGGCTTCCCAAGCGAACTGGTTCCTCTGTCCATAGTGAAAATGTTTTCTTCCAGTGCTGCTTCCAGTTTACTATTGGATATCTATAAAGAATTTGGTGCAGATTCGCGGCCTGGACTGATCGCATCATTGATGCTCAGCAGTACTGAAACTATCTTTTATACGATGTCGGTTTACTTTATCACTGCCAAGGTGTCGAAGACGCGGTGGACACTGGCTGGGGCACTGCTGGCTACACTGGCCGGAACGATAGCTTCGGTGGTGCTGGCCGGGTGGATGTAAAAAGAATCGAGCCCTCACATCCTACTCCGTCTCAAACCGCCCCTGCCGCTTAAACTGCTTCATGATATACCAGTACATCACCAGGAACAAACCTCCTGCCAGCGCCCATGCAACCGGGCTTGCAAGACATATTCCAAGATAACTTTTCATCCGTGATGCAGGTATCGCAACGACGGCTCGTCCGATCAATTCTGCAACTCCACCCATCATAGGCATCATGCCAAATCCCATACCCTGGATACCATTTCGATATACATTTACGATAGCCAGCGGAATAAAGAATATACTTGCGCATTTCAGGTAGGTATTCACAAGCCCCACTACCTCGTCCAGATTCTCTGATACAAATAATCCCGTTACATAATGTCCCCAGAAGAATGCTATCACTCCGAAAACCAATGCATATACACAAGAGATCACTGTCGCTGCCTTGAATCCCTGACGGATCCTTTTGATCTTTCCGGCTCCCATATTCTGGGCAGCATAGGTCGCCATAGTGGTTCCTATCGCTACGAACATCTGGCTTATCAGCTGTTCGATCTTAGAAGCTGCTGTAAATGCTGCCACATGTAAAGAGCCCAGTACGTTTAACGCCGACTGCACCATCATGGTCCCCACTGCCGTGATCGAATATTGCAGTGCCATAGGAAATCCTATCGCCAGCTGATTGCGGACAAGGTGCGCTTCCAACGCAAAATCAGACCGTTCCAGCTTCAGTATCGGAACATATTTTATAATATAGATCAAACAAAGTATTCCTGATACGCCCTGCGCGATAACGGTAGCATAAGCTGCTCCCGGTGCACCCAGATGAAATACTATGATAAATACAAGATCCAGGATAATATTCAGTACCGCTGAAAACAGAAGAAAATACAACGGTGTCTTACTGTTTCCCAAAGCTCTCAGGATACCTGCCAGAATGTTATATAAAACCTGGGCAAAGATACCTGCGCAGATGATCATGATATACTTATATGCATCATCAAATATATCCGCCGGTGTGTTCATAAATACCAGCAGTGGTCTCATAAATACCATGCTCACCACAGTCATAAGTATCGATACGATCACTGACAGTACTGCGGCAGATCCAACTGTCTTTCTCATGCCCGGCATATCCCCGGCACCAAATCTCTGACTTGTCAAAACGGTAAATCCTGCTGTCATCCCCATAAGGAAACCCAGGATCAAAAAGCAGATCGTTCCCGTAGAACCAACAGCTGCCAAAGCCTTGGTACCGACAAACTTTCCTACTATAACAGTGTCAACCATCGCATAAAACTGCTGGAAGATATTTCCTATAAAAACTGGAACCGTAAAATTCCAAATGATCTTTGCCGGACTTCCAGTTGTCATCTCTTTTTGCATTTGCTTCTCGCCTCCTATATGATAAGTTCAATTACACCTCCGCGTACTTACTGCGTTGCTAAGTGCCGGTGGCACTTGTTAAAGATGTGGGATTCTTATCTGCTTTCAAGATAAAATCCCGGACCTTACGGCCCGGGGATTTTTGCGTACGCTGCTTATTATATTCCTGTCACTCAAAACTTACAACACTAAATTTGATTTTTTACAAATCTTAAATAACTTTTTACATTTCCGCTTCTTTCATATAGCAAACGTTCCTATCAGTTTTACGCCTGCGTGCCCATATCCTCAAAGAAAACGATTTTTCCGCCACCCTGATTCTTAGCCTGATACATGGCCTGATCTGCGCAGTCAAATAATTCTTCATAGCGATTGCCATCGGAAGGATATCTGGAGATACCAACACTGGCTGTTATGCTGATCTTGCCCTCGCTCTTATTGCCCGCCAGATACTTTTCAAGCTGTTCCGCTTTTCGTTCTGCGACTTCACGGCTATTGGTTCCCACTGCGAATACAATGAGTTGATCTCCGCCGATACGACCTTTGATATCATCATTACGGAAAGCTTTCTTTGCACAATTACCAATATGGCGAAGTATGTGATCACCGCTCATATGACCATAGGTATCATTTACCTGCTGGAATTTGTCGATGTCAATGACAAACAGCAAACCTTCCTCTTCCTGGTTCATACTTTCACGGATCTTTTCCTCAACTGTTGAACGATTATTGAGACCTGTTAGCTGATCATTTTGAGCTAGCTGGAAGAGATGTTCCTCTTCCTCCTGCTTTCTATCGATATCATCTAATTTTCCAATGATACTCTTTAACTTATCCTTTTTGTATACATACTGACACTGCATCAAACACCAGAAATATTTTTCACCATCCGGTCTCATGACACGAAGACGGATCTCTGTCATATCCTCTGGAAACTTACCAGCGAGAAGCTGACGCACCAGAAGCTGATCGCTCTGGTAAATATTTTTCTCATCCAGGTTCTCCATGAAGTCTTTTTGAACAACTCCTTTTACACTGGCAAACTTGGAGATATTAGGGGTAAATCTCATGATATCCCGCTCACAGTCATAGTCAAAAAGCACCACATCCGAAAACTGCTCGATCAAAAGATATCTGTCTTCTTCTGCTGTCTGCTTCATTCTTGTCAAAATCCAGACAACAAATCCTGCCGCTCCCACTAAAAATACAAGAGCCATCTGAGCCATAGAACCAAGCATAGTCTTTTGTGCTATCACAGTCACATGATTAGAAAATGACTTTGCCTGTATGCAGGTAAAAAGGTGCCATCCATTATACTGCATATCTGTTTCTGCTACATAGACCGGAAGCTTATCCACTTCCCCGAGATACTCACTCTGTGTCTCATACTCACTGCTCGCAACAGAACTTTTTAATTCCAAAAGATTCTCCTGAGTGATTCCCTGCTCCTGCAGATGATCAAAAATATTGCCTTCCCATGCCTTATCTTCATTCTTTACAGGAACTATATTCCCTTCGGCATCTGTTATCAGTGCCCACAAAATCTGGCAGTCCATCTGCTCATAAGTATCAGACCCTATCAGAAGCTTCGCATCGATCACTGCCTGGGCCGCCCCTTGAAGTTCACCTGACTGACCCCTGACAGGAACGGAACAGGTAATGGAATAGGAATCATTTTCTTCAGAATAAACGATCCTTGAAACGCTTTCCTCGCCATTCTCCAATTGGGTCATGGTTTCTTCTGTATTCTGCTGATCCTGTCCGGCAGCGAGTGCATTTTCCAGATCCTCTCTTGTAGCATATACATATCCAATTTCTTCATCCGCTTTATTCAGTGCATCAAAATACTGCTCCACGAACTCCTGGGATTCATCCTGTTCTACCACTACCGCAGATGCCCTCAGCGTACTGAAGATCTCATCCAGTGTCGACAATGTGGTTTCTCTTTGGTAATTCGTGCAGGCATCCATATTTCCAAGCACACTGTTTGTAACTTCTTCGCTTATATTTTCCTGTGAAATCTTATATATTCCGAATGATGCAATCAATAAGATTGCAAACAACAGCAGCATTATTAAAATAGAATGGAAGACCTTTTTGTTTTTTCCCGATGATCTCAAGTACTCTCCTCCTTCTCAGCATAACGTTTTCTCTACTATAGAGTAATTTTTCTCACATAATATTGGTCTTACTATAAAACATTTTCCTGTTACTGTCTATTATAACGTTATTTTATTTCATCGGGTTATAAACTTCTGTAATTTTGAGTGGAAAACTGTAGTGGGCTAACAGATAGTCCCTCCGCCCACAACAATTTCTCCATCATACAGCACCACAGCCTGTCCCTTTGTCACTGCCCGCTGCGGCTCGTCAAACTCTATCCTCAATTTGTCCTCACCTATTTGCTCCACAACTGCCCATTGCTCCGCCTGACGATATCTTACCTTTGCTTTCAGTCTCATCGGTTTCCTTATCTCGTCCATAGAGATCAAATTGATATCCCGTGCTGTCAGAGTCTTTGAAAATAAATCCTTTGCCCTGCCAAGCACCACCGTGTTATTTTCCGGAACCACCCGGCATACAAACATAGGCTCTGAAAATGATAACCCAAGACCTTTTCTCTGACCGACAGTATAATAGATGATCCCCCTGTGTTCCCCAAGAATCTTCCCATCCACATCCACAAAGTTTCCTTTGGGGTATTTCTTCTTTGTATACCGCTCGATAAATTGAGCATAGGAACCATTTTGTACAAAACAGATATCCTGGCTGTCATGCTTTCTTGCATTGATCAGATTGTTTTCTTCTGCTATCTCGCGCACCTTCGTTTTCTCCATGGCTCCCAACGGAAATATCGTATGCGCCAGCTGTTCCTGAGTCATCGAATACAGCACATAGCTTTGATCCTTGCCGGGGTCAAGAGCTTTCTTCAACAAATATCTTTTTGAATTCTCATCGAACTCTATGCGTGCATAATGCCCCGTCACCACGTGATCATATCCCAGCTCTATAGCACGATGATACATTTTCTCAAACTTCAGATAACGATTGCAGTCGATACATGGATTCGGTGTTATACCATTTTCATAGGCTTCCACAAACCGACTGATCACATCCTCCTCGAACCGCTCTGAAAAATTAAATACATAATAAGGCATCCCCAGCGAAAAAGCTACGCTTCTGGCATCTTCCACATCATCCAGTGAACAGCAGGTGTGTTCTCTCGGCACGCCTATGTCTTCGTTGTGGAAAAGCTTCATCGTAGCTCCTATACATTCATATCCCTGATTCTTCATCAAAAGAGCGGCGACACTTGAATCTACTCCGCCGCTCATAGCTATCATAACTTTTTTATTTGCCACTTCCTCTGCTCCTCTATATTGATGTTCTTACCAATGATATTCTCCAGATCAAATATTTTTCCTAAAGTTCCGAATACATCTGGTACAAATACTTCATGTTGTCCCCATTGTCCGTATAACGATGTCCATGCGCCGTTCCTTCAAACACAAGTTTTCCCTCCCGATACGCCAGCAGTCTGGCAAATCCCACTGGTTTCCAATCCTCTTTACTCAGTGGACTTGTGGAAAATACAGTACCTTCCGGTTTTTCCAGATAATAAAGCGATTTCTCATAATTCGTGTGGACATACATATATTCTCCATCACACAGCAGGATATTCAGCTTATTTCCCTTGGACATCTCTACAAATATGCTGTCGAGGAGAGCAAACTTTTTCTCCGCACTGACCACTTCCTTCTCCGGCAATGATACCCCTGCAGAAGCTTTTCCACCGTCGGATAATATTTTGTTGATCTTATCCACAATATAAAGCAGGATCCGCTCACTATCCGTATCTCCATCCTGTTCATGGATATATTGGCTCAGTGGTGCATAATCAAAGATCGTCCCATTGTGGGCAAGCGTCCAAGATCTTCCGCTTTTGTCTTTCCTGGTGTAGGGATGACAGTTTTTATATTCTACATTTCCAATTGTAGCGTAACGAATGTGTGCCAGTGCCAGTTTCACCCTGATCGGAGCGGTCAGCCGCTTCCTAAGATAATTACTTTTCGATGCACAAACCGGCTCTTTTTCTACAGAAACCCCCTCATTATCCATACACGCCAGCCCCCATCCATGAGGATGATGACCGCTGTGGGAATAGAATTCTTTCAGATGATCATTGATCTTGGTTTCGCACCTTGCGCAGATTCCGAACACTTCACACATTCTTCATTCCCTCTTTTTTCGATTTCTTCTACATATCTGACGACCAGTTTCATTCCATTTTCCATGTACTGTTATACTTCCAGTATAGCCGTCTATTGAATCATAGTCCAGACTCATATGCCCACTTTATGATTTTTTCTATATATAATACATATCCTGGCTCTGGCTGACCTTCTTCATATAACTCTTTTCCAGATCTGCCAGCGTAAGGTTCTGCAGTATCCCATTCAATTTTGTATTCACCGTATCGATCACCAGCTCCTGCATAGTCAAAGAGGAGGCATAGCTTGTACCCTCCTTGGGTATTTCTTCATTCTCTACCAGATAATTTCCTTCCAGCACTTCCAGGATCGAAGCTACCGTTATATTCTCCGGTTCGCTGCTCAGAAGGTATCCTCCCTGCGGCCCCTTGATGCTCCTCACGATCCCGGCTCGCCTGAGACTGGCAAAGACCTGTTCCAGAAATTGCGGAGAAATATTATTTCTCTCCGCAATACTGTTCAGGGAAACGTGTGTATCTCTGGAATACACCGCCAGATCTATCAGTGCCCGGATCCCATATCTTCCTTTTTTTGAAAGTTTCATCGATTACTCCGCAACTGCTTTGAATGCCTCATCCAGATCCTGAAGGATATCATCGATATTCTCAGTTCCGATAGAAAGACGGATGGTATTCGGCTTGATGCCCTGATCCAACAGTTCTTCTTCGGTGCACTGGCTATGAGTGGTGGTAGCCGGGTGGATGACCAGAGATTTCACATCCGCTACATTTGCCAACAATGAAAACAGTTCCAGATTATCAATAAAGTCTTTTGCTTTCTGTGCGTCTCCCTTGATCTCAAAGGTGAAGATAGATCCTCCGCCATTCGGGAAATATTTTGCATATAATTCTTTTTGATCTGCATCATCTGTGACAGATGGATGATGAACTTTCTCAACCTGCGGATGAGCATTCAGATACTGAACCACCTTGAGCGCATTTTCTACATGACGCTCTACACGAAGGGAAAGTGTCTCAAGTCCCTGCAGGAATATAAATGAATGGAATGGGGATATCGTTGCACCCATGTCTCTGAGAAGGATCGCCCGGATCTTCGTCACGAAAGCTGCCGGCCCTACTGCCTTTGTAAAGCTGACTCCATGATAGCTTGGGTTTGGCTCTGTTAATGAAGCGAATTTGCCTGATGCCTCCCAGTCAAACTTACCGCTGTCCACGATCACACCACCGATGGTCGTTCCATGTCCGCCGATGAACTTGGTTGCGGAATGGACCACGATGTCTGCGCCGTACTCGATCGGTCGTACAAGGTATGGAGTAGCAAATGTATTGTCTACTACCAGCGGAATCTTATGAGCGTGTGCGATCTGTGCCACTTTCTCGATATCAACCACATCTGAGTTTGGATTTCCCAGAGTCTCTATAAAGATCGCCTTTGTATTCTCCTGAACTGCTGCATCCACTGCTGCATAATCAAAGATGTCTACAAATGTAGCTGTGATCCCGTACTGCGGAAGTGTGTGTGCCAGCAGGTTATATGATCCGCCGTAAATATTTTTCGCAGATACGATATGATCTCCATTCTGCGCCAGATTCTCAATGGTGTAGTTGATCGCTGCTGCTCCTGAAGCTACTGCCAATGCTGCAACTCCGCCTTCCAGTGCTGCGATTCTCTTCTCAAATACATCTTCTGTCGGATTTGTCAGACGGCCATAGATGTTACCTGCATCTGACAGATTAAAACGTGCCTCTGCGTGGTCGCTGTTACGGAATACAAAGGATGACGTCTGATAGATCGGAACTGCTCTTGCGTCTGTAACCGGATCAGGACTTTCCTGTCCTACGTGTAACTGCAATGTCTCGAATTTGAATTTTCTATTTTCTCTTGTGATTTTTTCGCTCATAATAATACCTCTTTCTTCACTCTCTTAGTAGTATGGGTTTTTTATATAATTATTTCCATGTTGCTCTCTAACCGGGTTTCCTTCATCCTATGCTTCTGTAAATAATGGTGTGGAATAATACCGGTCTCCTGTATCCGGCAGTAATGCCACGATGGTTTTTCCTTTATTTTCCGGTTTTTTCGCCAGTTGGATCGCTGCGTGAAGGGCGGCTCCGGATGAGATTCCTACCAGGATCCCTTCTTTTCTTGCCAGTAGTTTTGCTGTTGCAAATGCATCCTCATTTTCAGCTTTGAAGATTTCATCATATACTTTTGTATTCAATACATCAGGTACAAATCCTGCTCCGATTCCTTGTATCTTATGCGGTCCGCCTTTTCCTTCTGAAAGGACCGGTGAACCTGCAGGCTCAAGAGCTACGATCTTCACTTCCGGGTTCTGGGACTTCAGATACTCTCCCACACCGGTAAGCGTTCCGCCGGTTCCAACACCTGCGATAAAATAATCGACCTTTCCGTCTGTATCTTTCCAGATCTCAGGACCTGTGGTATTTCTATGGATCTCAGGATTTGCCGGATTCACAAACTGGCCTGGGATAAAGCTGTTCGGGATCTCTTTGGCAAGCTCATCTGCTTTTGCGATGGCTCCCTTCATTCCCTTTGCTCCGTCCGTCAGCACAAGTTCTGCACCGTATGCTTTCAGGATGTTTCTTCTCTCGATACTCATCGTCTCCGGCATGGTAAGGATGATCCGATATCCCTTCGCTGCAGCGATGGAGGCAAGGCCAATACCTGTATTTCCTGAAGTTGGTTCGATGATGACGGAACCTTCTTTTAGGATACCCTTCGCTTCTGCGTCTTCGATCATCGCTTTTGCAATCCTGTCTTTTACGCTGCCCGCCGGGTTAAAATACTCCAGTTTCACTAACACAGTAGCTTCCAATCCTAATTCTTTTTCAATATTCGTTACTTCCACGAGTGGAGTATTTCCTATCAGACCTAATGTTCCTTTATATATGTTTGCCATTTTGTTTTCCTCTCTTTCTGGGCTTTGTTTTTGTTTCCTATATTTCCTATCACTTTAGTATGTTTATCTGATGAGGTTATATTAAACCTATTATTCCTACTTGTCAACTATATTTTAAATATTTTTATTTTTTATTTAAAAAAAGAATCCTGCAATCAGGATTCTCCGCATAAACATATGTCATTGCCTTACATGCAGATTCAATCATTCTTTGACTTACCTGCCTCGTGCGGCATATAGACTATTTTCCTTTAAATCTGCCACGTTTCTATCGATATCTCGGTTATTTTCTTCCTTTTTTGTACTTTTTATTGCTTTTTGAGTCATATATAAGAAATCTTATTCCTGCTGCCTCCCTTTTTAGAATTTGCGGGGTATGACATTCCGATTTTTAGGAATATGCCCGGCTATAGCATTTTACAAATATTTGTCATTCTTCCTTACCATCAATCTCCAAATTTTCTTCTCTCAGTAACGCCTGCAATTCCTTACTTTCCTTTAAAAAATCTGCCTCTTCATCCGCAGCTAATGACTGCAGGATCGTTTTCCTGAACTTTTTCCCCATTCCGGTATCAACTTCCTTGGTCGGGATATGGCGATATAGTGGTGAGTTGCTGGTATCCCATTTGTGGGTAAGGGATTTTAGCATAGGAATCAGTGTTTTCAAACATTTTATGCGATTTTTGCTGACCATATAGAGTTGAAAATGTGCCACATATGAGTTGTATTCCCACAAATCAAAGAGTTCTGCTCCCTTTTTTGATATATCTGCCATGTATTTGGCATCTTCCATCCGGTTTTCTTTTAATGCAATTTCCATCAGCGTTATGAGCGTCGTCTGGATCTCATTTGCAGCAGATAAAAGTTTTTCTTCTTCCAGTTTTGCAGCTTCTTCTAATCTCCCCTGTTTAAGATATAAGGTTGCCTGAAGCTGTTTTTTATCTACCGGTGATTCATCCGGCAGGGATTGGATGAGCTCCTGCGCTTTCTCATATTCCTCCCGCTGCCTGTATTTTGATATCAGGAGAGACTTTGCCTGATTTTGTATTGCACTATCCTTGCTCTCCAGGGAGCGACGGTATAAGTCTTCTATAGTTTTTTTATACGATTCATCCTCTTTGTCACCTGTACCCAACATCAAAGTTCCCTCCAAAAATAATGCCACATTCAAGATCAGAGAGTAACATGTAGGAAATTCTTTTATCTTTTCCATGGCAATATCAAAAGTTTTATCAAGTCCATCGTTGTCTGCGATCTGAGACAGCTTGTTAAGGAACAATCCGATTTCCTTCTCTGACATATCCTCTTTAAAGGAAAGTAAGGTATTCAAATCTGTATTCAACACTCTTGCCAGGGCCGGAAGCAGTGTAACATCAGGATAAGACACTCCCTTTTCCCATTTATTTACTGCCGGTGTGGAAACTCCCAGATAAGAAGCAACCTGTTCCTGCGTCATCCCAAGTTCTTTTCTTTTTTCATGTATGATCGTGTTAATTGTCATCTTCCTCATCCTTTCGACTTTGATTTATGAAATATTCTCTTCGTACCTGTCTCAGCAAATATTTTTTATTTCCAAACATTTTCCTTGTGAAATCGCAAAAGATATTCACTAATTATAATTTAACAAAGAATGGAATCCACCACAATTGAACACTTATTAATTTGGCAGTCACTTTCTTAACCGCAGGTTTATCTCTGTCTCTGTCATTACAATGACGCCTCTGTTCTTTTTCCTATGGTACCATATTCCTTCCATATATCCAATGAAAATCGATGTTAATAGTGATGTCTCCACCGCTAATGCTGATTCAGATTTCAAGTGAATTGGGGCATCTACAACACATTTATACTATTGCCGCGTTATTAGTCCTGGCGCAGGGCAGGAGGCGAATCTTGCTTGTCTTTGCCCCGGATTACAGATTTCTGTTTACCCACAATGTCATTAACTTATTTCTTCTTTTAATTCTTCTTTCAATTCTTCTTTCAATTAATGAAATTGCGAGTGAACAGCAATATGATCAAACTTACTTTGCACAACTTTTTTGTCAACGAGGCGTATAGCCAGAAAATCATTCACATGCCTCACAGCATCTGTTATTTCGCTATATTACACATGATTTCGTTGAGATTTCGTTGAAATTTCCTGCAAATGAGGCATCGGTAAATTTTCTTGTTCCTTGTGCCACGTATTTTTTATATTCCGAGGCAGTATCTGTGATTATTTTATATACACCCTGTTGTCACAGTTTCTTATGCAATATCTGCTTAAATGTAAGTCAATTATGTTCGTGTCGAGGCAATAATTATCAAATTTTTTCGATATGCCCTTTCCCCTCTAGGTTCTCGAATAATTTTGTGTGCAATCACATGAAGTTCAACTTTCCTCGTATAATGCAAAAAGAGATACCGCTGCTACACGATATCTCTCTCCCAATATTTCTCAACCCCGGGACAGCTCTTTACTTTCATCGCTGCCCGCATCTCCACAAAACACCCGCATATCCGGCACATTCCATTGAGGAGGTTCTCGCATTCTTTGCAAAACTTCAGCCGCTGCTCATAGACCTCATCTGTGACCTTATCCTCCTCGGGAAGTCCTTGGATGTACTCACGCATTGTCTTGAAGTAATCGTCCTCCTTCATCTCCCGAAGCAGGCACTTCCGACAAACTCTCTGTTTTTCACTGCTCAATTTTTCGCTCCTCAGCTTCTCCAACACCAATGTCCATTTTGATATTAAAATTTACCTTCTTTGCAGCATGATATTCTCATGCCGCTGTCAGTTAATTATTTTACTGCCAGATGGATCACACTGCAGGCAGGGATCGTAAATTTCAAACCGCCATCTGTAACAGTAACCTGATCAAATTTCGCAGTTTTTACCACTTCCGGATCTTCAAATGTATTCATCGCATGCATCTCATTTGTCAGTATCTCGCCTGTGATTGCTCCGATTTTCCGGTCGATCACAACGGTATCGATATCATAGCTTGTCTCTGCTGACAAGTTTGTCACAGTGATATGCATCACGCCATCTTCATCCACAGACACAGATTCTGTCAGGTTCGGAACCTGATATTCTTCATCCACACCGATCGTCTCTGTCTCCACGCTGCTCTCTACCAGCATCGCATCCTGATGATATTTGTACATATTAAACACATGGTACGTTGGTGTTTTTATCATCTTCTCGCCTTCGGTCAGGATCACAGACTGAAGCACATTGACAAGCTGGGCGATATTTGCCATTTTGATACGGTCACTGTGTTTGTTGAAGATGTTCAGTGTGATTCCTGCAACAAGAGCATCCCTCATCGTGTTCTGCTGATATAAAAATCCCGGATTCGTGCCCGGCTCACAGGTAAACCAGGTTCCCCACTCATCTACGATCATAGCGATCTCTTTCTTCGGATCATACTCATCCATGATCGTTTCGTGACGTTTGATCAATTCTTCCATGTACAGTGCTTTATTCAAAGTTTTGTACCATACCTTCTCATCAAAGTCGGTGGCACTTCCCTTGATCTCCCAGCCTTCCGGATGCACATAATAATGAAGAGATAATCCATCCATAAATCCATACTGTTCCGGCAGGGAATGGTTGAAGCAGGTGCCAAGTACACCTCTTGTCCAGTCATAATCATCCACATTTGCGCCGCAGCAGACCTTCTGGATCTTATGGTCTGATTTGTAATCACGCACGTAGGTCTGATATCTGCGGTATTCATTTGCATAGTAGTCAGGGTTCATATTGCCGCCGCAGCCCCAGTTTTCATTTCCCACGCCGAAGAAATCTACCTTCCACGGTTCTTCATGACCATTTTTTGCCCGAAGCTCGGCCATGGGAGATACTCCCTCGAAGGTCATGTATTCTACCCACTCAGACATCTCTCTTACTGTACCGCTGCCCAGATTACCATTGATATAAGTCTCGCAGCCAAGCTGACGGCAAAGTTCGAAGAACTCGTGCGTTCCAAAGCTATTGTCTTCCACCACGCCGCCCCAATGGGTGTTGATGATTTTCTTTCTTTCCTCTTTTGGTCCGATCCCGTCCATCCAGTGATACTCGTCTGCAAAGCAGCCTCCCGGCCAGCGAAGAACTGGGATACGCATCTCTTTCAGGGCATTTACCACATCCGTACGCATACCATTTACATTTTCGATAGGAGAATCTTCTCCCACATACAATCCTTCATAGATACATCTTCCCAGATGTTCGGAAAAATGTCCGTAGATTTCCTTATTGATCTTGCTCATTTTTTTGTTTGGATTAATTACTAATTTTGTCATCTCATTCTACTCCTCTATACTGTTTAATCCACTTCCCCAGACAGATACTCCCGTCTCGGTGCACAGTGCGGTAAATGTCATCACATATTTTTTACCGTCTTCATCCCACTGTTTCAAAAATACTCCCTTGTAGGTGTCGCCATCTACTGTCAGGGAAATATCCGAGTCTCCGGTCAGTTCCCATGTACCTTCTGCGGCTCCGGTGATCTTTCCATTTGACTCTAGCTCTATATCTACGGATTCATTGATATCCGCTGAGATCTTTCTTCCATGATTGATATATTTGTATCTGCCTGTCACATCTTTTTTCTCAACCGCTGCCAGGGTTTCCTCCGCATATCGGTAAGGTGCAACAACCGGCCACCCATCTTCGTTAAAGAACATCTGATGGACCCGAACCTCATGATCTTCTCCATGATTTTCCCTACGAGTGTGGTATATGATAAAATACTGATCGGTGTCTTCCTTATACAGACAGGAATTATGTCCCGGTGACAGATAGCCGTCCCGGTTCTCGCCTTCCTCGCCCTCTTCCCACAGGAATTTGTAATTTCCCATAAGCTTAGTACCATATAGTTCCGCACTCACATCACTGAAAAATGAACCCGACGGGCCTTTACAGTCGATCATGTCCTGTCCCATCGAATCCACATAAGGTCCATCTGGATTCTCCGAGCGGCAGACACGGATATTGTATCCTCCGTCTGAATCAAGACCGCCGAAGGAAAGGTACATATAATAATATCCTGTCTCTTTATTGTAAATGATGTATGGTCCCTCGATGCGAAGATGATTGGCACCCAAAAGCTTCTTTCCATATCCGCTCTCCAGAGGTTCGCCTGTCTCCGGATCCATTTCTTTTATAAATATCCCACCGGAGTAAGATCCATAGAGCATCCAGAGTCTGCCATCCTCATCATAGAACACATCCGGATCCACCACGTTAGGATCCTGCGTCGCCTGATAAAGATTGCCGTCCTCATCTTCCACATCCGCTCCCATACCCGACTTGAGTATGATGCCTTTATTGGTATAAGGACCTTCTATGGAATCAGAGACCGCCATCCCAAGGCAGGACAGTGGTTCGTCACCCTTGCAGTTACAGTAATACATCACGTAGCTTCCATCGTTTAATTGTACCACATCCGGTGCCCAGAAGGTATTACTATGTGACCATTCGAATGCCTCTTTCATCTCATTTACCACATTTGGTATCACTGTATTATCATTTTTCACACCCTGATTTACATAGGTCCAGTTCATAAGATCCGAAGTCCTGGCAACTGCCAGATGAGATCCGAAGATATAATATTCTCCGTCTTCTCCCTGCAGTACGGAAGGATCATGAACCGATACCTCCTCAAAAGATTTTTCTACCGGCTCACTGCTTTTTAATTTTTCCTGTTGTCCGCATCCTGTCATTGTTAAGCCTCCGATCATGCACATTATCGGCAATATATGCCGAAGTTTTTTCTTCATTATTTTTCTCCCTATAACATGTAATAGACTCTCGGAATCTCTAAGCCTCTGTTTATCTGGCTTCTGAGATTCCATTTTTATTTTTTCTCCACCTTTTTCAAAAAATCACTTGACACGAAG
>SAAH01000220.1 GCA_009929525.1 Clostridia bacterium | reverse complement strand
GAATCAGATTCCTTATATTTGGGGCATTTTTTGAAAGTTGTTTATAAAGACATGGTTTAATTCAGGTCTATGTGGATAAAACTGCGGAAACTCAAGAACTTTTTACCTTTGACATATAAGAAAAAAATTTGTTATAATATTTAAATCGAGTGGCGAAAAGCGTAAAACCAGATTATTTGGTTTTGCGCTTTTTTTTCGCTTGCAATAGGGTTGTGGCAGCTTTCCGAAAAAGTCTCCGAAAATATTTGATCAAGGAGAAAGAGAAATGGAACAAAAAGAACAAATGATTTCCATGAATAAAATGGGAACAGAAAAGGTCTCAAAGATTATGCTGTCTATGGGTGTGCCCATGATTTTATCCATGGTGCTGCAGGCATGCTATAATATTGTAGACAGTATGTTTGTGGCAAGAATACCAGATTCAGAGGGCATGATACATGCAGGCGAATCTGCAGTGAATGCACTGACGCTGGCTTTTCCTGTTCAGATGTTGATCGTTGCATTTGGAGTAGGAACCGGAGTGGGAGTCAATGCTATATTATCCAGAGCACTTGGCGAAAACAGGAAAGAGAAGGTAGCTTATATCGCAGGAAACGGAGTGACACTGGGTATTATTATTTATATCGTATTTTTGATCTTTGGGTTGTTTGGGATTGACTTATATTTAAGAACGCAAACAACAGATACCGTCATCTTAGGTATGGGTAACACATATTTGAAGATTTGTACATTTGCCTGCGTTGGAATGGTTATGTTTGCAATTTATGAAAAAATCCTGCAGGCAACGGGAAAATCAATATATTCTACAGCGGCAATGATTGCTGGAGCAGTGATCAATATTGTGCTTGATCCAATCTTGATTTTTGGATATTTTGGTCTGCCTGAAATGGGAATTGCAGGAGCTGCTTACGCGACGGTGATCGGGCAGATAGCTTCCTTTCTGTTGGCAATGTATTTTCATTATGGAAAAAATAAAGAAGTAATGCATGGCTTGCGATATTTGAAACTAAAGAGAAATATCGTAAAAGGGATTTATGTCATAGGATTTCCAGCAATTATTATGCAGGCGTTGATGTCTTTTATGACGTATGGAGTAAATATAATTTTTGGAGCAGTGTCTACAGCGGCAGTTACTGCATATGGTATTTTTTATAAAATCCAACAGTTTATTTTCTTCGCTGGATTTGGTCTGAGGGATGCGATCACGCCAATAGTATCTTTCAATTATGGAATGGGCAGTAAGAAGCGTGTAAAAGAAGGAATTCGATATGGAATCATTTATGTAGAAATCATTATGGCTGTGGGAATCATCTTGCTCCAGGTCTTTGCAGCACCGCTGGTGGCAGTTTTTGGATTGTCTGATGAAACTGCAAGACTGTGCATCATGGCAATTCGTATCATTTCCTTCGGATTCCTGTTTGCAGGAGGAAATATTGCTTTGCAGGGAGTGTTCCAGGCATTAGACTGTGGAATCAGTTCACTTATTATTTCGCTGCTAAGACTTCTGGTTATTGTTTTACCTTTAGCAAAGATATTTTCGGTGATGAATAATGCAGCGGAAATGATCTGGTTCGCATTTCCGATAGCAGAATTGATTGCGCTGATCGTGGCAGTTTATTTATTGATAAAAGCAAATCATCATACCGTTGATAACATGGGAGAAAGAGAACATTTTTAGCTCAATAATGAGTTGTTTCTCGCATAGGACTCAAACCGATTATTATTATGTAGATAAAACGTTGTTGATAAAGGAACTGTTGGATAAGATTTGGTAAAAAAATGAATGATTGTGTCAGAACGATATTTTACATGGATTTTCCCCATTTTACGGGTATATAATAGGCCTAAGGTAATAAGAGAAGGTGTGGTTCTCAGAATGAAGGGGGAAGTTCCATGGGAGAAAAGAAAAAAAGGTTTTTATCAATTTTACTGGCATTTATAATGATCGGCACAATGATCCCAGTTCAGGTATATGCGCAGAAAACTGGTACAGAAGTCAAGAAATTTAATAATATAGTACTGTTCGTTCAGTTCGCGGAGATTACGCCTGAAGATCCTGGTACTAATTTTATGAATACTGTTCCGGAAAGCTATGCAAATACAACGTATCAGAAAGATGCTCTGAGCTTCTGGTCAAATGACAGCAGTACACCTAAGACATTAAAAAACTATCTGAATGCAGTTTCTTATGGACAGTTTGAAGTGAACAATGTACTTCCACAATATGATGCAGCAACAGGAGTGATCACTCCTTATGTTGTGGATCCCAGTCTTCAGACGAATGAGATAGGACTTATTCAGGCTTGTATGGGACAACTGCAAAGTCAGATAGCTGCCGATGCGTATCTTGATGGTAATGGAGATGGATATATAGATAATGTCACCTTTGTACCATATATTGCTGATGAAGCAAGCAGAGGTGAGGATATGTATCCTCATAAGGCAGATTATCCAGGTTCTCTTCTGGTAAATGAGAAGTCACTGGGCGCATATAATATGATCGATTCCTATCATGTCTTTGAAGATCCTAATATGCGTATCGGTGTGGTATGTCATGAATTTATGCACAGCTTGGGATTCCCGGATCTGTACAAAGAATCTGGCAATGATCATCCTGTGGATGTATGGGATCTGATGGCAACAACCTCTACTTTCCTGCAGTTTCCGCTGGCATATCTAAGATCCAGTATTGGCGGATGGCTGACGTTTGAAGAGGTAAGTGAAGCTGGAACACGGACTCTTGTTCCGGCAACAAGTGCAGAGGGTGATCAGGCATATATTTTAAAATCACCGCTTTCAAGTACGGAATTCTTTGTGGTGGAATATCGGCAAAAGGGTACGGCCATGGATGGGCTGGAATACAAACTGCCAGGTTCTGGCATGATCATCTATCGTGTAAATACAAAGATAGCTTGAGTTTCCGCAGTTTTATCCACATAGACCTGAATTAAACCATGTCTTTATAAACAACTTTCAAAAAATGCCCCAAATATAAGGAATCTGATTCCT
>SAAH01000219.1 GCA_009929525.1 Clostridia bacterium | reverse complement strand
ACACCTATAACTTTGACCGTCGTCATTCTGCACTTGATTACAAAACACCGGCTGAATGCTACTATCCGGCAATGCTCTTGCCATATGTAGCTTAATGCACATATGGATCTGGGGAGTGTTCCACTATCCTTCCCATGCTCCTTGTCACTTATTCACCATATCAGTTCATTATAAAAATCTTAGATTTTTGTCTTGACAACTGAGCCACTATAAACATGTTATGATCGTAAGTGCGGTAGATGTGGTGCATGGCTCAAAAGATTATCATCTTTATGAAGGTGCAAATTATGGTACAAATGTAGATATCTGTGCTCCGGGAGTGGATATCTGGAATTATAATAAAAATAAATTGGAGAGTGGTACTTCCTTCGCAGCACCGATGGTATCGGCTTCAGCAGCCCGGCTTTGGTCAGTTGATCCATCGATGTCGGTGGGACAGGTGAGAGACTATCTTTTGCAGTATGCACAGACAGCAACTGCAGATCGTGAGGGACAACCGGATAGTTATCCTATGCTGGATATTGGAGCATCGATGACTGCATTGGCAAAGGATATGGGTCTGCAGCCAGACCTGAATATGTATAAAAAGAGAGAATCAGAGACGGGAGAATCAGGTGATGATCCAACAACGGATATAACACCTGCACTTACCCCTGCTCTTACACCGGAACCAACACCCAAGGAGGACATATCTGCCCTTTTGTCACAATATCTGAAGGATACTTTGGCGATCCAATATGGCATCATGACAACAGAGCCATGGCGTTTGTCCGAGGACAGAGAGGCGTTTAAGCATGGAAATGATGCGCCTATGAACGGAATACTCAGTGCCCTGATCCATGATCTGGACAGTGATGGAAAAGAGGAACTCGTGACGGTCCGCTTTACGCCGGGTGAAGAAGCAAAGATGTATCTGGAAGTGTATGAAGCAGCAGATGGAGCGGTTTCACTGGCAGATGCAAAGACATTTTCAGTAAGTCAGCTGGCAAAGAACATGAATAATGTGAGGACCGCAGTATTCTTGGGAGAGAAAAATGGTACGCCTTCATTGTATGTCTATGGTTTTGAGAGGCTGAATGGCGGCGGTGATGAGGCAATAAGAGAGTTGACCTATCAGGATCAAACACTAAGCTCGAAGAATTATTGGACTTACGGAATGGGAAGTGACGGGTCAGTATATGCAGAATATGGAACAGTGTCAGATATTTCAGAGAATCCTGTGACCCAGATTTTTTCAGAGTATCCAGACACACCGGCGGTTGGGACTGGTTCTGATGTGGTCGATGCGCCTTCGGGATACGCATCCGAGGAAGAGTATCGCAAAACAGCAGGCGGAATTTTTGACAAATATTATGGTATCCTCAAAGATATGACAGGGCTTTTGCATGGAAACGTACTTGCTCATGATTATGCTGATATTGATGGATATACCTCATTTCATAAGGATACCGGCAAGGATAGATTCACTGCGAAGGATCTTTTTACCAATGCGTCAGAATATACATGGATCGCAGCTATGGACTCCTGCCTGGATGACGGACAGGGATGCTCGCCAACCCAGGGAAATATGATGGTGCCGGCAGATTATACAGGAATTGTTCGATAAGCTGACAGAGAGTCAGGGAAATCGGCAGATGAGGTAGTATAGAAGTTCGCAGCATATATGAGTATGGATATTGTTGATGAAGGGGAGATAAGATGAAGAAAAAAAGATTGATTTTTTCATGTGTATTGGCAGGTATGATATTAGTTTTTCCTGGGTGCGCAGTTTCGGGTGGAGGTGCAGCAGACCACTCTACAGATGGAGGTGGAAATGGTCAGGCCAGCTTGTCTTCAGGAGAAAAAGTGGAGTATCTGCTGGGGCTGATCGATAACTGGCAGGAGAATAAGGAAACAGCCAAAAATGATTCCACATCTACAGCATCTGAGGATGAACCGGATCCCGGCACAGAAGATAACATCATGGAATCTGAAATGCCAAGCGGCACAGAAGATTCTGATGTGCCGGAAAACAGCACCGTATCGGCAGCACCGGATACTAATGTCGGGGCAGGTGTTGGAACAAAAAAATTCAATACGGTAATGGAAAGCTATCGTGAAATGCTGGAAGAGGATATGATCTTTTGGAATGCAGGAACGCAGGTATCCACCGGAGGCATGCAGTTTATGCTGGTTGATATCGATGGAAATGGCATCCCGGAGCTGATTTTGAAACTGCCTTATGACAGTTACGGCTATATAGGCATCTATGCCTACACGAAACCAGGGACGATCGATGTGGGCTTTTGCGATAAACTAAAGTGGTACTATCCGGGAACCGGCATCTACGTTACTTCCTATGAAAAAGATAATAATGCTGGTGAGGAGATCACCTACGCCTATCTGGAAGATATCTCAGAAAGAGAGAGTACGGTGGAGTATGAGTCTTGGAAAACGATGGTGGGTACGTACGTAGACAGAACAAATGGCGATGACCATTATTATTGGTGCGGGCGATACGATGAGGCCCATGAAGCTGAATGGGCAGAAAAAACTCACACAGACTGTTCAGAGGAAGAATTCAACACAGAACTGGCAGCACTGACCGGCAGCACAGCACAAAAAGAATTCCCGGATGACTGGTATGATAATACGGCGGAGAATCGTGAGAAATATCTGAAATGATTTTGAGACATGAAATCTGGGAAACGCGTTAATATTACAGTATCTGTTCAGTGCCCTCACAGACACTGCCTACGGGACAGTTACATATTATATTCGAAAAAATACCGCTAAATAGTGTTGTTTTTCACTATTTAGCGGTATTTTTGCTCATCAAAGTTCATCATGGAAAGTTGATTAAAAATCTTTTATGAATTCCCATTTACCAATAAGCTGATCACAATTGCAAGTCGGCATATAGAGTATAAATTATCTTCTATAAATGAGCAAATTTAAAAAAATGCACAATAAGTTCACGCTACTAACGCCAAAACATCATCAAAAAGAATGTTTCTTGCTCCGCACTGGTAGAT
>SAAH01000102.1 GCA_009929525.1 Clostridia bacterium | reverse complement strand
ATTACTTGTCATATCCATTCTGGATAATATTTACTTTTCAAGGTTCAACCGACTGTTGAATCTTAGTCGGCAGGCTCAAGATTCCGAGAGCCTATCTTTTTATTTATCTCCATTGGAGTCAGTATCTTATTGGCTTACCTTGCACTCACACATATCGTAACCGGCAGCTCGTTCATGATCCGGTGTATTTTTGCGGCTTTATTTTCAGTGGAGATTCTTTTCTTTCTCTTTTACCTGCTCGTCGTTCTTCGACTGGTGAATAATCTTTCCAATAAGGAGAATCAACTTTTAAAACGGACACAAGATCAGCTGGCTGTTCAGCAAATCTTATTTGACGCATACAAAAATCCAAAATGCATCGAACAGGCTCTGGAAGTCACTTCTTCCATTTTGCAGGCAGAATCCGCTTTTCTGTTTTCTCTGAATGCTCAGACCATTCAGGAAGTCCGTGTCTGTCCAGATCATTGTTCCGATAAGGTGAAACAACTGACAAATTCCAACATTGAATCTTCCTTTCCGCAGATAAGCCGGCATCTTTTTCAAAACGAAAGCCTTCTTTTGTACAACGATATCGCTCCAAATGATCTTTGTCTGGCGGAGATCCAAAGTGTCAAAGGTGCTGATGTCAGCAGCCTCATGATCGTCCCTGTATTTGATTCTGACCATCGTCTCAGTGCACTGCTAGGTGCCGTCAACATGGCATATCGCTGGGATAATACCGATTTTTTAGAGGATATAGCGCGGGATTTTATGATGGCACTCAACAGTGTGACTTCTTATCGTCTGATACAACGTATGGGAAGTATCGATTCTTTAACGGGTCTTCACAACAGAAACAGTTACCAGCAATTTATTTCACTGCCTTTATCATATCTTCCAAGCAGTTCTTCCTGTCTTGGCTGTATATATATCGATGTAAATGGTCTTCACGAGCTGAACAACCATCTTGGCCATTCCGCCGGTGATAAAATGCTTAAAAACATAGGGCATATCATCACCCAAAATTACGTCAATGATCATAAGTATCGTATAGGCGGAGATGAATTCGTTATTTTCAGCACCGATCCGCAGGAAATACTGGAAGATAAGATCGCTCATTTCATTTCGCAGATAAATGAAGCCGATTATAATGTTTCCGTGGGGCTTTCCTGGTCAGACTCACCTTGGGAACTGGATAAACTCATCAAAGATGCCGAGCATAAGATGTACCAGGCCAAACATCAATACTATCAGGAACAGGGCGATGTAAAAAAATCGCGCGATATGAATCGTAAACTCGAGCAGATCCTTCAGGAAAAGAAAGATGCTGACACCTTCCTGTCTATCATTTCTCCTTCATTCATGGGTGTGTATGTAGTGGATTTGGACACTGATAAGACCAGGATCATCTACCAGCCATCCTATTTCACAGAAATGTTAAAGGAAACTGATTATCGTTTTCTGGAAGCACTCAGAAATTACGTCAATACCTTTGTCATACCCGCTGAACGTTCAAAGTTCCTGCAATTTCTTAATTATGACTCTATCAATGAAGCTCTAAAAGGTGGCAACATGGTGGAATATCATTACTGTAAGACAGATGGCAGCCGATTATTCATGCGTATCTGCCAATCTCTTGATTATGGAGCTGATAACAAAGAAGCTTTCTGGATCTTTGAAAAATACAGTATGTAACATTATTTTTATCAAGCAATAAGATAGGGCGCCCCACTTGTTCCAACTGCACTTATGCAGCCGGCGAACAAGTGGGGCGCCCCTGTATCTTTACTTATCTGATCATCCTACTGAATCCCCTTCATAGACAATCCGATTCTTTTCTTTCCAACATCCACACTGATAACCTTTACATCGACCACATCTCCCACACTCACTACTTCCAGCGGGTGTTTGATGTATTTGTCACAGATCTGCGAGATATGGACTAAGCCATCCTGATGGACACCGATATCTACAAAGGCACCAAAATCAATTACATTACGGACAGTGCCTTTCAGTACCATACCTTCTTTTAAGTCCTTCATATCCAGTACGTCTGAACGCAGGATCGGTTTTGGCATATCCTCACGGGGATCTCTTCCCGGACGGCCCAATTCCTTGATAATATCACGAAGAGTGATTTCTCCAATGCCCAGTTCTTCAGCAGTCTTTTTGTAATCCTTGATAAATATCGCTGTCGGACCATTTCCAAAGTAATCCTTTACCGTGAATCCCAGTTTCTCAAAAAGTTTCTCCACTGCTTCATAGGTCTCTGGATGAACGCTTGTGGCATCCAGCGGATTCTTTCCGCCAGTGATCCTCATGAATCCGGCACACTGCTCATATGCTTTCGGTCCCAGTTTTGCAACCTTCAAAAGGTCACGGCGGCTTCTGAACTTTCCATTTTCTTCCCTGTAAGCAACGATATTTTTAGCGATCACCTTACTGATACCGGAAATATATTCCAGCAGGGAGGCGGATGCTGTGTTCAGATCCACACCTACTTTATTTACGCTGTCTTCCACCACGCCACTCAGCGCTTCACCCAGCTTTTTCTGGTTCATATCGTGCTGGTACTGTCCGACACCGATGGCTTTTGGATCTATCTTTACCAGCTCTGCCAATGGATCCTGAAGTCTTCTGGCTATGGATGCCGCACTCCTTTGTCCCACATCAAAGTTCGGGAACTCTTCGGTAGCAAGTTTACTTGCAGAATAGACCGAAGCCCCCGCCTCATTAGTGATCACATACTGTACTTTCTGAGGGATTTCCTTTAACAGTTCCACAATGATCTGTTCTGATTCCCTGGAAGCTGTACCATTTCCTACAGAAAACAGCTGGATATTGTACTTTGTGATCATTTTTTTCAAGGTATCCTTCGCCGCTTTGATCTTTGCCTCACTGGTAGGTGCGGTAGGGTAAATAACGGTTGTATCAAGGACTTTTCCTGTCTCGTCTACTACTGCCAGCTTGCACCCTGTACGGAAAGCCGGATCCCAGCCAAGTACCACCTTACCCACGATAGGCGGCTGCATCAAAAGCTGCTCCAGATTCTTTCCAAATACTTTGATTGCTCCGTCCTCTGCCTTCTCCGTCAGATCATTCCTGATCTCACGCTCGATGGCTGGTGCGATCAAACGCTTATAGCTATCCTCCACAACCTGTTCAAGAGCAGGCTTCGTGTTTTTATTATCTTTCTTGATCACCTGACGTTTCAGCCAGGACAGGATCTCTTCCTCTGGTGCATTCACTTTCACCGTGAGGATCTTTTCCTTCTCACCGCGGTTCAGAGCAAGCACTCTATGCCCTGCGATCTTCGCGATCGGCTCCTCAAAATCATAATACATCTCATACACGGATTCTTCCTCTGCCTTTTTCGCCACAGATGAAATCGAACCGCTCTTTACGGTCATATTACGTATCCTGATCCTGTAATCTGCCTCATCCGAGATTGCTTCTGCCAAAATATCCTGCGCTCCGGCAATCGCTTCTTCTACACTTGCAACCTGCTTTTCCTCTGAGACAAATGCCTCTGCCTCTTCCTCCAGAGATTTTGTTGTCATCTGAAGCAGGATGATATCAGCCAATGGTTCCAATCCCTTTTCTTTTGCGATCGTAGCACGGGTGCGGCGTTTCGGCCGGTATGGACGATAGAGATCCTCCACAACAACCAGAGTCTGTGCTTCCAGGATCGCCTTCCTCAGCTCCTCTGTCAGCTTCCCCTGCTCCTCTATACTGGAAAGTACCTGCGTCTTCTTTTCTTCCAGATTACGAAGATACGTAAGCCTCTCAAAAAGATTTCTGAGTACTTCATCATTTAATGAACCAGTTGCCTCTTTTCTATATCGGGAAATGAAAGGTATGGTGTTCCCCTCATCTATCAATTTTACAGCGGCTTCCACCTGCCACCCTTTTACCTGCAATTCATCTGTCAACGCCTGAATAATATTCATCGTGCAGACCTCCTATCCTTTTTTGTAACTTTATTTTGTCCTGTACTACCTTACCAAAACCCTGCTTCCTTTGTCAATACTTGTTGCGGCTTCACCTGCGAATATGCTATACTGATTAGGTTAAAAATGCAAAAGTGAAAAAAGCAAGGAGGTAACACAATGGACGAAAATCAACATCAGGATTGGAATCCCAATCAGTCACCTGACACTAATTCCGATGACTCCATGAACACCGCCAACGGCTGGACTGGTGAGCCATGGAAACCCATCGATTCAGATAATACTCCGGACTCCCCAAACCTACAGGGAGCTCCAGATACCAATCCGAATGAACTGGGAAATGATCAAGGAAACCCAGGTGATCCATACAACAATCCTAACAATCAATGGAACCAGAATGCTCAGAATAACCAATGGAACCAGAATAATCCATACAACAATCAGGGCAATCCGTGGAATCAGAACCAAAACAACCAGAATAACCAATGGAATCAAAATAATCCATACAACAACCAGGGATATCGGCCGCTCCATTCATCTCCAAACGGCTTTATGGTAGCTTCTCTGGTGATGGGTATCCTGTCTATCGTACTGATCTGCTGTGGATTTTCTTTCTTCTTTGGAGCTCTGGGTATCCTGTTTGCCATCCTTTCAAGAAGAGAAGGAAAGATGGAGGCGCAGGCCAAAGTAGGTCTTGGCCTTTCTATTGCCGGAACTGTACTTGGTCTGGTAATCATCCTCATCGCCTTATTCGGAAGCTCTGAATACTATAAAACTTTCATAAACGAATATGAACGTTTTTATAACGAATATGAAGATAATTATAATTCCGATGGTTCAATGGAAGACATCCCTGACATCCAGGAATATCTTGAAAGATATGGAAATGGAAATGATTGGAACACACAGCTTCCTGACAGCGGTGAGTCCTTATAATCTATCTTTTATAGACTTACGTTTTATGATTCCATGGATACTGATCACAAAGTCACATGGAATACAAACAGCAAAAGATTTCGGAGAACGCAGTTTCCTATCACGATCATGACAGCTGCTGTCCCATACCAGCGATGGTAACCGCTCCCGATGGATAACTTCCCCCGGGACAACCATTCTATCGTATTGGATATCAGGTACCAGCCATATAATGCTGCTGTGTAGAAAACGATGGGATGATACCACAGGGAACGAAGGACATGACCATGAAGCAGTTCCAAAACTGCTCTTGTACCACCGCATCCCGGACAGTAAGCGCCGCTGAGTGCATGAAATATGCAGGGCGGATACAAACGTATCAGTCTTTCCGGCTGGATCCCCATCTGTAATAATATTATTTCTGCCATCACGATCAGCCCGATGATACACCAGCTGATCTGACACAGGCGATAAGATTTCGTTGGTTTCACTGTATTCTCCTTTCAACCCTACTATGGAGGCAAATTATGAAATATTCATCCAAAGAATTAAAAGCCATGTCCAGAAATCAACTGGCTGGCCAATACGGCACCTACATCGGTGCATTTTTGATCTATCTGATCATTGATTTTGTAATCACATTTATTCTGAACGCTGTTATTCCTGTAAGCTCATCCATCGCCGCTTCTGGTTCCAGTCAAAGCGGGATGCTTTCTTATGCATATCAGATTACAGGACTGCGGTTCGGTACTCCGTTTCATGTGATCCTCTACTATGTGGTCCTGCTGATCATCAGTCTGATACTTTCTGTACTCATGCTTGGTATCTATAAGATGTTTCTTGACGGAAGCCGGGGTTATCCGGTACAGTTTGCAGATTTATTTTATGGTTTCCGCCACCATCCGGACCGCGTGATCCTGATGCAGCTTCTTGGTATACTGATCAGCGTTGGATGTATGCTGCCCGGTTATATTTTTCTGATCTGTGCATTTTACTTTTCACTTTCACCAGTATTTATCATTTTGGCTGTTATTGTCACATTGATCGGCTGTGTTTTTACTATCATCTTTGAAATCGCATTCAGTCAATGTATGTTCCTCATGGCTGATTATGATGATCTGGGACCAGTTCAGGCTTATAAAGAAAGCCTCCGTCTCATGCGTGGAAATAAAGGCCGTTACTTCTGGCTTCTGCTCAGCTTTATCGGAATCATGCTGTTAGGAGCACTCTCCTGCTATGTCGGACTGCTCTGGGCATACCCATACATGATGATGACTATGACAAACTTCTATCGCAATGTTGACGGCGAGATTCCACAACAGCCTTCCACATCTGCCAATATCTGATATAGAAGGTCACTGATCACACAAAGCCTGTACTACTGACAATTTATATATCACATAATGAAACAGAACTGCCATGCCAGTCATAGACTATAATTTCTATGGCCAACATGGCAGTTTTTCTTTTTCCTGTTTTCCAAAGGATCAATCAGACAAACCAAATGCATCATGTACCGCATTCATTGCTGATACTGCATCTTTAGAATTTACCAATACAGTAATACGGATCTCCGATGTCGCTATCATGTTAATATTGACGTTCTGGCTGTACAGACACTCGAACATCTTGGCAGCTACGCCTGGATTAGACATCATACCAGCACCCACGATGGAGAGTTTTGCCACATCACAATTATATTCTACTTTCTCAAATCCAAGTACCTCCTGATATTCCTCCAAAACTCCGATAGCTTCCTTCAGATTCTCATGAGATACGGTAAATGAAATATCCTTTGTTCCTTCCCGTCCTACGGACTGGATGATGATATCCACATTAATATTATGTTTTGCCAACGTATTAAACAGTTTAAATGCACTTCCCGGCACATCCTGGATCCCAATTACAGAGATACGGTCTGCGTTTCTGTCCAGTGCAACACCACTGATGATCATTCTTTCCACTTTTTTCACGACCTCCTTAACCACGGTACCTTCCGATTCATTCAGACTGGAACGCACTACCAGGCGCACTCCATATTTTTTGGCCATCTCCACGGAACGATTGTGGAGTACTCCCGCTCCCAATGCTGCCAGATCAAGCATCTCATCGTATGTGATAGCTTTCAACTTTCTCGCCTTTGGTACAAGACGAGGATCTGCGGTATACACGCCATCCACATCCGTATAGATCTCGCATGCATCTGCATGCAGTACTGCTGCAAGCGCAACCGCTGTAGTATCTGAACCGCCGCGTCCAAGAGTTGTGTAGTCATCAAACTTATTGATGCCCTGAAATCCTGTCACGATAACGATCTTACGATCTTCCAGTTCGCTCCGGATCCTCTCCGTATCGATCTTTTTCAAGCGGGAATTGCCATAGGCACTGGTGGTAGTCATAGGCACCTGAAATGCATTCAGAGATACTGCACGCACACCCAGTTCTGCCATCGCCATCGCCATCAGTGATACGGACATCTGCTCACCGATCGTAAGAAGCATATCCATCTCTCTTTTTGGCGGTTCCGGATTAATATCCTTTGCCTTTGCGATCAGTTCATCGGTATATTTTCCCATTGCTGAGAGAACTACAACGACATCGTGACCCTGCTCATAATCTCTGATACACCGCTTTGCTACATTGAAAATCCGTTCTTTATTCGCTACCGAAGTCCCGCCGAATTTCTTTACAATTAACATCTGTATCCTCCTGTCTGTGTCTTTTAGTAAATCTGGGATACTCAGGACAACAGGTATGTCATAAGCTCATATCCCTTTTCGAACATATTTCCGCTTTTTCCAGCGTCTGCTTCGTTATAATCCCATGTGTGGGTTTCCTTTTTCGTGCTATCATGCAGCAGGTAAGGAATCGGATCGGAAGTATGCGTTCTCACACAGATCGGTGTAGGATGATCAGGAAGAATAAGCATACGATATGCCTCTCCTGATGCGTCAAGTTGTTCTTTTACCAATCGGATCACTCTCTGATCCAGATATTCGATAGCGGTAACCTTACGCTCCACACTGCCCTGATGACCCATTTCATCCGGTGCTTCCACATGGATATACGCAAAATCATACCCCTTTTTTGTCAATGCGTCAACGGCAGCCTGCGCTTTTCCTTCATAATTTGTATGAAGTCCGCCGTTTGCTCCTTCCACGATTACATTTGTAAGTCCAGCGCCAACAGCGATGCCTTTTAACAGGTCAACCGCTGAGATCATCACTCCTGTTTTTCCAAATTTACCTTCAAAAGAGTCCAGTGCCGGGCGGGTTCCCGCACCCCAGAACCAAAGACTGTTTGCCGGGTTTAATCCTTTTGCCTTCCTTTCCAGATTCAAAGGATGTTTTGACAAAATTTCATAACTTCTCTTTTGCATATTGCGAAGGGTTTCATCCTGAGGGAGATACTCCCCGATCTTTCTTTCCAGAATGTCATGAGGCGGCGTAAGTTCCACTACATCACCTTCACTCCAGATAAGGCAGTGACGATAGCTTGTACCAAGATAAAACTGATAGATATCATTTTCCATCTCTGTGCGGACAGCATCCAGGAGTATCTTAGCATCCTCTGTACTGATCTCGCTGGAACTGTGATCTATCATCGTCTTGTCTTCATAGGTTTCTTCCTCATCCGATACCGTAACAATATTACATCGGATAGCCACATCTGTATCTTTCATATCAACGCCGATGCTCAAAGCTTCCAGCGGAGATCTTCCTGTATAATATTGTTTTGGGTCATATCCCATAACAGCCAGATTGGCCGTATCACTTCCCGGTTTCATACCTTCCGGGATCGTCTTTGCCATACCAATCTCAGATATCTTCGACAGTTCATCCATCGTTGGAGTCTTTGCATATTCCAGGGGAGTTTTATCCCCCAGCTCTTTGATTGGCTGATCTGCCATGCCATCACCTAACACTACTACATACTTCATAATTTTCTCCTCCTCGTGCCTTATGAAATGCTAAAAAGAATCCTGATACAATGCGATTTTCACGGAATGTTTATCATATCCATAACATAATTTCCCTATGATAACAGACAAAAGAACTGCCGCGAAATAACCTGCACGACAGCTCTCTTTGCTCCTAAAAGCGAACCCGGATCATTCCCAGGACATTATCAAATTTTGATGCTTTCTCCAGATATTCTGCCTCTGTCATCTTCTCAGTGATGAATCCAAATTCACCGCTTACCTCTGCCAGAACCTTCGCATCTACCGGACCAAATACTTCCTGGACAATGGCAAGATTCTCTGTGAAACTTCCCTTCATACGAACGAAGAAACGGCTCTCCACATTCCTGATATCCATCAATTCCAGTTTCTTACTGCTCCAGCCCACCATCACATTGGTATCAAGATGTTTTGCAGCATCTACAACATCTGCCACTACAGCACTTGCTGTTGGCAGTTTTCCTGCTCCGCTGCCATAAAACATCGCATCGCCAAGAACATTTCCATGGACAAAAATCGCGTTAAATACGCCATTTACACTATATAATGGATTATTGCTGTTGATCATCGCCGGAGATACCATCGCATAGAATCGATCTCCCACCTTGCGGCTGGTAGCCAGAAGCTTGATGCTCGCTCCCCAGGCTTTTGCATACATGATGTCTGCTGCTGTGATCTTTGTAATTCCTTCTGTATAGATTTCTTCATAATCCACATGATTTCCAAAAGCCAGAGAAGATAAGATCGCAATCTTACGGCATGCATCCCATCCCTCCACGTCAGCTGCCGGATTTCTCTCTGCATAACCGCGCTCCTGGGCATCTTTCAGTACTTCCTCAAATTCCGAACCATCGGCTCCCATTTTACTCAGGATAAAGTTCGTTGTTCCATTCAGGATACCTGTGATCTCGTCAATCTCATCTGCTGTAAGAGAAGAATTCAAAGGACGGATGATCGGTATACCACCGCCGCAGCTTGCTTCGAAAAGGAAGTTGATATTCTTTTCTCTTGCTATAGCCAGCAGTTCAACGCCGTGTTTTGCAACCAATTCTTTATTAGAAGTGCAAACAGACTTTCCGCATTCCAATGCTCTCTTTACAAAAGTATAAGCAGGCTCTGTGCCGCCCATAACTTCTACGATGATCTTGATCTCTGGATCATTGATGACAGTTTCAAAATCATGTACGATCTTCTTTTGGATCGGATTTCCCGGGAAATCTCTCAGATCCAACACGTACTTGATGTTGATCTCTTCTCCTGCCTTCTTGTTGATGCTGTCATGGTTTGTATCGATAACCTCCACAACTCCTGATCCTACGGTACCATATCCTAATACTGCTATCTGTATCATTTGTTCTACTCCCTGCCTAATATTTTCAAATAGTGAACACCGTTCTGCTGTTCCATCTGTCCGATCATCTCTTCTGCATCTCCTGCCTCCGGCAAAAACTCCACACTAAGCGTCAAAGTAGCTACACCATTGATCGGAATACTTTGATGGATCGTCAGTATATTTCCATGAAACTGCGCCACTGTCCGCAAAATATCCGAAAGCACACCCGGCATATCATCCATCTGAAGGATAAATGTCACGGCTCTTCCTTTTGCCTGATCATGAAATGGGAAAATGTCGTCCTTATATTTGTAGAAGGAGCTCCTGCTGATCCCCACTCTCTCCGTGGCATCCTGCACAGTAACAGCTTTTTCTGAATCCAGAATCTTCTTTGCCTCAACTACTTTCAGTAATACCTCCGGAACTGCCTTTTCTTTTACAACGTAATATTTAGTCTTATTTTCCATAGTTCCTCCTGAAACAATATTTTTGTTCGTCTCAGAAATACATTTGTGTTCACCCAACAGATATTATCATATAACGATAATAGATGCAAGCTTTTTCTCAAATTACCATAGTAAAGTAATGAACTCCGGGCTATAGGCTTCGCCCTCCGCCGCCATGGCTTCCGCCGCTGCTGGAAGTATGGACAGAACTTCGTCCTCCGCCACCGCCGCTTCCAGGAGGCGGACTTTTTGGTATCCTTCTCTGAGTAACAATTTGGTTGATAAAACGATCTTCTCTACGGGTAAAATCCACCCGGGCTTTCTCTCTGTATGGATATTTGTAACTGCTCTTCTTCATCTTATAAGAAGAGATCGTCACCATAGCAAATCCTCCGCCGCACACCAATGCGATAACAACGGCGATCAGCCCTTCCATAAAGGTCACCGAACGGTGACGTTCGATTTTTCCTGTTTCCCGGTCATATGTATATTGACCATCCGGAATGCCAGAATCCATATATGCCTCTGTCTGATCCAGCATGAGCAAAAGGCCTTCTTCATAATTCTGTCCTTTCACCTCACTGTAACCTGCATCCAACACCTTCTCGATACGCTCATCTGTCAGAAATCTGATCATAGCACCGGAAGTTGATATCCAGATTTCCCCATTATCAAGATCTATCAAATAGAGAACTCCATTCTTCTGATATCCATTATAATCATAATAATCATCTGCATAAGCTTCTGCTTCTTTGCCCTCGGCATCATCAGTGGTCACAAGCACAAAGTCCTGTTTCCATGTCTCTGCCATCGCCTGTGCTTTTTCTGACAGTACTGTCTCTTCTTCATCTGTAAGAAGATCCGCCTGATCCACAACATACTCAGTATTTGCAGCGCAGACCATCTGAGGAAATGCAAAGAAAAGGCATATTGCAGCTAAGATCCAACCTGTCTTCTTCTTCATCATAATAGAAATCCTCCCAATAAAGCCAGTACACATACAGCCACCGTGATCACCGCTGAGACTATACCAACCTTCGGATAGGCAACCGGAAGTTCTCCGCATACCTTTCCAGTCTGTCCATTGATCGCATAGTAATACATCTTTCCATTGCCGCCTTTATAGGTCAGGACCCATACAGGGACCAGGACGTATTCCCAGTCTTCTTTTTGTGTTCTGATATCTGTATTCTGAGGAGTCACAGATGTATATCCGCCGGCACTCTCCCTGAGCAGATTCGCTGTATATTTTTCCACTTCCTGATGGACCTCTGCAGAAAATTCTTCTTTTTCCATGTCTCTCTTTTCTGCCTGAAATCCTGAGAGATATCCCATTGAAAATCGCTTTGCTCCATTTTGCTGGTAAGGCTGGACTCCTTCTACAAGGATCCTGTTTGCCTTTTTCAATGCATTTCTTGAAAGCTCCGGAAACTCCAGATTACCTTCTCTGTAGATCTCATAGAAACGTGTCTCCGTATACTCGGTCTCCCCGCTTCGCCATACACGCACCTTTGTCCCCTTTGCCTGCATCCTGCCCCGACCTTTCCAGTCCAGCATCCAGTAAGGAAAATATACTCCGCTCAGCTTTTCTATCTGCTTTGCATCAAAAAATCCTTTCGGGACAAATCTCTTCTTTCGAACAGTTTCCAGGAACATTCCCTCTGCCTTTTTCCTGTCAATCTGGAAAGGAATGATCCATTTTGGCATATATTCCCCGGACAGTCTTCCTGAGAGCACGACCGGATTATGGCAATAATAGCAAAATGTTGCTGCTGTAGTCGCATCGGTAACGATCTCAGCCCCACAGCTTGGACAGGTGTAGACCACCGCTTCTTCCGGTGATGCGGTTTGATCCGTACTTTGTTCACCGTTTTGTCCATCTCTTGATGCATCATCCTTCGATGCACTCGCTGCCATATCTTCCTGTCCGCTTTTTGTATCTTTTGATGTTTCCTCACCACTAAAATCAGCCGTCTCACTTTCCTGAGACGGCTGATCCAGTGGCTGCATCTGGTCCACCTGTTCCTGCGTAAATTGTGATCCACAATAAGGACACTTATACTGCTGGGTAGATGGTTCAAAAATCAATTCCCCATCACAATGAGGACATTTTATACTGATGACTGCCACGACAAAAACCTCCTATCTTATGGGCGGGCTTTGCCACATTCACTACAGAACTTGCCTGTATTTTCATGACCACAGCTGCAAACCCATTTGCCCTCCGGGCGTGGTTTTCCGCACTCACTGCAGAATCTTCCTGTATTTTCATGACCGCATGCACAGGTCCATGTATCCTTCTCGGGCTTTGATTTGCCGCATTCGCTGCAAAATCTTCCTGTATTCTCATGACCACACTCACAGGTCCATGTATCCTGAGCTGGTTTGTCTCCAGCTTTTTCTTCCGGCTGCTGTGCTTTTGCGTTCTGCTGCATCTGCATCTGCTGAAGATTTGCTGCAGACATGGAGGATGCCATACCGCCGCCAACCTGAGAACCCATCTGCATTCCCATAAATCCCAGAGTACTTCCTCCGGCATTCTTTCCTGCTGATTCCATACCACGGGCAACAGCTCCCTGTACATATCCTTCACGTACAGACGGATCCCCCAGCATAGCACCCTGGTTTCTCATATTGATCAGTTTCTGTGATTCTTCATCATAGGAAACACTGGCGATCGCAACTGCCTGGATCTCCATACCACGATTCTGCTTCCAGTCTTCATCCAGCGTGTCTGCCATATACTTTGACAACTCACGGCTCTTGGACGGTACATAAGAGATCCTTACGCCTTCAGCGGACATCTGGTTAATGGATGACTGCAAAGCATCAAGGAATTCAAACAGATACTGCTCGTTGATATCGTCGATCTCCACCTGATCTTTATTCTTCGGAATCGCTTCCACATAAAACTTGATCGGATCCATAAGACGTATGGAATATGTTCCATGCGCACGCAAAAATAATTCTGCATTATAAAAATTATCAAAATAATTGATCGGATTACGTGTGCCGAAACGAATACCTTTAATCTCCTGAAGATTCAGATAATAAACCTTCTGAGAAGTAGGTGTCGCCCCGCCATATCGGAATCTATCAAAAGAATTCCGGATCACATTATCCAGTTCTCCTGAAAACATAGATGGCATGGAGGAGTTATCCACGGTAAAATATCCCGGCTCTGCGCTGTAATCCACAATCTTACCGCCATCCAGGATCATCATGAACTGTCCTTCATATACATGAATCACAGAACCATTGGAGATGACATCTTTTCCACCTTTTTTGTTGGCACCTTTTCCAGTAGCTATACCACGGGTCATGACTGTCTGTCCGCCCATGTTCTCCGGTTCGATCACCTCGAGCCACTGATCTGCAAAAGATCCGCCAATCGTTTCTTTTAAAGCTCTGATAATACCCATATATATATTTCCTCCTTACTCATCCTGTGCATCTGCACTCTTGCCTCCAAGAGCTATCCACTTCAGATATCCATTGATAAATGGATCAATATTTCCATCGAGCACACTGTCCACATTTCCGCTTTCAGTATTCGTCCTGTGATCCTTCACCATGGTATATGGCTGTAAAACGTAGGAACGTATCTGATTTCCCCAGCCGATATCTGTTACTTCCCCTCGTATACCGGAAAGCTTTTCCATATTTTCCTGCTGTCTTAAAAGATAGAGCTTTGCCTTTAACATCTGCATGGCTTTATCTTTATTCTGAAACTGTGATCTCTCGTTCTGACACTGAACGACAATACCTGTCGGCAGATGTGTGATACGGATAGCGGATGAAGTCTTATTGATATGCTGTCCGCCGGCACCACTGGAACGATAAGTATCGATACGAAGATCATCGTCTTTGATATCCACGTCCAGATCTTCATCAATATCCGGCATAACATCGCAGGATACAAAAGAGGTCTGGCGTTTGCCTGCCGCATTAAAAGGTGATATACGGACCAGACGATGAACACCTTTCTCTGACTTAAGGTAACCAAAGGCATTTTCCCCATGGACTTCCACAGTCACAGACTTGATGCCTGCTTCATCTCCATCAAGATAATCAAGTACCTCGAGCGTATATCCTTTTTTCTCTGCCCAGCGGCAATACATACGGTAAAGCATGCTCGCCCAGTCACAGGACTCTGTTCCGCCTGCACCGGCATTCAGCTTGATGATCGCATCATTTTTGTCATATTCACCTGACAGAAGTGTCTTCATACGGATATTTTCAAAATCCGCTTCAAACTGTTCAAGAATCTCCTGAATCTCCGGAATAAGTGATGGATCATTTTCTTCATACCCCATCTCGATCAGGGTTTCCATATCCTCCATCTGTGACACCAGATTTTCATAAGTTTCTTTATCATCTTTCAGATTCTTCAGTTCTTTCATTAATTCCTGAGAGTGCTCCGGATCATCCCAAAAATCCGGTTCCTCCATCTTTCTTTCTAACTCTTCGATCCGCTTTTCCTTATTAGCGAGGTCAAAGTGAATCCCTCACTTCCACTAATGGTTGTGTATAGGAATTCAGCGTAGTCTTAAACTGATCTAATTCTACCAAAAGTTTCACCTTCTTTCCTATTGTCACAGGCTTTTCATATTGAAGGAAAAAAGCCTGTCCAGTGTCTATTATACTTGTTTTTGGGGGATTATACAACTTAAATTCTTCTTTCTTGAGTTTCCGCAGTTTTATCCACATAGACCTGAATTAAACCATGTCTTTATAAACAACTTTCAAAAAATGCCCCAAATATAAGGAATCTGAT
>SAAH01000101.1 GCA_009929525.1 Clostridia bacterium | reverse complement strand
CGCCCACGCGACAGCATATGCGCTTTGTGCATATGGTATAATACCGTTAGGTATTATACCGGCCGAATGGCCAAGGGTCGCCCACGCGACAGCATATGCACTTTGTGCATATGGTATTGTAAAAGAGAAAGGGAGGATTCCATGGAACAATATACAGTTACAGGTATGAGTTGTGCAGCCTGCAGCAGCAGAGTTGAGAAGGCAGTTTCGAAAGTTGATGGGGTGTCATCCTGCTCAGTGAGTTTACTTACGAACTCTATGGGAGTGGAAGGCAGTGCGGATGCTGCAGCCATTATCAGAGCAGTGGAAGAAGCAGGCTATGGTGCATCAAAAAAAGGCGGGAGTGGGACAGAAAGCAAATCCCGGTCTGCTGGCACAGAAGATATGCTGATCGACAGAGAAACACCGGTACTTAAAAAAAGGTTATTATCATCGATAGGATTCCTGTTGGTGCTCATGTATTTTTCTATGGGACATATGATGTGGAATTGGCCGGTGCCATCATTTTTTGTGGATAATCATGTGGCAATGGGATTGCTGCAGTTGATCTTAACAGTGATCGTTATGGTGATCAACCAGAAGTTCTTTGTCAATGGATATAAAAGCTTATGGCACAGAGCGCCTAATATGGATACGCTGGTAGCTCTCGGGTCCAGTGCAGCGTTTGTATACAGTACTTATGCATTATTTGCCATGACGGATGCGCAGGTCAAGGGAAATATGGATATGGTCATGGAATATATGCATGAATTTTATTTTGAATCGGCAGCCATGATACTGACACTTATTACTGTGGGCAAGATGCTGGAAGCACATTCAAAAGGAAGAACTACAGATGCATTGAAAAGTCTGATGAAGCTGGCTCCTAAGACAGCGGCAGTCATAAGAGATGGGCAGGAGATACAGGTTCCGATTGAACAGGTGAACAAGGGAGATATCTTTGCAGTGCGTCCCGGGGAAAATATCCCTGTAGATGGCGTGATCCTGGAGGGAAACAGTGCAGTTGACGAAGCGGCACTTACGGGAGAGAGTATTCCGGTGGATAAGGTAGTTGGAGATGCGGTTACGGCTGCTACGCTGAATCAGTCAGGATATCTTAGATGCCAGGCAACAAGGGTAGGAGAGGACACTACACTTTCCCAGATTATTCAGATGGTAAGCGATGCAGCAGCAACCAAGGCACCTATTGCCAAGGTGGCAGACAAAGTTTCCGGGATATTTGTTCCGGCAGTCATTACGATCGCAGTGATCACGATCATCGCATGGCTGATAGCAGGCGAGAGTATCGGATTTGCACTGGCAAGGGGAATCTCAGTTCTTGTAATAAGCTGTCCGTGTGCCCTTGGTCTCGCCACACCAGTAGCCATCATGGTGGGAAATGGTATGGGAGCGAAACATGGTATTATGTTTAAGACAGCAGTATCTTTGGAGGAAGCAGGAAAAACACAGATCGTTGCCTTGGATAAGACCGGTACTATCACAAATGGTGAGCCAAAGGTAACAGATATTATTCCAGCAAATGGAGTAACACAGAGTGAGCTTCTGTTTTATGCCAATGCGTTGGAGAAAAAGAGTGAACATCCGCTGGCAAGGGCAGTATTAAGCTATGCAAGCGAGCAGGGAACAAAGGAAGCTTCTGTAAGCGAATTTACAGCACTTCCAGGAAATGGTCTTTCGGCAGTATACGAAAAGGCATCTTTGTTAGGCGGAAATTATAACTTTATCAGTAGTAAGACAAAGATTTCAAAAGAAATCCGGATTCAGTCTGAGAAGCTTTCTGAGGAAGGAAAAACTCCATTGTTCTTTGCGAAAGATGGAGAACTTATCGGTATCATTGCGGTAGCAGATGTTATCAAAGAGGACAGTCCTCAGGCAGTGAAGGAACTGCAGAATATGGGAATCCATGTAGTGATGCTGACTGGTGATAATGAAAGAACAGCAAAGGCTATTGGAAGACAGGCTGGCGTAGATGAAGTTATTGCGGGCGTTCTTCCAGATGGGAAAGAAAGCGTGATCCGAAAACTTAAAAAGTCAGGCAAGGTTGCCATGGTAGGCGATGGAATCAATGATGCACCGGCACTTACCAGAGCAGATATCGGAATCGCTATAGGGGCAGGAACTGATATTGCCATAGATGCAGCCGATGTAGTGCTTATGAAGAGTAAACTAAGTGATGTGCCGGCAGCGATCCGTATGAGCCGTGCAACTCTTAGAAATATACATGAGAATCTGTTTTGGGCATTTTTCTATAATGTAATAGGGATTCCTCTGGCAGCAGGATTGTGGATACCAATCTTTCATTGGGAACTGAATCCGATGTTTGGAGCTGCGGCCATGAGTCTGTCAAGTTTTTGTGTGGTTACAAATGCATTGCGTCTTAACCTGTTTAGGATGTATGATGCTAGTAAAGATAAAAAAATAAGAACCAATAAAAAAGAATCAATGGAGGAAAAAACAATGGAAAAAACAATGGAAAAAACAATGAAGATCGAAGGAATGATGTGTGGACACTGCGAGGCAAGAGTGAAAAAATGTCTGGAGACTCTGGAGCAGGTTGATGAAGCAGTGGTAAGCCATGAGGATGGAACGGCTGTTGTTAAACTGAACGCTGAGGTTGAGGATAGTGTTTTGAAAGAGGTTGTGGAGGCCCAGGATTATAAGGTGGTGTCTGTCCAGTAATGTGAATGAGGACGCCCATCAAAACGCCACCCGGCCGAAGCGGGCCATGGGATATCCGGCGGTGTATCTTCGCTGTAAAAACTTAGCATAAAGAGGGGCAGCTTTCGTGGGGAGCGACCGTATTCGGTGCGTATGCTTGATGCATACGCGCCTCAGACGGTCTTGATGTGTGCTTTTGTGAGCACACATCACCCCGCGAAAGCTGCCCCTCTTTATGCTGGTTTTTATCAGCTTGATACGATGCCGGATATCCCATGGCCTGCTTCGGCCGGGTGGCGTTTTGATGGGCTGATGGTTGGTGGAGTGATGGGCTGGAGGTTGGTGGGTTGGTGGCCGCTAGTTGGTGGAGTGATGGGTTGAGGGCTGCTAGTTGGTGACTGGTGGTTGGCGGTGGGGGGAAATGGGGAGAAATGGGATGTTCGAGGCATATGTGGGAAAAGTATCTTATAGTTGACTGCTTTTTGCGTTTACTATGTTTTTTGAGGTTATAAGGTGGGATAATGGTAAATGGTGGGGCAGGGAGGGGATTTGTAAGCCTGCGTACCTCACAAATCTTGTTTTTCGTGGCAAGGGGATACAGATTATTTGTATATGCCAAATCATGATGAATTTGGGTGGATTTCTGGAAAAATGGCGGAGGTTGGAATGGAAAATGAGGTAAGATTGACTTCTTTTTTTGCATATGCCGCCGGAGATGGAGATTAGCAAAGATGAAGAGTTAAAGAAGGATAAAGAGTTAAAGAAGGATAAAGAGTCAAAGAAGGATAAAGAGTCAAAGAAGGATAAAGAGCTAAAGAAAGATAAAAAAACTCCATACCACAGCGTGTATTACATAGTGGTATGGAGCTTTTGGGCTTTTTAGATTATTGTTTCTCGGATGATAAGAACATCCAGATGACTGCTGCGATGGCTGCACCTACCAGTGGACCTACGATGAATACCCATACCTGGGAGAGAGCTTCTCCACCTGCGAAGATGGCTGGGCCAAGGCTTCTTGCCGGGTTTACACTGGTTCCGGTAAGTGGGATACCAATGATATGTACGAAGGTAAGTGTCAGACCGATGACCAATCCGGCTACATTAGAGTATTCTGGTTTAGAAGTTACTCCAAGGATAGCGATAAGAAAGATACAGGTCAAAACGATTTCTACGATCAAAGCACCTGTCATGCTGAGATGGACGTAAGATGCTTCACCATAACCATTTGTGCCAAGTCCGGTGATGACTGGATCACACATACTTCCAACAACTTTTAACAGTCCGGCAGCAACAAGTCCACCGAGGATCTGAGCGATCACATAACCGATAAAATCTTTTGCGTCCATTCGTTTGCTGATGAACATCGCAAGGGAGACTGCCGGGTTGATGTGACAACCGGAGATATTTCCGATAGAGTAGGCCATAGCTACAATAGACAGACCAAATGCTACTGCGATGCCCAGGATACCCAGAACACCATCAATTCCCCCTGAGATGGCAGCTGAGCCGCAGGCTACAAAAGTTAATACAAAGGTACCAATAAATTCTGCAACGTATTTCTTCATGTTAGTTTCCTTCCTTCTTTCTGCATTAGTTTAAATTAGTGTCATTCATACCTAGCAATTATACAATATAGAAGGAAGAAGAAAAAGCTTTTTTTTACAAAAAATATTCTTTTCAATAAAAAAGAAGTATGATAGAATCGACTAATATTTGAGAATTTTGGGGGAAAAATGAAAATGTATAAAAAACTAACAAAATACCCATTTCTTATGGGGATTTTGATGCTGGGACTGCCGGTGGCAATTCAAAATCTGCTTATATGTTCCATGAGTGCCATTGATACGCTAATGGTAAGCAGACTTGGTGAGGCAACGGTAGGTGCGGTTGGAATCTGTAATCAATATAATCAGCTCTTTAACTCGGCTTTGTATGGATTTTCGTCAACGGGAGCATTATTTATCGCCCAGTACTGGGGCGTGAGAGATGGAAAGGGAATCAGCCGGTCCTATGGTGTCATGGTAATATGGATGGCTGTTATGGGGCTGATATTTATTATTCCTGCACTGACGATACCTGATATAGTTATGAAAATCTATACAGACAAAGCGGAGCTTCAGGTGATAGGAAGCCGTTACCTTCGGCTGGCAGGCATCAGTTACCTGTTCCAGTGTCTGATCATGGGCATTAGTACTTTTTTACGTTCAGTGGAAAAAGTAAAGATACCATTGATCTCTTCGGCAATAGCGGTATTTACGAATACTTTTTTAAACTGGGTTTTGATATTTGGAAAGCTGGGGATGCCAAAACTGGGTGTGGAAGGTGCTGCGATAGCAACGATCCTATCGAATGTACTAAACTTTACCTTTTTACTGCTGGTATGTGTACTGAAAAAATACCCATATATGTGGAATATGAAAGCAGTTTTGGATTGGAAGCGTGGACTTATAAAGGAATATATTCAAAAGCTCACGCCTATATTTGCAAATGAGATGCTTATGGGAGTTGCTTTTGCACTCATCAATGTGATATTGGGAAGACAGCCGAAGGAAGCCATAGCTGCAGTGACAATTTTTAGAGTATTGGAAGGCTTTATCTTTGCATTTTTCAATGGTTTTTTCAATGCATCTTCCGTAATGATCGGAAAGAAGGTGGGTGCAGGCAAGATAGAGGCGGCGATGTCAGATGCGAAGAAGTTTGCCTGGGTCTGTCCGCTGGTTACGTTGGTCCCATGCCTGCTTCTTGTGGTTTTCAGGCATCAGCTTCCGGCCGTGTTTTCTATAGGTCAAACCGCAGCGGGTTATCTTAGCAGCATGCTGATCGTGAATCTGATCTTTTGCCCGATCCGAATGAGTAATTACATACAAAATGCTGATTACAGGGCAGGCGGTCAGGCAATCTACGGTACCGTGCTGGAACTGGTGTGCATCTTTGGATTTTCCATACCGTTGATATGGCTGGTGGGGATCCGTCTGACATGTCCGTTTATTCTAGTATTTGCATCAATGTATTTTGAGGATTTGATAAAATTATTCATAGAGATACGCTATACTCTTTCTGGAAAATGGATCCGACCGGTTACCAATGAGGGAAAGACTGCACTGATACAATTTAAAAACAGAAGAACAGAATAGAAGAGGAAAATCCGTCCATACTAAACATGATATGAAATCTGTGTTTAATATGGAGGATTTTTTTATGTTGGGAATATGGATAGCGGTTTTATCAGGGGCGCTCATGAGCATTCAGGGTGTTTTTAATACAGAAGTTACAAAACAGAGCAGTTTGTGGGTTTCTACAGGATGGGTGCAGCTGTCTGCATTTGTTGTATGTATAGCAGCATGGGTGTGTACCGGGAGGCAGAGTGTGGGGGCACTTTGGCAGGTAGAACATAAATATACCCTTCTTGGCGGGGTGCTGGGAGCATTTATTACGATCACGGTCATAAAAAGTATGGGGAATCTTGGTCCGGCGAAGGCCACTATGCTGATCGTCATCGCACAGCTGGCGGTATCTTATCTGGTAGAACTGTTTGGAATGTTTGGCGTGGGCAAACAGCCATTTGAATGGAGAAAATTGTGGGGAATGGCAGTGGCAGTGGCCGGGGTTATATTATTCAAATGGGAGTAAGAGGAAGATATCGTTTATAATGTTTCATTTTGCAAGGCGGGTTGCCAATCAGGGAGCATATATGGGACATGGGAACAGTGCGATTTGCTGAATTTTCAATTGTACCTTGTAATTAATGGCTAAATTGGTTAAAATGAAATGTGTATGCATAGAGGGAACCTTATGGCTCAGGCGATAAGGAGAAATGCACATGAAGAATATAATTAGAATAAGTGCAGCGGTGTTGATACTACTGCATTGTATGATAACAGTTGTCGGCTGCGGCAGTGAGACATCAGTATTGACAGCCAGTGAAAGCACAGAAGATACAGTGGTAGCCGATGATGTCAAAAAAAAGGAAGTAGATGGCAAACAGGATTCAAATGGCGAACAAAATCTGAAGGCTGACGTAGTTTCGGAGGATGAAGCCGTCAGTAAGTATATTTTTGTGGATGTCTGTGGTGCGGTGAATGTTCCCGGAGTATATCAGATGGCCGAGGGAAGCAGGATATTTCATGCAATCGAGATGGCAGGAGGATTTGCTGGTGATGCAGCAAGGGATATCGTAAATCAGGCGGAAGTTTTGTCAGACGGACAGCAGATTCGGATCTATACGAATCAGGAGGCAGAAGAATTAAAACTAGGTGAAGGACAATCTTTGATGGCAGGCAGCAGTGGGACTGGAGCAGACGCGGGACAGTCGCAGGAGAATGCTCTTGTGGATATCAATCAGGCGGATAAAGATACACTGATGACCCTTACTGGAGTAGGTGCGTCAAGAGCCGAAGCTATATTGGCCTACCGGCAGCAGCATGGTGGCTTTTCAAGCATTGAAGAGCTGATGCAGGTGGATGGGATCAAAGAGAAGATATATGAAAAACTGAAAGATAAGATTACAGTAACTAATCAGTAGATAGTATTTCACGAAGTATGGAACTGTGGAGCTACTGAATAGCTGCAAATCACAGTAAATTGAGGAGAAAAACATGGGAAAAAAGGTTTTGGTCGTAGATGATGAAAAATTGATCGTAAAGGGGATCCGGTTCAGTCTTGAACAGGATGGCATGGAAGTGGACTGTGCTTACGATGGTGAGGAAGCTCTCGAATGTGCAAAGAGTAAGGAGTACGATATGGTATTGCTCGATCTGATGCTTCCTAAGATGAATGGATTCGAGGTTTGCCAGCAGATTCGTGAGTTTTCAGATGTGCCGATCATCATGCTGACAGCCAAGGGCGAAGATATGGATAAGATTCTGGGGCTGGAGTACGGCGCAGACGATTATATCACGAAACCTTTTAATATTCTGGAAGTGAAAGCCAGAATAAAGGCGATCATGAGAAGAACAAAGAAGCCGGAAGTAAAAGAAGAAAAGGCACGCATGGTAGAGATTGGTGAACTGAAACTGGACTGCGAAAGCAGGAGAGTATTTATCGGTGGCAGAGAGATCAATCTGACAGCAAAAGAGTTCGATGTTCTTGAACTTCTGGTATTTAACCCGAACAAAGTATACAGCCGTGAAAATCTCCTGAATATCGTGTGGGGCTATGAATATCCGGGTGATGTGCGTACTGTGGATGTACATATCCGCCGTCTTCGAGAGAAAATCGAAACTAACCCGAGTGAGCCGAAATATGTACATACTAAGTGGGGCGTAGGATATTATTTTCAGGCATGATCAGGTGAGAAGCGGGAGGGCGTCTTAGGACGTCCTCTTTTAGGCTTTATCTTGCAGTAAGTACACCAAGGTGTACTTGAAGGAAAGTAAGAGGAAAGAGATTAATGAAGTCGAGATTTAGATTTATTAAAAGTCTCCGGTTCAGGATCATGATCATTTTAGTATTTATCGGAATCGTGCCAAGTGTGATCGTGGAGAAAGCAATCGTGAACAGCTATGAGGACCGGGCAGTATCTTTGCGAAGTTTTAATGTCAAAAATCAGTGTGACATTTTAAGCAATCAGCTTTTAAAGGAACAATATCTGCAGAATCCGGAGTCGGAGGCGATCAATGGGGAACTTTCACTTCTAAGTAATGTGTACAGCGGCAGGATATTGATCGTCGATCAGGATTTTCGTGTGATCAAGGATACTTATGATATAGATAGGGGAAAATACATGGTTTCCAAGGAGGTAGTGAGCTGTTTTCGCGATGGGAAGGAGAGCAGCAGCTATGACCGTAAAAATCGGTATATTGAGATGACAGTGCCTATCCATACGGAGCTTGACAATGAAACTCAGGTAGAGGGGGTATTGCTCATCAGCGTTTCCACAGAGGAAATTGTGGCAAGTATAGAGATACTTGAACAAAAAGGGCTGACGATCCTGCTTATCATAGCCGTCCTTGTATGTGGGTTTGGATATATACTCGCAGGAATCTTGATGAAGCCATTTGCGAAGGTTACGAAGGCAATCGAGGACATTACAGATGGATTTCAGGATGAAAATATCTCAGTACCTGATTATACAGAGACTGAATTGATCACGGATGCATTTAATAAGATGCTTGGCCGGGTAAAGTCATTGGATAACTCCCGACAGGAGTTCGTATCGAATGTGTCTCATGAGCTGAAGACTCCGCTGACGTCTATGAAGGTTCTGGCAGATTCACTGGTAGGACAGGAAAATGTGCCGATCGAACTGTACCAGGAATTTATGCAGGATATCACAGATGAGATCGACAGGGAGAACAAGATCATCACGGATCTTCTCACCCTGGTGAAACTGGATAAAAAAGCTGCAAACCTGAATATCGATATGGTAAATATCAATGATCTTTTGGAACTTATCCTGAAGAGACTGCGTCCGATCGCAGCAAAGAAAAACATAGAACTGATCCTGGAAAGTTTTCGGCCGGTGAACGCAGAGATTGATGAAACAAAGCTGACATTGGCGATCAGTAATCTGGTGGAAAATGCGATCAAATATAATCTGGAGGATGGATGGGTCAGAGTATCTCTGAATGCGGATCACAAATATTTTTATGTCACAGTGGCAGACTCTGGAAAAGGTATTCCGGAGGATTCTATCGATCATATATTTGAACGTTTTTACAGAGTTGACAAGTCACATTCTACTGAGATCGACGGAACGGGTCTGGGACTTGCCATTACAAGAAGTGCGATCATGATGCATCATGGAGCTATTCGCGTAAGGAGCAAAGAACAGGAGGGTACTACATTCTCAGTTAGGATCCCATTAACTTATATTGTATGAGACGAGGTGGCAGTGTGAAAAAATGGTATATCATATGGACAGCTGCGGTGTGTCTTTTCTTCTCGGGCTGTTCCAACGGTGATGTAGAAGAGAGTGCATATCATTTTTATTATGTGAATTATGATGATGAGATGATAGAGTCCTCTTCCTATGAACCACAGGCGGAGAATGTGGATTCTATGATGAAGGAACTTACAGAAAAGATATCAGAAGAAAACAGTGATGGCGGAAAACTATATCCGGAAGAAGTAGAAATTCTGGATTACAGCATGGCAGATACTGTTCTTACGGTAAATCTTGCTGCGCAGTATCGTGGGATCGATCTGGCGAGTGAGATCTTATGCCGGGCAGCACTGGTGAAGAACTTTGTGCAGATTCCGGAAGTTAGTTATGTGCAGTTTAAGATAGAAGGAGAAGATTTGCTGGATTCCAGAGGTGACACGATAGGTCTTATGAACGCAGAGAGTTTCCTGGAAAATTCAGGAAAAGAAATCACTGCTTATCAGTATACGGAATTAGAACTGTATTTTTCCAATGAGACAGGAGATAAGCTTGTAAAGGAGAAACGCAGTGTGTATTACAGCAGTAATTCACCTATTGAAAAGGTGGTTGTGGAACAGTTGATCCGCGGACCTAAGGAAAATGGACATTTTGCAACGTTGTCAGCGAATACGGGAATCATAGGTGTTTCTGTGTCGGATGGGATCGCATATGTGAATCTGGATCAGAAGTTTGTGGCAGAAGCATTGGCGATCCAGGAAGAAATACCGATTTATTCCATCGTTGATTCTCTGGTGGCAGCAGGAAATGTGAGTCAGGTCCAGATATCTGTAAACGGAGATACGAAGATGACGTTTCGTGAGGATATGCGCCTGGATCAAATGTATGAAGCGAATATGGAACTTGTGGATGATGGAGGAACAAAATGACAAAACGTCCCTTATGTCTGGCAGCACTTATGCTGATACTTGGGATGATCATAGCACGGTGGATGGGGATGTCCTGGATCTGGAGATCCCCGGAAGGCACCGCCCCGGAATTGTGGGCAGCCGGGGAGAATGATACCATAACCCAGGGAATCATTTATAAACAAGAAGAAAAAATATATCAGGATCAAATCTATACGTATCTGTATCTAAAACACACAATTCTAAGTATTCAATCAAAAATTTATCCGATCAGAAATATAAAATGCATATTAAAGGGAGCACAGGAAAATAATTATCTGGGGTGTACTTTGCGTATCTCCGGAAAACTTGTGATACCAAAAGAACCAAGAAATCCAGGGGAATTCGATCAGCAGGCATATGAGAGAGCAAGGAAAATCGATTTTTATCTGGAAGATGCCAATGTAGATGAGATAGTAAAAGAAACGGGAGGATTTTTGGCTTTTTTTGATGGTGTCAGAAAGTCTTGTGCAAAAATCATGGAAGAAGTATTTCCTATAAAGGAAGCTGGAGTTTTAGAATCCATGATCCTGGGAGAAAAGAGTCAGCTTGAGGAAGAAATAAAAGAGCAGTATCAGGCGGCGGGGATCAGCCATATCATAGCGATTTCGGGACTTCATATCAGTTTATTAGGGCTGGGAATATGGAGCGTACTAAAGCGGGTGGGTATGCCAGTGGGACTGTCGGCTTTTTTTTCCATATTGATATTAATGGGGTACGGATGTATGATAGGCAGCCCGACAACAGCGGTAAGAGCACTTATTATGTTTGGGACGATGCTGGGAGCACGGATATGCGGCAGGGCTTATGATCTCTTTTCTGCCCTGGCTCTGTCTGCTATTTTGCTTTTAGTGGATAATCCGGACCTGCTATGGGATAGTGGATTCCAACTTTCGTTTATGGCCGTGGCTGGAATGGGATGCTATGGTGCGGTTTATAAAGGCGATGAAAAGAAAAAACAGACAAAGGAGAAAGAGAGAGATAGGCAGAGCATAGGGAAAAAGACAAAAATGAATGAAAAAATTCATAAAATAGTGGAAAACTTGCAAATCGGTATTTTCCTATGGCTTTTCACCCTGCCAGTAGTCCTTCACTCTTTTTATCAGGTGTCTTTGGTGGGAATCGCCTGCAATTTGCTGGTGCTTCCGCTTTTGCCTGTTGTGTTAGGATCAGGCGTATTGGCAATGGTTGTAGGAAAATGGCATATCGGCGGGGGAAGTATCATGGGCATAGCTGCCTATGGAATCTTGAGGATTTATGAATATGTGAGTGATCTGGCAGAAAAATCTTCTATTGGAATGTGGACTCCGGGACAGCCAAAGAATGGGGTGATCATCCTATATTACCTTATACTTGGTGCTGGTTTACTTTGGCGTGTATGGGTGCGGCAAAGTGCAGATCAAAAAAAATCTCATATAGTGGAGAAGAGTACATTATATAAAGTGATATACCGTATGCCACAGATAAGCCTTGCAGCGATGCTGGTAATATTGATGGCTGCACCATGGAGCAGTCCCCGGCGGGTGACGATGCTTGATGTTGGACAGGGTGATGGCATTGTCATTCAGGAGAAGGGGTTAAATGTCTTGATCGATGGAGGAAGCACCAGCAAAAGCAAGGTGGGGAGCTATGTGATCTTGCCTTTTCTAAAGCAACAAGGCATATCAAACCTTGATGGCATATTCCTGACTCACACAGATCAAGATCATATCAATGGGGTAATGGAGATATTGGAAGAGGCAAAAAAGGGATGGCTTACTGTCGAATATGTATTTATGCCTGGATGGATGAGTGCAGCGGAGGAGGGTATTAAGCTGGAAAAAGCAGCACAGATGGCAGGTGCAGTTTGCGATTATCTGAAAGCGGGCGATGAGGTACGGATGGGAGCAATGAAATTCCATATTCTGCATCCGCAAGGAGAAGAAAAATTTGAGGATCCAAATGATGGATCGATGGTATTGCTATGGGAAAATAAACAAATAAAAGGTCTATTTACAGGGGATTTTCCCATGCAGGAGGAAGAAAATCTCCTTGAGAAGATGGGAGAATGTGACTTTCTTAAAGTGGCACACCACGGTTCCCGCTATTCTACGGGGGAAGCTCTACTTGCGAAAATCCAACCTGAGACAGCAATCATATCGGCAGGTATCAACAATCGGTATGGACACCCTCATAAGGAAACAGTGGAAAGGCTGAAGGATAGGAAAATCAGGGTATGGTGCACAGCACAGGCAGGAGCGATTACCATAGAAAGCGGCGGCAAGGAGCCAAAAGTGAAAGCATTTATTGCCTTACCCCCCAAAATATAGTATGATACAGGAAAGACATCCATATAAAAACGGATATGGAAAGAGAGAAAAGATTGATACTATCCGGTGTTGATATAAAAGGAGTTAGGAAGAATTATGAGAAGTGTTCTGGAAGACATTAAAAATCAGCAGTTTAAGAAAACATACCTGTTTTACGGGCAGGAGACTTATCTGAAAAAGCAGTATAGAGATAAGTTGATCCAGGCACTGAACCCTGAAGATGACACTATGAATTATACCAGAATGGAAGGGAAGAATATCGATCCCCGGGAAGTGATATCTCTTGGGGAGACGATGCCTTTCTTTGCAGACAGAAGGATCATCGTGTTGGAAAACAGTGGATTTTTTAAGAAGACCAGTCCGGAACTGTCGGATTATATAGGAGAACTTCCGGATTATCTTTGTCTTATCTTCGTGGAAGAAGAAGTAGATAAAAGAAATAAGCTTTTCAAGGCAGTGGGAAAAGCAGGCCGTGAGGTGGAATTCAAGGAGCAGAATGAGCAGCTGCTTATGCGCTGGATCCTTGGTACCCTGAAAAAAGAAGAGAAAAAGATCACTCAGAGGAATATGGAGCTGCTTTTAGCAAAGACAGGGACTGACATGAGTAATATCGAAGCAGAGCTTGAAAAATTAATGTGCTATACCATGGGAAGAGAAGAAATCACGACTGAGGATATCGAAGCAATCTGTTCGGAGCAGATCAATGGACAGATATTTGCCATGGTACAGGCGGTATCAGAACAAAGACAGAAGAAAGCATTATCCTTATATTATGATCTGCTTGCACTGAAGGAGCCGCCTCTTCGTATACTGAATCTGTTAGCACGGCAGTTTAATATTCTCCTTCAGGTAAAAGAACTTTATAATCTGGGATACAGGAATAAAGATCTGGCTGCAAAAGCAGGGGTTTCAAGTTATTTTCTGAAAGATTATACGGGATGTATCGGACGATATACGGTGGAACAGCTGCGGGAAGCGGTGGAAGAATGTACGCGTACGGAGGAGGACGTAAAGTCCGGACGCATGGGAGATGTGCTGAGTGTGGAATTGCTGATCGTAAAATACGCCAGCAAGCAGAACATGAATTACTGAAGAAGTAATAAAAAGAAACAGCAATCATTGACGGGATGATTGCTGTTTCTTTTTATGTTCGTTTATATAATTGTTTAATCAGCCGAAATTAAGCAATTGCATTTACAAGCTTTGTGATACGGGAAACTTTTCTTGCAGCGTTGTTTTTGTGGTATACACCTTTAGATGCTGCGCTGTTGATTGTAGAGATAGCTGCAACGAGTGCGCTTTCTGCTGCTGCTTTGTCATTTGCTGTAACTGCAGCTTCTACTTTCTTGATTGAAGTTTTAACTTCAGAACGGATAGATTTATTTCTTTCAGCTTTTGTTCTGTTAACCAGAATTCTCTTTTTAGCGGATTTGATATTTGCCATTTTATTCGACCTCCAATAATTTATATTCTCTCATTAATATTTATAGAAATGACCTAGACACGGACAGGTCAATCTAAACATACTTAGATAGTTTATGCCATTCATGTGATTTTGTCAATACGTTTTTATGAAAAAACTGCATATTGAAGGGGAAAATGGAAAGCATAATAAAAAAGCTGTGAAAGGAGATTGAAGATGCTTGGATCATATCGGGTACGCACAGATCTTGCAGTGGAGAGTAAAGAGAAATTTGAGAAGGACAATGTGGAAATTGAGGGGGTTGAGATTTATGAGGAATATGAAGAGAATCTTGACCTTCGTACTACCATAGTGAAAATCGTGACAGACCACGGGGCGAAGGTGATGGAGAAACCAAAAGGGGTATATATAACGATGGAGGCTCCGAATCTGGTAGTGCCGGATGAAGATTACCACAGGGAAATCTCTGTGAAGTTTGCAGGACACTTGAGGAAATTGATCGGGCTTGAGAAGGAGAAATCTATTCTGGTAGTCGGATTGGGAAATCGGGAGATCACACCGGATGCCTTGGGTCCCCGGACAGTTTCCAATCTCAAAATCACGCGGCATATAGTAAAAGAGTACGGAAAAGCCGGAATGGGGAAGGAGCAGGTGCATATGGTCAGCGGTCTGATCCCCGGGGTGATGGCGCAGACAGGGATGGAGACTACAGAGATCATCAAAGGAGTGATAGATGAGGCAAAACCGGATGTGATCGTTGCGATTGATGCACTGGCTGCCAGAAGTATGAAACGATTGAATTGTACCATACAGATCACAGATACAGGGATCAATCCGGGCTCAGGGGTCCTCAACTTTAGAAATGGGCTGAACGAAGAGTCCTTGGGGATACCTGTGATAGGGATTGGTGTTCCTACGGTGGTGGATGCAGCAACCATCGTCCACGATGCAGTCTCCCATTTGCTGGACAGTCTGGAAGAATCGGAGATGGAAGAATTTCTTTCTGATATCATTACACCGCGGCTCCACAGCATGTTCGTGACACCGAAGGATGTGGATGAGACAGTCAAGATGCTCAGCTTTACGATTTCGGAAGGATTAAATCAGGCGATGAACCGGGTAGAGCTGTGAAGGTACTGAAATGTTAAGAAATTTGTAACTGTTCAGTACCCCATTAGTCAAAAGTGATTTCTGGGGTACCTGCTATTGCATTTTGAATTGCTTTGTAAGCATTAATTCCATGCTTTT
>SAAH01000012.1 GCA_009929525.1 Clostridia bacterium | reverse complement strand
AAGATACGGTGACAGACCACAGGGCCAGGGACAGAACAGACCGCAGGGTCAGGGAACCAGACCGGACGGAACCAGAAGATACGGTGACAGACCACAGGGTCAGGGACAGAACAGACCACAGGGTCAGGGCGGCCAAAGATACGATAATAGAAATGGCATGAACCGTGACAACAGAGACCGCGACGGCAGAGATAATAACAATCGCCGGACAGACAGAAAAGATACAAGACCAGCAGCAGGTGAAAGCCTTGATCTGGGATTGGCAAGAAAACCTGTCAGAGATGTAAAGAGTAAAGAAAAAGATAAAGAAAAAGAGCGCGAGAGAGAAGAAAAGAAAACTCAGGACAGAAGAACTGGAGTTGGTACGAATCGCCCGAATCAGGGACGCCGTCCAAATCAGAGGATTCCGAAAGCTCTTCAGAAACCGGTTCGTCCACAGCCGAAGGAAGAAAAGAAAGAAGTGATCAAAGAGGTCACACTTCCAGAGAAAATGACGATTCGTGAGTTGGCTGAGAGAATGAAAATGCAGCCTTCTGTTATCGTGAAGAAATTATTCCTTGAGGGAATCATGGTTACTGTTAATCATGAGATTGATTTTGAGAAAGCGCAGGAAATCGCACTTGAATATGACATCATCGCAGAGCAGGAAGTAAAAGTGGATGTGATCGAAGAACTTCTGAAAGAAGAAGAGGAAGATGAAACTGCACTTGTAGCCAGACCACCGGTTGTATGTGTTATGGGTCATGTAGATCATGGTAAAACTTCACTTCTGGATGCTATCCGTAAGACAAACGTAACGGACAGAGAAGCCGGCGGTATCACACAGCATATCGGTGCGTACGTGGTATCCATTAAGGGCCAGAAGATCACCTTCCTTGATACACCTGGTCATGAAGCATTCACCGCTATGCGTATGCGTGGTGCAAATGCAACAGATATCGCAGTTTTAGTCGTTGCAGCAGATGATGGTGTTATGCCTCAGACGATAGAAGCTATCAATCATGCAAAGGCTGCTGGTGTAGAGATTATCGTTGCCATCAACAAGATTGATAAGCCAAGTGCAAATGTAGAGAGAGTAAAACAGGAATTGTCCGAGTACCAGCTGATTCCGGAAGATTGGGGCGGAAGTACTATCTTTGTTCCAGTTTCTGCAAAATCACATACTGGTATCGAAGAATTGCTTGAGATGATCCTTCTGACAGCAGAAGTAGGCGAGCTGAAAGCAAATCCTAAGAGAAATGCAAGGGGTCTTGTTATCGAAGCACAGCTCGATAAAGGAAAAGGACCAGTGGCTACGATCTTAGTACAAAAAGGAACTCTTCATGTAGGAGATTTCATCGCGGCAGGAGCATGCTCCGGTAAAGTCCGTGCCATGATGGATGACAAGGGACGCCGCGTCAAAGAGGCAGGACCGTCTACTCCTGTAGAGATCCTTGGTCTGTCAGACGTACCGAATGCAGGAGAAGTTCTTGTGGCTACTGAAAATGATAAGGATGCGAAAAACTTTGCTGCAACCTTCATTTCAGAGAATAAAAATCGTCTGCTGGATGATACGAAAGCGAAGATGTCTCTGGATGATCTGTTTACACAGATCCAGGAAGGCAATCTGAAAGAACTGGATATCATCGTTAAGGCGGATGTTCAGGGATCGGTAGAAGCAGTTAAACAGAGCCTTACCAAGCTGTCCAATGAAGAAGTTGTTGTTAAGATCATTCATGGCGGCGTAGGTGCGATCAATGAATCTGACGTAGCACTGGCATCCGCATCTAATGCGATCATTATCGGATTTAATGTAAGACCTGATGCTACAGCAAAGAATGTTGCAGAGCAGGAAGGTGTAGATCTTCGTCTGTATAGAGTCATCTATCAGGCAATCGAGGATGTGGAAGCTGCTATGAAGGGTATGCTGGATCCTGTATTTGAGGAGAAAGTTATCGGTCATGCAGAGATCCGCCAGATATTCAAAGCTTCCGGCATTGGCAATATCGCAGGAGGTTACGTTCTGGATGGTATGTTCCAGAGAGGATGTACGGTTCGTATCTCCAGAGAAGGAAAACAGATATTTGAGGGACCGCTTGCATCATTGAAGAGATTTAAGGATGATGTAAAAGAGGTTAAAGCAGGATATGAGTGTGGTCTGGTATTTGAAGGATACAGTGAAATCCAGGAATTGGATCAGGTAGAAGCTTATATTATGGTAGAAGTTCCCCGTTAGTATAAAAAGATAGTGCAAAAGACTGCAGCTTTGACCTTAAATGGCCAGGTGCAGTCTTTGACGCTTCTTTTGGAATAGAGGATTGAAAATGAGAAAAAACAGTATTAAGAATACAAGAATCAACGGTGAAGTGATGAAGGAACTTAGTGTCATCATTCGTCAGGAAATAAAAGATCCACGGATCCATATGCTGACATCTGTGACATCAGCGCAGGTGGCTCCAGATTTGAAAACATGCAAAGCTTATATCAGTGTACTTGGCTCAGATAAGGAAAAGAGCGATACCATCGCGGGCCTTAGAAGCGCGGAAGGATATATCCGCCGCCAGCTGGCAAAAACTTTGAACCTTAGGAATACACCAGAGATTGAATTTATATTAGATGAGTCAATTGAATATGGAGTAAATATGTCTAAGCTGATTCAGGAAGTGAATCAGAGTATCCCAGAAAGGGCTGATGAAGAAGATGAATAATATCACATCTGTACTTGAAGATGTAAAAACGGTTGCCATTGCCGGTCATATAAGACCGGACGGTGACTGCGTGGGATCTTGTATGGGAATGTATCTGTATCTCAAGGATAATTATCCGCAGCTTACTGTGGATGTGTATCTGGAGGATTACATGGAGGTATTTTCCTATATTCGGGACCTGGATATGTCAAAAAGGGAGTATACAAAGGAAGAACCTTACGATCTGCTGCTGCTATTTGATGTGAGCAGCCGTGACAGGATCGGTGTGGCAGGCGCAGCTTTGGATACTGCGAAACAGACGGTATGTGTGGATCATCACGTGACGAATAACGGATTAGCTGATATCAATCATATCTGTCCGGATGCAAGTTCAACTTGTGAAGTGCTATACGAGCTTCTTGATTCTGAGAAAATATCAAAAGAGACTGCCGAAGCATTGTATACAGGTATCATACATGATACAGGAGTATTCCAGTATTCCTGTACCAGTGCAAGGACGATGCAGATTGCCGGTCAGCTTATGGAAAAGAAAATTGATTTTACAAAGATCATAAAAGATTCCTTCTATACAAAAACGTATGTGCAGAATCAGATCATGGGAAGGACCATCATGGAGAGTATCATGCTTCTGGATGGAAAATGTATCGTAGGATATGTAAGACAGCGTGATCTTAGATTTTACGGAGTGGAGCCGAAGGATTTGGATGGGATTGTTAATCAACTGCAGAATACGCAGGGGGTGGAAGTTGCCATTTTCCTTTATGAGACAGGAACTCAGGAGTACAAAGTAAGTATGCGTTCCGGCGGTATCGTAGATGTTGCCAGGATAGCCACGTATTTCAGCGGTGGAGGACATGTGCGTGCAGCAGGCTGTACTATGCAGGGGTCAGTCTTTGATGTGATCAACAGTATTACTTATGGGATAGAAATACAGCTCAAGGAGCATGAAAATGGAAATTAATGGTGTAATTAATGTATACAAAGAGGCTGGATATACTTCTCATGATGTGGTGGCGAAACTTCGCGGGATTTTTCATCAAAAGAAGATCGGCCATACTGGAACATTGGATCCGGAGGCAGAAGGTGTGCTTCCAGTGTGTCTGGGAAAGGCGACCAGATTGTGCGATATGCTGGCAGATCATGACAAGGTGTACGAGGCAGTGGTACGTTTGGGGATCTCGACAGATACGCAGGATATGACAGGAAAAATCCTACAGGAGAAAGAGGTATGTGTTTCGGAAGAAGAAGTGCGTACGTGCGTTGCTTCCTTTGAGGGAGAACAGCTTCAGATTCCGCCGATGTATTCAGCAATCAAGGTAAATGGAAAAAAATTATATGAACTTGCACGTCAGGGAAAAGAAGTGGAACGGAAAGCAAGGAAGGTACATTTTTATCAGATCGAGATTCTGGGGATGAATCTTCCAGAGTTTACAGTGAGGATCCATTGTTCCAAAGGTACCTATATCCGTACTTTGTGCAATGATATTGGAGAAAAACTGGGATGCGGCGGCTGTATGAAGCAATTGACTCGGACAAGAGTGGAACGTTTTGAACTGCTGGATGCAAGAAAACTGGCACAGATTGAGGAATATGTAAGTCGTGGACAGTTCAACTGTATCGTAGTACCGATAGATCAGATGTTTGAAAAGTATCCTAAGATAAAAACCATCAAGATGGGTGACATTTTAGTACAGAATGGAAACACTTTTTCAGAAGATTTTGCAGAGGGAGACAGTTCTTCCATTAAAGAGGATGCACAGGTCCGTATCTATGACAGTGAGGATGAATTTGTTGGGATTTACAAAAAAAAGGGCGAAGCATATTCGCCGGTAAAGATGTTTTACATAAATGAAGGCCGGTAACAGTTGCGGGCAATTTTGAATGTTAAGGAAGAAAAAGATGAGATACATTACAGATACACTTGATTTTCAACTGGATAAAAGAAGCGTGGTAACGTTGGGTAAGTTTGACGGAATGCATCGAGGACACAGCAAACTGGTGACAAGAGCACTGGAAATTGGTAAAGAAGGTTATGAAACCGTTGTTTTTACCTTTGATGTATCGCCTCTTGTAAAACTGGGAACCAGGATCAAGCGGACGATATTGACAAATGAAGAAAGAAAAGTTCTTCTGGAAAAGAAGAATCTGGACTGTCTGATCGAATGTCCTTTTGTACCGGAACTGATCCAGATGGAGCCGGAGGATTTTGTCCGGGAGATTTTGGCAGTGCAGCTGCGGGCCGCATATGTTGTAGTTGGTCCTGATTTTCATTTTGGATATGAGAGAAAGGGAACTCCTGAGCTTCTGGAAAAGCTTGGCGTCAAATATGGTTTTGATGTGGAGATCCTTGATAAGGAAATGGATGAAGACAGAGAGATCAGCAGCACGTGGATAAGAGAAAGTCTTCAGGAGGGAAATATCGAGAAAGTGAATGAACTGCTCGGCTATCCCTATTTTGTAAAAGGAAAAGTAGTGCATGGAAGACAACTGGGAAGAACCTGGGGATTACCTACGATCAACCAGAGGCCGGAAGATGGGAAGCTGCTGCCTCCTTTTGGAGTCTATGCTTCAAGGACTTTTGTGAATGGAAAAGTATTTTTTGGTATATCAAATGTGGGAGTAAAGCCTACCGTTGAAGTTCCATTTGCCGGAGTGGAGACATTTTTGTTTGAATGCAACGAGGATCTGTACGATAAAGAAGCTTGGGTTGAATTCTATCATTTTGTTCGGCCGGAGTGTAAGTTTGATTCTGTAGAAGAACTTCGTGGGCAGATTCAAAGAGATGCCCGTTTGGGTGAGAGATACTTTAAAGATAAATTATGTCAGCATAGCTGACGAGCCACTCGTAAGCAAGTACGCCGAGGCGTACTTGAAAGGATACTAAGGAGAACAAATATGAATATAGTCATATCTTTAGTAGGGGGTCTGGGTCTCTTCCTTTATGGAATGAAAATGATGAGTGACGGACTGCAAAAAGTGACTGGAGCAAAGATGCGAAGTATTCTTGAAGTGTTTACCAGGAACAGAGTGATCGGCGTTTTGGTAGGTACTTTTTTCACAGCGTTGATACAATCATCGAATGCAACAACAGTCATGGTCGTCAGTTTTGTTAATTCCGGTCTGATGAAAGTGTCTCAGTCTGCAGGGATCATTCTGGGCGCAAACATAGGAACAACAGTGACAGGACAGATCATAGCCTTTGATCTGGCGGACATAGCCCCTCTTTTTATTATCATAGGTGTTATTATGGCTGTGTTTGTAAAAAGACATCTGACGATCAACAGGCTCGGAGAAATCATTCTGGGATTTGGACTTTTGTTTTTGGGTATATCAACAATGTCAGGAGCACTGGATCAGGCAAAAGAGATTCCACAGTTTGTGTCTGTACTTGCTGCTTTGAAAAATCCATTCTTAGCATTTGCGGTAGGTTTTGTGGCGACGGCGATCCTGCAAAGCAATTCTGTGATGGTAGGAATTATCATGCTTTTGGCAAGGGAAGGTATGATGCAGCTTCCAGTATGTTTGTATATGATGCTTGGCTGTAATATAGGATGTACAATGTCTGCAGTTTTAGCAAGTATAGGCTGCAGAAAGGATGCAAAGAGAGCGGCATCCCTTCATCTGATGTTTAATATATTTGGTACATGTATCTGTGCCCTTACATTGATTTTTGCAGGAGATTATGTAGTGGGTTTCTTCATGCGGATATCAGGAAACGAAGCAGGGCGAATGATCGCGAATGCGAACTCTATTATCAAGGTATGTGAGGTATTGATACTCCTTCCACTTGCACCGATATTTGTAAAGCTTTCCTATCTGCTCATAAGCGGACACGATGAGGAAGAAGAAGAGTTCGAGCTGGTTTATATTGGGAACCAATATGTATTTTCTCCTACGACAGCAGTGCTTCAGGCAATCCGTGAGATGGAGAGAATGGCAGATATGGCTCTTACAAATCTTGTGCGTGCCATGAATACTTTGATAGATCATAACCAAAAAGAGCTTGAGGAGGTCCGCCAGACAGAGAGGAATATTGATTATCTGAATAAAGAAATCACCAACTATCTTGTTCATATCAATCAATCCGAACTGCCCATTGATGATGCAATGAGTATAGGAGCACTTTTCCATGTGGTAAATGATATAGAAAGAATCGGGGATTACGCCCAAAATACTGCGGATGCTTCAGCCCGGATGCGGGACAGCGAAATATCTTTCAGTAAAAACGGGATAAGAGATCTTTCTGAAATGCTGGATATGGTTTTGAAAATACTGACCTATTCAAATGAAATGTTTTCATATAATGACAGGCGGCATATGGTGGACATCCTTTCTCTGGAAAATGAAATCGATGAAAAGGAAAGAGAACTGCAGGAACGCCATATAGAACGTTTGACACAAAATGAATGCACGCCGGAAGCAGGAATGATTTTTTCGGATCTTCTGTCGGAATTGGAACGTGTGGCGGATCATGCTACGAATATTGCCTTCTCGATCCTCGAGGAAGATCCCGACGAAAGGGAGAAGATGAAGGCATAATGAGGGCGGACTTTGTCGAAGGATTTTTCTTGAGTTTTACCTCTGATATGATAAAATAAAAAGAGATAGGAACGAAAAAAGATGTGACAAAACAGTTACATCTTTTTTCGTTTATAACATGCAAATAAGCTGCGGGATGCAGGTGTTTTGTTGGAGGTAATAATGAATAAGAAAATTGGAAAAGCTATATTGTGTAATATGGTATTACTTTTGTTTTTGGCAGTTTCATATCAGACAAAAGCAGCAGAAGGTTATGGAATCGTAAAAACAGCCGTGCTCAATATACGACAGGGACCAGGAGTGGAATACGAAATCATGGGAATCATGTCATCAAAAGCCATCTGCAGGATAGAAAATATGGAAAATGATGGCTGGTATCAAGTGCACTATGGAGATACGATCGGTTTTGCAAAAGGAGAATATCTGGAAGTAGCCAAAAGAGAAGAGTTGGAGAAAAAAGAGAGGGAAGTACAAATGGAAAGCCTGCGGGCCGACATCATAGAATACGCAAAACAGTTCATTGGCAATCCGTATGTCTGGGGAGGGACCAGTCTTACACAAGGAGCAGACTGTTCCGGATTTGTCCAAAGTGTATTTTCCCATTTTGGAGTGATGCTGCCGAGGACTTCTGTCCAGCAGTCAGAATATGGAGAAACAAAATCAACAGAGCAGGCCTTACCGGGAGACCTGATCTTTTATCAGAAGGATGGGACGATATATCACGTAGTCCTCTACATGGGAGAAAAGCAGGTTGTCCATGCCAGTTGTAAAAAAGATGGGATAAAAATCTCCCCACTGAATGAATCACGGGCAGCCTGGGCAGTCGCATGTCCTGCGATTTGAGTGATAAAACAAATATAAATGATAAAGATAAGATAAATGAAAAAAAGGTTTACATCCCAGAAATGCTATGATATATTATATAGGTATGATTTAGCCCGCATTCAGAGATAGGAGACTCCGACCGTTTCTTAGTGTGAGGCGTTTATAAAATAAGGAGGAAATTATAATGATTTCAAAAGAAAAGAAACAGGCAATCATGACAGAGTATGCAAGAACAGAAGGCGACACAGGTTCACCGGAAGTACAGGTAGCTGTACTTACAGCTAGAATCCAGGAGCTTACAGAGCATTTGAAAGTTCATCACAAAGATCATCATTCAAGAAGAGGTCTTCTGAAAATGGTAGGTCAGAGACGTGGACTGTTAGCATATCTGAAGAACAAAGATATCGCAAGATATCGTGCACTGATTGAAAAATTAGGAATCAGAAAGTAAGCTTCGGCTTATTGAAATTATGGGCAGGGGTGGAAGGTATTTCCACCTCTTCCTGTATTTTTTTACCATAGCGTACTCATGAAGCCGCCAGCGGCAGATTGCTGTTCGTTATAATCTAAAAGAGGTTGCCAATGGCAAGCTTTTTTGTTATCGGCAGAAAGATGTGCCGAGACCACTGAAAAGCACATTTCCGGACAGGGATTTTTAGACAGGGAAGTGTATTTTTCAGTTGTTTCGGATGAATTCTGCCAGATGAGAAGCCCGATGAGGCAGAAAAAAGGAGATTAAAGTATGTACAAAAGTTATTCTATGGAGTTAGCAGGAAGAACTCTGACGGTTGATGTTGACCGTGTAGCAAAACAGGCAAATGGTGCAGCATTTATGCATTATGGCGAAACTGTAGTTTTATCAACAGCCACAGCATCTGAGAAACCAAGAGATGGCATTGACTTCTTTCCACTGAGTGTGGAGTATGAAGAGAAAATGTATGCAGTTGGAAAGATCCCGGGTGGATTTAACAAGAGAGAAGGAAAAGCAACAGAACATGCAATCCTTACATCTCGTGTTATTGACCGTCCTATGCGTCCTCTGTTCCCAAAAGATTACAGAAATGATGTTACATTGAACAATATGATCATGTCAGTAGATCCAGACTGTAACCCGGAAGTGGTTGCTATGCTTGGTTCTTCTATTGCAACATGTATTTCGGATATCCCATTTGATGGTCCTTGTGCTGCAACTTTGGTAGGTATGATCGACGGAGAATTGATCATCAACCCGACTCTGGAACAGAATAAAGTATCTGATCTGAAGCTGACAGTAGCTTCTACTAGAGAAAAAGTAATCATGATCGAAGCAGGAGCAAATGAGATTCCTGAAGATAAAATGATCGAAGCTATCTTTAAAGCGGATGAAGTTAACAAAGAAATCATCGCATTTATCGATAAGATCGTTGCAGACTGCGGAAAGCCAAAACATTCTTATGAATCATGCGCTATTCCGGAAGAGATGTTTGCTGCAATGAAAGAAATTGTAACTCCAGAAGAGATGGAAGTTGCAGTATTTTCTGATGACAAACAGACAAGAGAAGAAAATATCCGTCAGGTAACAGCAAAACTGGAAGAAGCATTCGCAGAGAAAGAAGAATGGCTTGCAGTTCTTGGTGAGGCTGTATATCAGTACCAGAAGAAGACTGTTCGTAAGATGATCCTGAAAGATCACAAACGTCCAGATGGCCGTGCGATCACACAGATCCGTCCTCTGGCAGCTGAGACAGATCTGATCCCGCGTGTACATGGTTCTGCTATGTTTACAAGAGGACAGACACAGATCTGTACGATCACAACACTTGCACCATTATCTGAGTCTCAGAGACTGGATGGTCTTGATGAAAATGAGACTGGAAAACGTTATATGCATCATTATAACTTCCCTTCCTATTCTGTAGGCGAGACAAAACCGAGCCGCGGACCTGGAAGACGTGAGATTGGTCATGGAGCATTGGCAGAGAAGGCACTTGTTCCGGTACTGCCATCTGAACATGAATTCCCATATGCGATCCGTACAGTATCTGAGACATTTGAATCTAACGGTTCTACTTCACAGGCAAGTATCTGTGCATCCACCATGTCTCTGATGGCAGCTGGCGTGCCGATCAAAAAACCTGTAGCAGGTATCTCCTGTGGACTGGTAACTGGCGATACAGATGATGACTACATCGTATTGACAGATATCCAGGGACTGGAAGACTTTTTCGGAGATATGGACTTTAAGGTAGCTGGTACACATGATGGTATTACAGCTATTCAGATGGATATCAAGATCCATGGTCTGACTCGTCCGATCATCGAAGAGGCAATTGCCAAGACAAAAGAAGCAAGAGAATATATCCTGACAGATGTCATGGAAAAATGTATTGATAAACCTCGTACTCAGGTTGGAACTTATGCACCAAAGATCATCCAGATCATGATCGATCCAGATAAGATCGGTGATGTAGTAGGTCAGAGAGGAAAAACTATCAATGCTATTATTGATGAGACAGGCGTTAAGATCGATATCACAGATGATGGTGCAGTTTCCGTATGTGGTACAGATCAAGCTATGATGGACAAAGCGCTTGATTATATCAAGACGATCGTAACAGATTATCAGCAGGGTCAGATCTTCACTGGTAAAGTTGTCAGCATCAAAGACTTTGGCGCATTCATTGAGTTTGCTCCTGGAAAAGAAGGTATGGTTCATATTTCAAAGATAGCAAAAGAACGTATCAATAAAGTAGAAGATGTATTGACTTTGGGAGATATCGTAAAAGTAGTATGCATGGGTAAAGACAAGATGGGAAGAATGAGCTTCAGCATCAAGGATGTACCGGCAGAGGCTGAATAATCTATAGGAAACATAATATATTTTGAATATATGAGAGAAAAAGGATATTGGTGTAGAACATACATCAGTATCCTTTTTTACATCATAGGAGTGTCCTAGGATATAAAAAAATGTATACTGATTTTCTCATTGTGATTGTAAATAAAATAAGGTATAATAAATCATTATATAACAAATTTAGTTGACTTTAGATGAGTGGGTTGATCGGAGGTTCATTTATGCTAAAAGAGTCTATAAGCACATGGCGGCAGGAAAGAGATGAATACTTTAAAGAAGGTGCTTCTGACATAGTAAGAACAAATATGATGATGCTTTTTCAGGTGAGTTTTGCAATAACAGTCTTAACTGGTTTGCTGATCTTACTTACACCATACATTATCATAGGTTGGACACCGACGGTACAGCATGTTTTGCTTGTGCCGGTTTCAGCCTTTTTTTGTTTTATTTCTATGTATTACAAAAGCAGGCCCAAGCAATCCACGTTTGTGGTAAATTTTATGTGCCTCACCTATATTGGATGTATCTTTTGCTTTGTTATTGCCATGGATACGTTTCAGCTTTCAGACATGCCAAGTTCCTTTGTACCTGTCCTACTGATCGCTATACCGGCATTGTTTGTATTTCGATTTCGGATCATATATATGGAAATGATCATTTTTGAAATTGCATATGTGGTTGTTTTGTATGACAAAAAGACATTGGCGATGGCACAGAATGATTTTTTTAATTCAGTTGTAGGATTACTGACTTCTGCCATCGTGGCGTTTATCATACAGAGGCTTCGTGCACAATCATATATGGCACAGAACCAGTATAAGAGATTAAGCATGACGGATGGCCTGACAGGGATCATGAACAAGTCAAACAGCGAATATGTGATTCGGCAGTATCTTGAATGTCGTGGAACAGATGATAACTGTGCCCTTTTGATCCTGGATGTGGATGATTTTAAGCTGGTCAATGATACGATGGGACATCAGGTTGGCGATGATATATTGGGTGGAATGGGCAAGATCCTCCAGCAGACTTTCCGAAGTACGGATACATTGGGAAGGTTTGGTGGTGACGAATTCATAATCTTGATGCGCCATATACCGGAGGAAGAAATCGTTGAAAAGAAGTGTGAGAAGATTTTTTCGAAAATAAGAGAGCTTTCCAAAAAATATGATTACAAATTAAGCTGCAGTATCGGAATATCATTTTTAAAAGGAGAAACTGCAAGCTATGAAAGAGTATTTCAGATTGCAGATACAGCACTGTATGAAGCAAAGGCTTCCGGTAAAGCAAAGTATGCCATGCATGCGGTGAATGAAACATATGCATTGAAGGGGGATAAACCTTTGATGTTGATCGCTGATGATAACGAAATCAATCGTGAGATCCTGAAGTTGGCACTGCAGAGTGATTATGAGATCGTTGAAGCAGACACAGGATCCCGTACTTTGGAACAGATCGGAAGATTCCAGGAAAAACTTGCAATCGTACTCTTGGATTTGGTCATGCCAGATGGCGACGGCTATCAGGTATTGAAATATATGAAAAACAGAAGGAATATAGAAGATATACCCGTAGTGGTCATCTCGGCTGACAGCAGAAGCGAAAAAGATGTGCTTCAGCTTGGTGCAGCAGATATGATAGCAAAGCCATTTGATGCGGAAATCGTACAGATTCGTGTGAGAAATGCATTGAAATCAAAGATGCATTTGAAAAAATCAATCATGGCTGAAGAAGAATAATATTTGATAATAAAATATAATAAAGAGGTTATCGTTCACGTCTGCCGATCATAGATCAAAAAATAATGGCAGAATGGACTGTAACAGAAAGAGTTTCTTGTGAGGAGGTCTATCGTGTCACAAACAACAGGGCAAGAATTTTTTCCGCTTTCACTGAACCAGAGGAATATATGGAATCTGGAACAGATGTATTCGGGTACGCCTATGAACCATATTAGCACGACGATCCGTATAGAAGGCAGAATAGATATGAAGCTTTTAGAAAAAAGTATTCAACTTGTGCTGGAAGCGGATGCAACGCTGCGCACCCGAATAGCTCAAAGGGATGGGGAACCAATGTGTTATCAGGTACCTTTTGAGAAAGAAAAGTTTTTGATCTACGATTTTTCTAATACCAATAGAGATGGAATACAAAATTGGGAGTATGCAGTTGCACGGGAAGCTATGCAGATATTAGATGCTCCGTTGTATCGTTTTGAACTTTTTCGGACCGGAGATACTTCTGGGGGAGTTCTTGTAAAGCTGCATCATCTGATCTCTGATGGGTGGTCACAGCTTCTTGTATGCAAAAGGATATCAGAACTTTATTTGAGTTTATTGGCGGGAAAAGAGCCTGAGATTGAGGAAATCCCTAATTACAACAGATATGTACTGGCAGAGGAGACATATCTTTCTTCGCGTGCGTATAACAAAGATCGTGAATATTGGACAGAGATGCTTGGGAAAAGAGGGGCACCAATGGTTCTAAAGCCGGCAGGAAGTGCCGTGCTCAGTCCTGTTGGAAGGCGCCTCAGTTTTAGCTTTCCAGAAACCTTGAATCATGCTGTTTATCAATTTTGTAGCAAACATAGGGCAGCACCATTTGCAGTATTTTATATGGCTCTGGCGATTTATGCAAGACGACTTGGTGGCGAAAAATATTCTGTACTGGGAGTGCCGGTGGTCAACCGGACCAGTTATGAATTCAAGAAAAGTACAGGTATGTTTGTCAGTACGCTGCCATTTATATGTGAAATTGATGAAAAATGGAATTTTGAAGAGTTTCATGAACATATGCAGGAAAGCTGGTATGAGCTTTTACGCCACCAGAGATTTCCTTATGAAAAAATAGAAGAACTAAAGGCTGGAGAAAATATGGATCAGCCTTTATTTGAGATGGCATTTTCCTATCAGGATGGAAAGATCATGGAGAATAAAGATGCCGCATTAAAGCTTTCAGGAAGATGGCATTACAGCGGATATCAGTCGGAGCAGCTTTGTATTCATCTTTCTAACCTGGAAAATGAAAGAAAATATGCGGTGGATTATGATTATCTGACTCAGCTTTTTTCAAAAGATGAGATCAGAAGATTCCATGAGACTTTGGAATGTATTATGGTAGAAGCACTTCACAATCCTTATAAGCCGATCAGTCAGTTAAATATTTTGAAACATGAAGAGCGTGAGCGTGTATTATATGGTGTGAATCGAACGTATCGCTATGTGCCGGAAGAGAGCCTTGGGGAGCTTCTTACTAAGGTAAGTGATGCACATCCACAAAAAGCAGCGTTGATCATGGATGGACAGAGACTGACTTATCATCAGTTGTATGAAAATGCATCTTTTATCAGTTCGAATATGAAAAAGATGGGGTTATGTCCAGGTCAGGTCACGGCGATATTGATGAAAAAAAGTTTTGCTTTATATGAAATGATGGCGGCGGCGATGCTGACAGGATGTGGCTGGGTTTTATTGTCTGATGATCTTCCTGAAAAAAGGATCCAAAAGATCCTGGAGAACTGCGGAGCCAGTCTGCTTGTGACGAAAGCAGAGGGCATTGAAGCGGCAGCAGAAAAATCACAGATATTTGATAAAATCCGTGTGATTTCCTATGAACAGTTGAAATATGAGCAAGTAGAGGACGAAACATCAGGGGATGATACAAAATCAGGTCAAGTATTGAAAAATGATCTGGCATATATTGTATATACATCGGGGAGTACAGGAGAACCAAAGGGTGTAGAGATATCCCAGGGGAATCTCTTGAACCTGGTGCAGAGCATGAAACCGATCTATGGAAGAAGTGCAGTCCTTTCTGTTTGTAAGATCAGTTTTGATGCATTTATCCTGGAAAGTGCCGCTGCATTTTTGAATGGACAGACAATCGTGCTGGCATCAAATGAGGACTGTGAGTCACCAGTTCGACTTGCAAATCTGCTGAAAAGTTATGGGGCAGGTTTTATTTCGCTTACGCCTTCGCGTTTATCTGCATATATGCAGGAAAATGAGTTTTTACACAGCCTGCGGCAGATGGAGGGGATCATCTGTGGAGGCGAGGCATTTCCGGCAGTACTGTTGAATAAGCTGAAAACTGTGACACAGGCAAAAATATATAACCAGTACGGTCCTTCAGAGACGACAGTAGCGGCTGCGATAAAGGAACTTAACCACGCAGAGCATATTACAATCGGAAAACCGATGGCTAACTGTAGAATCTATGTACTTGATGCCTGGAAAAATCCAGTTCCAACAGGAATCTATGGTGAGGTTTATATCGGAGGGCGATGTGTAGGACTTGGCTATAGGAATAATGAAAAGCTGACAAAAAACTCCTTTTTTGATAATCCGTTTGAGGAAGGTGATACGATATATCGGACAGGGGATCTTGCCTGTTGGAATGAAGACGGTGAACTTGTACTGGCGGGAAGGATCGATTCCCAGATAAAACTCAGAGGCCAGAGAATAGAACTTCTGGAGATAACGTCGAATCTGAAGGAACATGAACTCATCAGTGAAGCAGTCGTGCGTGTTGAGATGATCAATGGACAGGAGGTTTTGACGGCATATTATACAGGGCAAGATATCTCGGAGATCAAACTGAGATCTTACCTTGCTTCTTTGCTGCCGGGGTATATGATCCCAGATATCTTTTTACACCTTGCTGCGATGCCGGTAAGCCAGAATGGAAAGATTGACGAAAAGAATCTTTACCAGTTTATACCGAAGGATATCATGGAAAGACAGATCAAAGAAGGATATGACAAAGAACTTGCTTTAAGGATCGCAGAAATTTTTTCGGACGTACTTGAAAGCGAGGATCTGACGGAGCACAGTGATTACTTTTTGTGCGGAGGTAATTCACTTAGTGGTATCGAAGTGATCAGCGAGGTGGAAGAACGGCTTGGCATAAAAATACGGATTTCTGATCTGTATGCCTGCAGAACGGCTGCGGGTCTTGCAGCATTTATTCAAGAAGATGAAAGTCTTTATGGATGTATCAACCATACTGGAAAAAAAGAATACAAAAAAGCTCCGCTTGATAGAGAATATGAACTTACGGCACTTCAACAGGGGATGTACGTTCAGAGTATGATGGAACCGGAGCTATTGATTTATCATATGCCAGGGGCATTTCGGATAGAAGGAAATCTGGATACTAAGAGACTTGAGCGGTCATTTGTGAAATTGATGAAAGGTGATCCGATTTTTAGGACTTCCTTTTTCATGAGCCAGAATATGGTAAAGGCACGCATCAGTTCCAACGTAGAATTTGAGCTGGAAATTCTGCATTCCGGGAAATATGAGGATGCCTGCAGGGAATTTCTGCGTCCATTTTCTATGGAATGTGCACCTCTTTTTCGAGCAGGCTGCTGGCAGGAGACCGAAAGAACGTGGATTCTTTTTATGGATTGTCATCATATGATCGGAGATGGAATGAGCATGCCGATCATGATGAAACGCCTGAATGAAATATATAAAAATCAGGAATCACAGGAAGCAAAATGGAACTTTTATGATCATCTGTATAATAAAAAAGAAACTCGGGAGGAGACAAAGAAATACTGGAAAGCACATCTTTCACCGATCGTTTTGCCGGTAAAGATCCCGGAAGACAATAAGAAAAAGTTTCAATTCCGGGGAGAAAAAAGCGTATATGTGTTTTCTCACAGTTTAAGTGAAAAAATAGATGTATTTTGCGAAAATCATCGCATGACACCATTTATGATATTAAGTGGAATGTGGGCTGTCCTTTATGCAAGAGCGACAGGTGCAAAGAAGGTGGTTGTAGGAACGCCGGTCCTTGGGAGAGATACCCGGGAGACGATGGAGGCTCTGGGTCCATTTATCAATACGCTTCCCTTGTGTTTTGCACCGTCTGCGGATAAGAAGATCAAGGATTATCTGGAAGAGATAAAAACAAAGATCAATCACATGATCGAATATGATGATATCTCGCTGGAGGATCTTTTGTCCCTTCTTTCGATACCAAGACAGGCAGACGGAAATGGACTTTACCAGGTGATGATATCCATGCGCCCATTTGAAACTTCCTCTCTTTTCTTTGATGAAAAACAGATGGAATATATGCCTATAGAAAATGACACAGTCAAATTGGACTGGGTGGTGGAAGCGGCAAAAGAAGACGGCTGTTACCAGATCCAATATGAGTATGCATCGTGTCATGAGAGAAAAACGGCTGATTTATATGCGAGAGCATTGGAGAGCCTGATGGAGGCACTTGTTATGGCAGGGTCCAACGAAGAGGCTATGATAGGAGAACTTCCACTGATGAGCGGGGAAGATGAATTCAGACTGGTGGAAGAGCCTATGGCAGGATGTACACCATTTATGAATCTTCCGGTACACAGACAGATTGAAAATGTTATGCGAAGACAGCCATCACAGACGGCAGTTATCTGGCATGATGAAAAAATCAGTTATGGCAGACTGTACGAGATGACGGAAGAATATACGAAACGATTTCGAAGTGCAGGTATCATAAAGGGTGAGCGGGTTGGCATCATGTGTGAAAGGACTCCGATGCTCTATGCGGCACTGTTGGCAATATTAAAGGTGGGAGGTGTGTATGTACCCCTGTTGCCTTCTTTTCCTGAAAAACGAATTATGTATATGCTTAAGATGGCCGAGGCAAAAAAACTGCTGTGTGATACCCGGACTTATGAAGAGCTTCCGGAAAATCTGAAGGAGACAGCGATCGATTGGGAAGTGGATATCTGTGAGAAAATAAATGATAAGCCCGATGAACAGGTACATGTTTCGGGAAATGATCTGATACATATATTATTTACTTCTGGATCAACCGGAAACCCTAAGGGGGTAATGATAGAACACCATTCCATATCCAATCTGGTGGGAATCTCCAGAGAATGGTATAAAGATATCACAGGTCCCATGATGGCAGCGACAACGATCACGTTTGATATATTTGCATCGGAAGGATTGGTACCGCTGGCCTTGGGAAAGACAATCGTATTAGCAGATGAGGAGGAGATGTTTCTTCCGTGGCGTCTGGCACAGCTGATCAAGAAGTATGAGTGTGAGTTTATACAGTTTACAGCATCAAGACTTTGGATGTGTCTGAATAACGATGCATTCTGCGATGCGATAAAGAGTTTGAAGTTTACGATCGTAGGCGGTGAGGCGGTATCCGGCGAGCTGGTTGAACGATTTTACAAATTTTGTGATGGAAATCTGGTCAATCTGTATGGCCCGACAGAAGCTACGGTATATGCAACGATGCAGATACTGTCTGGTCAGGAGCCTGTGACGATCGGAAAACCGATCCCTAACTATAGGATATATCTTCTGGATAAGGAGAAAAGGCCTGTGATGCCTACGGCTGCAGGAGAAATCTATATAGCAGGACAGGGCGTGGCAAGAGGGTACGTGGGCCGTCCGGACCTGACAGAAAAATCATTTTTACCGGATCCATATTATCCGGGGGAAAAGATGTATCGAAGCGGAGACATGGGAAAACTAAGAGCGGATGGAAAGATAGAGTATCTTGGGCGCATAGATGGTCAGATCAAGATCAATGGCCAGAGAGTTGAGCTTGAGGAAATAGAAGTCTGTATGAGAAAAAGTGAACTGACCAGCCAGGCAGTTGTGCTTCCGCTTAAAAATCCAGATGGTTCTTCCTGGCTTTGCGGATTCTATGTTGACAGTATGGATACCAGAGAGAAGATGATGGAATTTTTGAGGGCAGAACTTCCGAAGTATATGGTGCCGGCTCGATTGATCCTTTTGTCAAAGCTTCCTCTTACGGAAGGCGGAAAAACAGACAGACAGAAACTCATGCAGATGGTCGAGCACCAGGAAGCAGATAAAAGCATAGAAAAGGTCAACTTACCGGAGCCCGATAAAAAGAATGAACCGTCCATGGCGGAGAAGATGAGAGCCATATGGAAGGAAACTTTGGGAGTGAAAAATATTGATGAGAAAACCTCTTTTTTTGAACAGGGCGGGACATCTTTAGGAGCGCTCAGTGTGCTGAGTCAGTATTTTAATGAAGGAATTGAGATGACAATGGAACAGTTTTATCATCATACGACGCTGAATGACCAGATTTTGCTGTGTAAGAAAGAAGAAAAAGCTGAAAAAAAGGAAGAGATCCCTCATTACCCATGGCACACCAGACAGGGTGGACGGATAAAAGAAAGACCGGAGAAAACATTGTTTTTTACTGGGGCAAGCGGATACTTTGGAGCTCATCTTCTAAGGGAGCTTCTAGAGGATGGGGCAGTGCATGTATATTGCCTTGTAAGAGGAGGCAAAGAGGCACTTTGTGAGAATCTTTCCTGGTACTTTGGAAAAGGCTGGACAGCAGCCCATGCAGATTATCTGGAAGTAGTAAAAGGTGAACTGGGAGAGCCTTACTTTGGTTTGGAAAAAGAAAGGTTTGAGGAACTGTCGGCACTTTGTGAGGCGGTTTATCATTGTGCGGCCGATGTGAGGCATTATGTATCCGAGCAGAAAGCAATGGATGCGGTGAATGTGGAAGGAACAAAGCAGATCATCCAGTTTGCACTTAGAAGCAGCATTCCGCTCCATTATATGTCTACAGCCAGCGTGGCAGGAAATCATCTGATAAAAGAATGGAAAAATGGCACTTTTTCTTATACAGAGGATGATTTTGATATTGGACAAAACTGGATGGATAATGCCTATGTTAGAAGTAAGTTCCTGGCGGAGGCACTTATCTATCAGGCGATGGAGAAAGACAGGCTGAAAGCACATATCTATAGACTGGGCCTGCTGACCCAGAGAAGAGAAGATGGAGTATTCCAGAAAAATGCAGATACCAATGCAGCATGGATGCTTGTAAAAGGGGCAAAGGAACTGGGAGTTTTGCCGGAACGTATGTGCCGGGAATATACAGACCAGATGCCGGTAGATATGGCTGCTCATATCGTCAGATTATTAAGTTATTCTTCGAAAAGTGTATTTCATGTGGTACATCCGAAGCCGCCCCGGCTCGGCAGGATCATCAAAGACTATGTTCAGGATATCAAAGAAGTATCAGATGAAGAGTTTGAGGAAATCCTAAAGCAGGAATGGAAATACCAAGACCATCAGATCATAGCTCCGCTGATCGACCGATGGAATCAGCTGAAGGAAGAAAAAAATGCTATAAAAATAGACAGTCATGAGACATACAGGGAACTGGAGCATCTTGGGTTTGACATGAAGATATGGGGGGAAAAGATATGATATCAGATGTAGCTGTGATTATTTTTGCTGTCGCATTGATCGTAATGGCAGTCTTTGTTGTGTGGAATCTCCGCCGCCGGAATTTTGGGCTTTTGAATCGGCTGTATCTTGGGATGGCGGGAGCCTATGCAGTCTGGCTGTCTGCACTGATAGGTATGCGGATCGCCGGTCCGGACAGAGAAGGGATGCTGTTTTGTCTGGATGCATTGACCAATGGGGCAGGGGCATTCCTTCCGGCAATCTGTCTTGGGATCGCGCTGACCTTTGTAAGAGGCTGGGAAAGGATGCCGAAGAAAGGGTATCTGTTGTTTGTCATGCCTTTGATAACAAATGTGGTCGTGTGGACAAATCCACTCCATCACCTTCAGTATAAGACATTTTCAATCATAAAGAGTAAACTTGTTTTTGGACCGTACGCGATCGTTTCGGGGATATTTTCTTACTTTTGTCTTATGACAGGTATTATCCTTATGATTGATTTTGTACGAAAAAACAGGAGCAAATTATATATCAAACAGTGTGCTCTCTTTGTTGCTGGCGGAGTGGTCCCGCTGGTGGTAAGTATCATAAGTACTCTGGGACAAAATTCCAGCATTACCACAACACCGCTGAGTTTTACCTTTACCATCGCACTGAATGGAATCGCTATCTATCGTCTGCATTTTCTGGATATCAAGCCTTTGGCGGTCCAAAAAATCATGGAGAGGATATCAGATGGGTATCTGGTCTTAAGTGACAATGAGCTGATCATCAGTTACAATGAACCATTTAAAAAGAATTTTGTGGAGAAATACAAGCTGGAGGTTAATAAATATCTGAGTGATTGTCTGAAAGTGGATAATCAGGTGGAAAAGACTTTTTTATATAATCTGGCAAATGCAGTGGAATCCTGCAGGGAATCCCTTTCGGTTATCACTTACGAGCAGGCAGATATGATCATGCTCCCACAAAATAACAGCAGGAAGAATTATTATATCGTTGAAGTGACTGCGTTGACACAGGAGGATAACCTGACAGGCTTTGCTGTTCTTTTTAAAGATGTGACCCAGCTGAAACAAAGTATGCAGCAGCTGCAGAGCAATCAGCAAAGGATGATGGAACAGGAACGTCTGGCTTTCCTGGGACAGATGATCGGCGGGCTGGCTCATAATCTTAAAACACCGATCATGAGTATCTCAGGATGTGTTGTTGCTATGGATGACCTGGTGGAGGAATACAGGGAAAGTCTGGATGATCCGGAAGTGGAGAAAGAAGATTATGAAGAAATCTGTAATGATATGAAAAAATGGCTGGAGAAGATACAGGAATCAACCGGCTACATGTCAGATATCATCACAGCCATCAAAGGGCAGGCGGTTGTATCCACATCGGAGACCACACAGGATCAGACATTTACTGTGGATGAACTGGAAAAAAGATGCAGGCTTTTGATGCGTCATGAGCTGCAAAGCAGTGGTTGTGCCCTTGTGACAAATTATCTTCTGGATGGGGAGATAACGATCCACGGAGATATCAATAATATGGTCCAGGCGGTCAATAATCTTTTGTCAAATGCAATTTATGCCCAACAGGAGGTCGGCGGCGGAAATATTATCTTGCAGGTCAGACAGGAAAATGATATGCTGAGGATTGAGGTGGCTGATCATGGAAAAGGTGTTCAGCCGGAGATCGGAGATAAGTTATTTAAGCGAATGGTAACAAGCAAAGGAGCAATGGGCAATGGTCTGGGTCTCTATATTACATATGCGTCTATCAGGGGGAAATTTGGCGGAGATATGAGTTATGAAGATAACCAGGGCAACGGAGCTGTATTTGTGATTTCTATCCCTATGGAGATAGTAGACATTACTGGAACGACACAAGAAGGGGGATTGACATGAGAAAAAATAAGAATGCTGCCGGACAAAATGCGTTCTCTATGATCACAGTGGATGATGATGAACTTATGACATCAGCACTGCAGGCGTATTTTCAGCGCTCAGGTTATCAGGTCGACACGGAAAACAACCCAGTTAATGCAATTGAAAGAGTAAAAGAAGGGCACTATGATATTTTGCTCCTTGATTTTTTGATGACGCCTATCTGCGGAGATAAGGTGATAGAGGAAATCAGAAAATTCAATAAGGACATATTTATTATTTTGCTGACAGGTCATAAGAGTATGGCACCGCCGCTTCGAACCCTGCGTGAACTGGATATTCAGGGATATTATGAGAAGAGTGACCGCTTTGATCAGCTGGAACTTCTGGTGGAATCTTGTGTAAAGTCTATTCGTCAGATGCGGCAGATAAGAAGTTATCAGAGTGAACTAAACATCATGTATCAGACGCTGAATGATAATTACATGGAGATCATTACTGTGATGAGGACCATGGTTGATGCGAGAGATGAGTATACCAGAGGACACTCAGACAGAGTGGCTGCTTTATCAAGAAAAATCGGAGAGAAGATGGGGATGTCGCAGCAGCAGCTCAGTCAGATCCATCTTGCAGGGTTGTTTCATGATATAGGAAAGATCGGTGTGCCTGACGGGATATTGTTAAAGCCAGGGAAATTGACCATTGATGAATATGAGATCATAAAGCATCATCCGCAGGAAGGGGAACGGATACTTTCTGCATTGACCTTATTTAAGGAAATAGCACCGATCGTACGCAGCCACCACGAGAGAGTGGATGGTTCAGGCTATCCAGACCATCTGAAGGGTGAAGCGATACCGCTGCATGCAAGAATCATAGCAGTAGCGGATGCCTTTGATGCTATGACATCAAATAGACATTATCGTCGAAGCATGAGCATAGAGATGGCTTTGGATGAGATACGACAAAAAAAGGGAACCCAGTTCGATGAACAGGCAGCAGATGCATTTTTGCAGATTGCAGATGAGGAGGATCTGCAGCTTTATATATAACAGGATCCTTTTATGGAGCAAACGAAAATACATGGAGAGGTTAGACAAATTATGAAGATACAGAGCAACCAGGTAGACTATTATAATACATTTTCAGAGTATCTTACAGGCATCAAAGAGAAGTTCGCTGATAGAGAAGCCTTATCTTTTTATGATCGGAAACAGGAAAAAACAACTTACACATACCGGGAACTGACAAAGCGATGCAGACAGCTGGCAGCATATCTGATGCAGCAGGGAATGGAAAACCATCATATTGCCATCGTGGGTGAGAATGGTCCTGATTGGATATGTGCATATCTGGCAATTACTTCGATCGGAAGTACCGCAGTATGTGTAGACGCAGAACAGCCAGAGGATATTTTAAAGGAAATGATAGTGATGTCTGAGGCAGAGGCAGTATTTACTTCACAGTCTTGCGCTGATTTATGCGGAGAACTTTTAAGAAGTGGTTCTATCAGAGAAGTGTATCAGTTGTCTGGGACAGGAGATCACAATGTCGATCAGCTTTGCAGGGAGGGGAAAGCATTTTTGGATTCTCCCGAGAATAAAGAATGGGCTTTACCGGAGAACGACCCGGAACAGACAGCAGAGATCGCATTTACCTCAGGAACAACAAGTACATCCAAAATGGTGATGCTGAGTCACAAAAATATCTTGACGAATGCCAGCGATTCCATACGTTTTGTTGATGCTGATAAAAAGGTGTTTTCGGCCTTACCCTGTTATCATACGTATGGCTTGACGGCAGCGGTCCTGGCTACTTTTGTAAGAGGCGCGCACCTTTGCATCAATGGGGATCTTCGCACGGTGATGCGTGACATGAAGCTGTTCGGACCGGACTCTATGCTGACAGTTCCGTTGATGGTTGAGGCGATCCATAAGCAGATATGGCTTGCAGCTGAAAAAGAAGGCAAGGAAGAGGGACTTAAAAAGCTGCTAAAGAGCGGTATCGGAAAACGAGTGCGGGGCAAGGGAAGCAAAAATCAGATATTAGAAGAAATGTGGAAAAAATATTTTGGGAATCTGCATTTGATCATATCAGGCGGAGCTCATCTAAGTTCAGAGATACAGGAAGAATTTGAACAGTTTGGAGTTTTGATCCTCCAGGGATACGGAATTACGGAGTGTTCTCCGATGGTATCTGTAAATGGCAATGAATGCAACCGCATCGGTTCCGTGGGAAGAGCACTTACGCACTGTGAAGTGAGAACTGTTGATGAGGAGATACAAGTCAGTGGCGACAGTGTAATGAAGGGCTACTATAATAGCACAGAGCAGACCCAGGAAGTTATGGACGGAAAATGGTTCTGTACGGGGGATCTGGGATATGTGGATAAGGATGGATATATATTTATTACTGGAAGAAAAAAGAATCTGATCGTGTTTAAAAATGGAAAGAAGCTTTCTCCTGAAAAATTAGAAGAGCTCATTATGACGATTCCATGCGTCAAAGAAGTTATGGTTTATGGGGCTTCTAAAGGTGCCTCGGCGGATGATGTGAGCCTTGCGGCCAGCATTTATCCAGATCCGGATAAGACCCAGGGAATGTCGGCTTATGAGATCCTGGACCGTCTGCAGGAACAGATCGATCAGATGAATCAGACCTTACCTTTATATCAGCAGATCCAGATGATCAATATCAGGGAACAGGAGTTTAAGAAAACAGCTTCTTTGAAGATAAAAAGGTATTTGATATAAGGTTGGGATCCATTTAGAAGCAGTGAAAGCGGGGGAAGCAGATGTTTGATATAATCAAAGAAATCGTATATGAGGTGACTGGAAAGACAAGTATTACATATGATACTGATTTTGTGCAGGATCTGGAATTGAATTCATTTGATATTATGAATATTATATGTGCATTTGAGGACAGATTTGACGTATCGATCCCTACACGGGAAGTTTGGCACCTGAGGCAGGTCAAAGATGTCATGGAATATATGAAAGAAAAAGGATACGTACAGCCGTGATGTGCTATACAGGGTGACGGGAGGTTACGGGATGGAACAGATGTCATTGTTTGATGATCGGGAGCTGAATGCTCCTCTTGCCAGCAGATTAAGACCGGATGATCTTGGAGAATTTGTTGGGCAGGAGCATTTACTCGGTCAGGGGAAGATGCTTCGTTCACTGATTGAAAAGGATCAGATTTCTTCAATGATTTTTTGGGGACCGCCGGGCGTGGGAAAGACTACTTTGGCAAGTATCATTGCAGGAAAGACAAAGGCAGAGTTTATCAATTTTAGTGCGGTGACAAGTGGTATCAAGGAAATTAAAGATGTGATGAATCAGGCAGAGAACAGCAGAAGGATGGGGATCAGGACCGTCCTTTTTGTGGACGAGATCCATCGTTTTAATAAGGCACAGCAGGATGCATTTCTTCCTTTTGTTGAGAAGGGAAGTATCATTTTGATCGGGGCGACCACAGAGAATCCATCTTTTGAGATCAACGCCGCTTTACTTTCACGATGTAAGGTATTCGTGTTGAAAGCGTTGGAGGAAAAAGATCTGATAAAGCTTCTTTGGCATGCACTTAAGAAACCGGCAGGATTTGGAAATCAGGTCGTTCGTATCACGGAGGATCAGGTGAAGGCGATTGCTGAATTTGCCAATGGAGATGCCAGGACAGCACTTAATACTCTTGAGATGGCAGTACTAAATGGTGAGATCAGTGCGGAGGCGATCACAGTCACAAATGAAGGCATGGAGCAGTGCATCAGTAGAAAGTCACTGCTGTATGATAAAAGTGGAGAAGAACATTACAATATTATCTCTGCTCTTCACAAATCCATGAGAAACAGTGATCCGGATGCGGCGATTTATTGGATGTGCAGGATGCTGGAGGGTGGTGAAAATCCTCTTTATATAGCAAGAAGGCTGATCCGTTTTGCCAGCGAAGATGTGGGGATGGCAGACAGTCAGGCTTTGAGCGTGGCCGTGGCAGCGTATCAGGCGTGTCATTTTCTGGGTATGCCGGAATGTGATGTACATCTGACTCATGCAGTTACTTATCTGGCCATGGCACCCAAGTCGAATGCATTATATACGGCTTGTGAGGATTGTAAGCGGGATGTGAGATCAAAACGGGCAGAGCCGGTACCTCTTCAGCTTAGAAATGCCCCCACAAAATTAATGAAAGATCTTTCGTATGGTGCTGGTTATCAGTATGCACATGATACGGAGGAGAAACTGACGAAGATGGAGTGTCTCCCGGAATCGCTCCGTGGAAGAGAGTATTATCGCCCAACGGTGCAGGGAGAGGAAAGACAGATAAAAGAAAAACTTGAAAGAGTAAAGGCATGGAAAAAGGAGGAATCGATTTGAAAGAAAAAGTGTTGCTGATGAATGACTTGCCAGGATATGGAAAAGTGGCACTGGCAGCGGCTATGCCTATACTTACCCATTATGGATATAGTGTATATAATCTGCCGACAGCACTGGTATCGAACACACTTGATTATGGAAAGTTTTATATTCAGGAAAATACAGAATATATGAAAGAGACGATCCGAGTGTGGGAAGAACTGGGATTTTCTTTTGATGCGGTTTCGACCGGATTTCTGGCATCAAGGCAGCAGTTGGAATTCGTGAAAAAGTTCTGTGAGAAGCAGGCGGGATATGGGACACGTATCTTTGTCGATCCTATCATGGGAGATAATGGAAAACTTTATAATGGCATCTCCAATGAAACGGTAGAAAATATGAGAGAGCTTTGCCGGGTTGCAGACTGTATCGTGCCTAATTTTACGGAGGCCACATTTTTAGCTGATATCTTTCAGGAAAAGAAATGTATCACAGAGAGTGAATTGACGATACTGATCCAGAAACTGCGCAGTCTTGGTACTAAATCAGTGGTGATCACCAGTATACAAATGGAAGATCAAAGCGCAGTGGCTGGTTATGATGCTGTGAATCGTCAGCAGTTTATCATTCCGTTTGAAGAGATTCCAGCCAGATTTCCGGGCACAGGAGATATCTTTTCTGCAATTATGATATCAAAACTTCTTGCAGGTGAAACACTGAAAGACAGTGTGGCATGTGCCATGAAGATTATTTATAGATTGTTGAAAATGAATAAAGACAGTGTGGAAAAATATAAGGGCATACCTTTTGAAACTTGCATGGAGGTGTTTGAAGAGTGAAAAGACCGAAGATAAAGATTACCTTGATTGAAAGAAAAGGCCCACATGGATGCCATCGCGGACACAGAGTGGGCGAAAGCTTTGACTTTGATACAGAGAGAGGAAAACTTTGTCCTATGGCGATGCACGTGGCATTTCTTTATGTGGACATCCTAAGGTATGGCGGAGAAATACCTGGACAGCCAAAAGGAAGCGCCGTGTTTTCCTGCCCGGATGTGGATACTTTGAATGTGTTTAGGGTTGAGAGGATTGAGGAATAAGAGAGGGCAGGCGGACGCAGAAGCCGAAAGCCGTGCCTTTTACGAGAACGTGAGCAACGCATTGGTAAGCTATCTGTTAACGTGGATGGAGAGCGGACGCAGAAGCCGAAAGCTGTGCCTTTTACGAGAACGTGAGCAACGCATTGGTAAGCTATCTGTTAACTACGACTAAGAGCGCTCGGGAGAGCCCTCGCGTCTAAGTCTTCGTAAACAGAGGATCTTACCAATGCTAAGGGCGCTCACAAATTGTTCTCGTAAAAGGCACGGCTTTCGGCTTCTGCTGTTCGTTGGTGGAGGGGAAGGTTGGGGAAAGATTAACAAATATTTCATATATAATCTGGCGAGTGGCATATATAGAAAAAATGGCAGAGCTTGCCTTGTTTTTTGTATGAAACACTAATATTTGTTAGAAAACGATAGTATAGAGAATGTCTTGCGGCAGATAGGGATTTTTTCATGTTCGATGCCACGTAATATAGAAAATATGAGGTGGGCTTGATATAATATGATTGTATATGCCTAATTTAATTCATTAGCCCCTACTATAATTTCAATTTTCTGGTGTTATCTGCCAGAATCGAGGTGTATGGCGTGGATTTTTTTGTATTTGCCACATTGTAATTTTTTCTGGCATTATGTTTAGGGTGATTTCGTGGAGTCAGTAAAATCCTTTCCGCTCGCCATTTTCAGTCTTCCATTCTGATTTTTCCAGCGATACCCGGTGCAGTAAGGTTGGTATCGGACTTGAGTTGTTGAAAAACTTAGCGTTAGAAAGATCGCTCCAGCAGGATGATTGTGCTCACCAAAGCACACATCAAGGCCATCTGAGGTTTGTATGCATCGGCATACAGACCAAATATGGCGGATTCCTGCCGGAGTGGTCTTTCTAACGCTTAGTTTTTCACAACGAAAGACCTGCCAACCTGCTGCACCGGGTATCGCTGGAAAAATCAGAATGGGAGGGTGTCCCCATACCAACCGCATATCCCCCCCAGGGGCTTGTAACTGCCCCTCCATTTTGGTAAAGTAATAAAGCAGTACACAAAAAAATAGAAATCAAAATTAAAATCACATAGAAAAGGAAAAACAAATGGCAGAATTGTTAGGGAAGATAGAAGAGTACTGGAGTACCCGCACAGAAGGATACTCTGAAGTAAACCACAAAGAACTGGAAGGCATACAAAAAAGAGCATGGCTCAAAGTATTGGAAGAGTATTTTCCAAAAGGGGAAAAGGGTAAGATCCAGATTCTTGATATAGGAACGGGTCCAGGTTTCTTTCCCATGATACTTTCAGAAGCGGGGTATCATGTGACGGCAGTGGATTATACAGAGGGGATGCTTGAAAAGGCCAAGGAAAACCTTAGGGAAGCCGGGGAAAACCTGATGGAACAGGTGGAATTTCGGCGGATGGATGCACAGAATCTTGAGTTTGAGGATGAAAGTTTCGATGTGGTCATTTCCCGTAATCTGACATGGAATCTGGAAGAGCCGGAGAAGGCCTACAGCGAGTGGTCCCGGGTGCTGAAGAAAGGCGGATGCATCCTTAACTTTGATGCAAACTGGTATGGTTATCTTTATGATGATGAGAAGAAAGCAGCTTATGAGCAGGATAGAGAAAATGTAAGAAAACAGGAACTGGATGATCATTATATCGGTACAGATATCGATGCTATGGAAGAGATAGCCCGGCGGGTACCGCTTTCAAAAGAAAATCGCCCGGGATGGGATGTGAAAGCGTTTGAAAAAATGGAAGATATGAACGTACAGACGGATGAGAATATCTGGGAATATGTATGGAGCGAGGAGGAAAAGTTAAATTATGGCTCCACGCCAATGTTTATGGTATGTGCAAGAAAGAAAAGAGAGGATTTTGTACTTGGTGGGATGAGAGTATCGTCTGGTGAGAGAAGACAGGGATATCTTGAACTTGCAGGAGGCAAGTTCAAACTTCCAGCTGCAATCCTTCATGGAAATGAGCCAGGCCCTACAGTTTTGATCACTGCCGGTGTACATGCGGCAGAGTATGTAGGAATCCAGGCAGCTATCGAACTTTCCTATAAGCTGAAGATAGAAAAGGTTGCGGGAACTGTAGTCATCGTAAAAGTCATGAATCTTCCGGCCTTCGAGCACAGGCATGGCAGTATGGGGCTGACGGATGATAAAAATCTGAACAGAGAATTCCCGGGAGATCCAAAGGGAACAGAGATGGAGCAGCTTGCATGGGCGGTCAGTCAGGAACTTCAGCCGATTGCAGACTACTATCTGGATCTTCACAGCGGGGATGATTATGAGCAACTGACACCTTATGTATATTATGCGGGCAAAGCTTCTGATGAAGTGGCGGATAAATCACGCAAAATGGCCCAGCAGGTAGATGTTCCATACATGGTGAAATCAAATGTGGCATCAGGTGGAGCCTATAATTATGCAGCATCCCAGGGCATTCCCAGTATCTTGATCGAGCGGGGTGGTATGGGACGGTGGAGCCGGGAAGAGGCACAGTCTACCAGAAGAGATGTGAGAAATATTCTCTGCCACCTGGGTGCATATAAGGGGCAAAAAGACTACCGCAAATATTATCCGCTGGACGTGGCAGATATATGCTACCAGGATGCATCTCATAATGGATGCTGGTATCCATTCAAATCCGCCGGAGATGTATTTCAAAAGGATGAGATCCTTGGAGAAGTAAGAGATTACGAGGGTGAGGTAAAAGAAATCTGCCGTGCAGAATACGATGGTGTGATCCTCTATCAGACGGCATCTCTCCAGGTAATAGAGAATGGACCGATGATCGCTTACGGCCGCATCATACAAAGGTACGATGATAGAAAAGAGAGAATCACAAACTACTGGGGAAAGAGGAGCGAAAGCTTCAAAGACCAGAGAAGAGCAGAACTTAACAGTCCTCTGGCGGCAAGATGGATGACTGAGATAAAAAAGATGATCCCGCAGGATAAGAAACTTCGGATCCTGGATGTGGGCTGTGGAACGGGATTTTTCACGATCCTTCTTGCAAAAGAAGGTCATGAGGTTATCGGAACAGATCTGACCCCGGAAATGATTGAACATTCCCGGGAACTTGCAAAAGAGGAAGGGGCAGACTGCAGTTTTCTTGTTATGGATGCAGAAAATCTGGAATTTGAAGATGAAAGCTTTGACCTGATCATTTCGAGAAATCTTACCTGGACACTCCCTCATGTGGAGCAGGCATACAAAGATTGGCATCGTGTCTTGAAAAAGGATGGTATCCTGCTGAATTTTGATGCGAATTATGGGGCGAGCAATTTTGCAGATACATCGAATCTGCCTCAAAACCATGCTCATTATCTGCTTGGGGATGATATGATGCGAGAATGCGAAGAAATCAAGAGACAACTTCCCATAAGCTCCCTTATCCGTCCGGCATGGGATCTGGATACGTTGGGACAACTGGGATATGATGAATTTTCTATTGATCTTGGGATAAATAGAAGAATATATAGGGAAAAAGATGAATTCTATAATCCGACACCGATCTTTATGATCTGTGCTAAAAGAAGATGAAACAGATGATCCAGCAGGCTCTTTTGGTCTGATATGATATTTGAGTAAGCAGGAAGCATATGTATTCGTGCTAAAGAATACCAAAAGGAGAAATGAAAAAATGAAAAGATCATATATGAGAAAAACAGGAGCTAGTATTTTGACTTCTGCAATGATTTTAGGATTACTGACAGGATGTGGTCAGACACCAGCAGGTAAAGATTCGGCATCGAATAAAAATATGACAGAAGAAACTGCGAGTGAAGGTGAGAAAGTATTTTACTACGGAGATACCACATTTAATGCGGAAAATGACGAGGCAGACGTGAATCCCCATAATGGTTATGCCGGATGGGCATGCATCCGTTACGGTGTAGGAGAAACTTTATTCAAGTATTCTGATTCTATGGAACTTGAACCATGGCTTGCAGCTGGTTATGAAAATGTGGATGAAACTACATGGGTGATCACATTGCAGGATAATGTGAACTTTACAAGCGGCAGAAAGATGGATGCACAGGCTGTCAAAGAATGCCTGGATGATTTGATCGCGGTACATGAAAGAGCAGCGGGAGATCTTAAAGTCAAAGAAATCACGGCGGAGGGACAGACTCTTACTATCACAACTACAGAGCCGGTACCGGCGCTGATGAATTACTTGTCTGATCCTTACGGATGTATCATAGATATGGAGGCAGGAATCACAGAGGACGGAAATGTCTCTGGAACAGGTCCATACATGGCTACCAAGGTAGAGACAGACAAGGGTCTTACACTCGTTAAAAATGAAGATTACTGGAATGGAACTCCGAAATTGGATACTATTTACGTTCAGACGATCACAGATGGAGATACTATGACGATGGCACTGCAGTCAGGAGAATTGGACGCAGCCTATGGACTTCCATACGCAAGCCTTCCGCTCTTTTCGGCTGATCCATATACCATATCTTCCTGTGAAACATCCCGATCATTTTTTGCACAGATGAATTATGCCACAGAAAGTCTTCAGGATGACAAGGTGAGGGAAGCTATCGCCAGTGCGATCGACAAAGAAAATTTCACAAAAGTTCTGTTGGATGGAAATGGAACGGCAGCGGGAGGTCCTTATCCGGAAAGTTTCAGCTTTGGAGATGCAACTGTGACAGACAAAGAATATGATCTTGAGGCAGCAAAAGCGTTGCTTGGGGAAGCTGGATGGACAGATAGCGATGGAGACGGATATGTAGACAAGGATGGAGAAAAACTTACGATCCGCTGGGTGACCTACCCAAGCCGTCAGGAACTTCCGCTTCTTGCAGAATCGGTTCAGGCAACCATGAAAGATATAGGAATTGATATACAGGTGAATTCCACAGCCAGTTATCAGGATTATCTTGACAGTGGAGACTGGGATATCTTTGCGGGAGCCTTTGTAAGTGCACCTACAGGAGATCCGGAATACTTCTTTACCACACATTGTCTGGATGCGTCATCAAAGAATCGTGGCGGTTATCACAGTGACAAGCTGGAAGAACTGGAAAAACAGATGGCATCAACCTTTGATGCCGAGGAGAGAGCAAAACTGGCAACTCAGATGACACAGACGATTCTGGACGATCATTCTTTCGTGTTTGCGTCTCATCTGAAGATGTCGATCGTATCAGGAGAAGGAGTTACGGGTCTCGTTGCGCATCCATCTGATTATTATGAGATTACCGTTGATTTAGATAAAAATTAAAGAAAATCAAGAGATATGGCTGTTCAGTGATGAACAGCCATATCAGGATAAGGAAATAACATATGAATAAATATATAGGAAAGCGGCTGCTGCAGTTGATACCGATATTGATCGGTATCACACTGCTTACTTTTATGTTGATGAATGCTTCATCGACAGATGCGATTGATATTATGGAGCAAAATACAGGAACAGTCTGGAGTGATGCACAAAAAGAAGCGGTAAGGGAAGAGCTGGGACTTGATAAGCCACTGCCGCTGCAGTATCTTAGCTGGCTCGGCGGGGTAGTTCAGGGAGATATGGGAGAGTCCTATATCTCGGGACAGCCGGTATTTACCACCTTTATGTCAAAGCTTCCGGCTACGATTTATCTGACGGTCACTTCTATTTTGCTTACGATACTTTTATCGATTCCATTAGGGATACTTTCAGCAGTGAAGCAGAATCGGATCGCGGATTATTTGATACGGTTTTGGAGCTTTATTGGCAATGCACTGCCTAACTTTTTTGTGGCACTTTTGTTGATTTTTTTCTTTGCTCTGAAGCTGGGCTGGCTGCCGGTTATGGGAAATAACCAGGGAGTTAAAAGTATTATACTGCCGACCATTACTCTGGCACTTGCTATGTCCTCAAAGTATACTCGTCAGGTCCGTGCGGCTGTACTCGAAGAGCTGAACAAAGATTATGTACTTGGAGCACGTGCCCGTGGAGTACGGGAGAACAAAATCCTGTATCATAATGTGCTAAAGTCTTCGATGCTTACAATTGTTACCCTGCTTGCACTTTCCATAGGTTCATTGCTTGGAGGAACTGCTATCGTAGAATCGATCTTTATGTGGGATGGTGTGGGAAAGATGGCGGTAGATGCTATTTTGACCCGTGATTATCCGATCATCCAGGCGTATGTCATATGGATGGCGATCATCTATGTGGTAGTGAATCTGGTGACAGATATCCTCTATCACTTCCTGGATCCAAGAATTCGTTTGGGGGAGGGCATAAGATGAAGAAGCTGATGAAAAACAGATACGCTCCATCTGGACGATATGAAGTAAACAAAGATGGGATAAAGGTGACAGTAAGAAAACAAAAACAGAAGAAGAATCATACAAAACTGAAATTAATCGTTCTTCTTTTCATGGTGGCGGTATTGTTGGCGGCTGCGGCATTTGCAGCTCATATTACGCCGTATGATCCTTACGAACAGGATCTTGCCAATGCACTGAGGAGTCCGGGTCAGGGCCATCTTTTTGGCACAGACAGATATGGGCGTGATATGTTCTCGAGAGTTATCATGGGAGCGCAGACAACCATATTTTCTTCTCTTTTCCTTGTGTTCATCATTACGGTGGTTGGAACTTCCGTAGGAATATTTTGCGGATATCATGGAGGGAAACTGGACAGTTTGTTAATGAGAATATCGGATATCTTTCTTGCATTTCCGGGAATGGTATTTGCGATCGCTGTGGCAGGTGTGCTGAGCGGCGGACTGCAAAATGCAGTTGTGGCTCTTGCATGTATTTCGTGGCCGAAGTTTGCAAGACTTGCCCGCAGCCAGGTGATGACAGTGAAAAATGCGCCATACATTGCAGCGGCAAAAATGGCGGGATGCAGTACTGCAAAAATAATGGTAAAACATATCCTACCCAATATTGCAGGTGCGATCGTCGTGACAGCGGTATTGGATATCGGTACGATGATCATGGAGCTTGCAGGGCTTTCTTTCCTTGGATTGGGAGCGACGCCTCCGATCGCGGAGTGGGGATCGATGATGAGCAATGGAAGAAGTATGCTTCAGACTTCGCCGTGGGTAGTACTTGCACCGGGATTTGCCATATTTGCTACGGTTGTACTATTTAATCTTTTAGGTGATACGATACGAGATATCATGGATCCAAGAAATACCGCAGGAAACTAGAGGAGTGCTAATAGATGGAAAATACGAACAAAATACCACCAGCACTGCTGGATATCAAAAATGTGGAGATAAGCTATAACGGCACACCGGTGGTACATGATTTCACAATTAAGATGGAACCGGGAGAAATACTGGGGATCGTTGGAGAATCAGGCAGCGGAAAAAGCACAGTCATTAAAGCAGCGATGGGACTTCTTGGAAGAAATGGTGCGGTGACACGGGGAGATATTTTCTATAAAGGAGTGAACGTGATCGATGCCGCTCCGGAGGAACTGCGAAGGATGCACGGCCCAAAGATGGGAATGATCTTTCAAAATACTGCGGCGTCCATGTGCCCGATCAGGACCATTGAAGACCAGATGTATGAAAGCGTATTGCAGCACGAAAATATGAAGAAAACCCAGGTGAAGGAACGGGCACTGGAATTATTTGAGAAAATGAAGATGCCGGAGGGCGAAAAAATCCTGGCAAGTTATCCGTTTGAGCTTTCAGGTGGGATGAACCAGCGGGTAGGTATCATGATGGCCATGATCCTGAAACCGGATTTACTATTTGCAGATGAGCCGACCAGTGCTCTCGATGTGACGGTGCAAGCACAGGTAGTCCGGGAAATGATAAAGATGCGTGATCTTTTTGGAACAGGGATAGCCATCGTAACGCATAATATAGGGGTAGTGGAGCATATGGCTGATAAGGTTGCTGTGATGCATCAGGGACATCTGGAAGAGTATGGGACGATGACGGAAGTGATACATCAGCCACAGAAAGAGTATACGAAGAAGCTGGTAGGATCGGTGCTGCGGATCAATAGAGGGTAAAAATGGAAAATATATTGGAAATAAAAGAAGTAAGCAAAACATTTTATAAGAATAAAATTCCATTTACTGCAGTAGATGGGATCAGCTTTGAGGTGAGAAAAGGGGAATGTCTCGGTCTGGTAGGGGAGAGCGGATGCGGCAAAAGCACGGCTGCCCGGATGATCACCCGTATGTTAGATGCGGACAAGGGGATGATACTTTTGTCTGGTCAAAATATCCGGGATCTAAAGGGTCGAAAACTGAAGGAAATGTATAAAGAAGTGCAGATGATATTCCAGATGCCGCAGGATTCCTTTGACCCCCGCCGTAAGCTGGGAGATGGGATCATAGAAAGCCTTATCAATCATGGTAGGTCAAGAAGGGAAGCACTTGTGCGGCTGAAAGACTTGATGCGTCTGGTGGAACTTGATGAGAATCTTGCGGACAGGTATCCCCATCAGGTAAGCGGAGGCCAATGCCAGCGTGCAGCGATCGCCAGGGCGTTAGCCATCGAGCCATCTTTGATCATCTGCGATGAAGCGACCAGTGCCCTGGATGTGACTGTACAGGCACAGGTGATAGAATTATTAAAAAAGCTTCAGCGTAAGATGAATCTGTCGATGCTGTTTATCTGTCATGATCTGGCACTTGTACAGGCAATGTGCGACCGGGTTCTTGTGATGTATCAGGGAAAGATAGTGGAAGAGGGAACACCAGACGAAATTATCATGCATCCTCGGGAAGAGTACACGAAACTTTTGATAGATTCGGTCTTATGATACTTTTGGAAGAAAAACAGTGTGAGAGAAAAAAAAAAAAGAAAGATGGGAAAATCGTATCTGCGATCATATAATCGTCAAGTATGATTTTCCCATCTTTTTTTCATAATAGGCAGATTATAATCGGATGGTTTTAAATCTGCCTATTTTATACCAATCTAATGCATCAGATTTTATCATCACGTTTGATATAACCTGGCGCTTCAGCCGGTGCGATAACTTCTTTTACATGTACCAGTTTTGCACGTTTATCTACGACCTGATTTTCCACATGTACATCCTCACCGATGATGGCATCTGCAAGAATGATACTATTTTTGACAACAGCACCTTTTTTTATGATGCAGCCACGGCCGATGACTGAATTTTCGACTGTACCTTCGATCAGACAGCCATTGGAGATAACGGAATTCTTTACGTCGGTATCTTCAAAATACTGAGTTGGACAGGAATCGTTGGTCTTTGTATAGATAGGCCAATCCTCCTGGAAAAGTTCAACTGCAGTTTTGACATTGATCAAAGAAAGATTCGCTTTGTAGTAACTCATGAAGTCAGTGATCGTAGCAAAGTATCCATGATGTGCAACTCCGCGGATATCAAGCTCGCTGCACTCGTCATTGATGATATCAGACAGAGTATACATGGAAGAAGTTTTTTTAGCTTTATTTACAAGACTAATGAAAAGTTCTGTTTTCATAACATAGGTATCCATGGAAATATTGCGGTTCTTAGCAGTTCCATGATTCTGTGCCAGTGACAGGACACCTTTTTGTTTGTTCAGCTCAAGTACATTACAGTTCAGATATTCTTCTTTTGCATTATCTACCGAATGATACAACATCGTAATATCAGCACCGGAAGTGATATGCGTTTCAATCAGATCGGAATAATCTTCTTTGTATACCATATAACCGGGTGCGATCACTACATATGGGTGATGCATGTTCTGGATATATTCCATATTCTCCACATAGGACGAGATATCTGTATTATAGATATCGTGCTCAGCTGTATTCTCAGAGAAAAGAATCTGAAGCTTGCCTCTCTTGGAGTTAATGTTATAATGACGGCCTGAGCCAAGGTGATCGGTTAAGGAAAGAGGTTTTCTCTTAATATATACCTGAATACGATCGATCCCACTGTTACTCATGTTGGAGATAGGGAAATCGATAACACGATATCTTCCCATAAATGAAAGAGCACCGATAGGACGATAGGCCTGAAGACCTTCTACCCAAAAATGTCTCCCGGAAGGATTTACGATTCCAAATGCGTTATACATATTATTCTTCCCCCTTTACGCGTTTTGCGACAAGTTCAATCTCTGTACTGTCTGCGCTTCCAACAGAAGCATTTTTACCGATCTTAACTCCATCAGATACCAATGCACGCTGAACAACAGCACCCTCTTCAACGATGGCACCTGGCATAAGTACGCTGTCGATAACTTTTGCACCAGCTCTGACCTTGGTACCGGTAAACAATACAGAATTCTTTACTTCGCCGTTGACAACACATCCCTGGGTAATAAACGCACGTTTGATATCTGCAGTCGGTCCGATATACTGAGGAAGAGTGGTAACATCTTCGGTATAGATCTTCCATGTCGGGTCATTGAGGTTCAGTTCATTGTTTGCATCCAGCAGATCCATATTTGCTTCCCATAAGGAATCGATCGTACCTACATCCTTCCAATAGCCTTTGAACTTATAAGCCATCAGTTTTTTGTTTTCTGCTAACAGATTCGGAATGATATCCTTACCAAAATCATGGTGAGAATCTGGATTCTTGATGTCAGCTACCAACATCCTGCGAAGAAGTTTCCAGTTGAATATGTAGATACCCATAGAAGCGAGATTGCTCTTTGGATGTTCCGGTTTTTCCTCAAATTCCACGATCCTTCCTGTCTCATCGGTGTTCATGATACCAAAGCGGCTTGCCTCTTTGAGCGGAACTTCTATAACGGCAATCGTTGCATCAGCTTCACAGGCATTGTGTTCTGCAAGCATTTTAGCATAATTCATCTTGTAAATATGGTCACCGGAAAGAATCAATACATACTCTGGAGAGTAAGAATCAATAAAGTCGATGTTCTGTGAAATAGCATCTGCAGTTCCGCGATAAACATTCAGGTTTTCATCAGCCTTTTCGCGAGGAGGGAGGACATAAACTCCACTGTCTTTAGCATCCAGACCCCAACGGCGTCCTGCAGCAACATAGCTGTTCAATAAGATAGATTCGTACTGGGTCAAAACACCTACCACATCGATGCCACTGTTTGCACAGTTACTGAGGGGAAAATCAATAATTCTGTATTTTCCACCATATGAAACGGCTGGTTTTGCAACTTTGTTTGTTAAATCATGCAGACGTGATCCGCGCCCACCGGCTAAAATCATAGCTAGCATATTATTTTGCTTCATAAAAAACCCTCTCTTTCTTTTTCCTAAGTAATATTATACAATTAAACTCGAAAAAAGGCTACATAATTATGTAAAAAATACATACATTTTGCATGAAGTTCACAAGACTTTACATGATTATTACAAATAGTGTTAAAAAAGAATGAGAAAATAGGAAATAACGTGAACAATGTAATCATACTGAAGGATGTAATCTTGAGTTTCCATTCCTTCGTAGATAAAATATATTGAATTGAAAAAAATGAAAAAGCATAAAAAATATAAAAAAACATCCCCCCGGGAGGCTTGTGCCGTGCTGCCCGCCAGGGTATAGTAAGGATAAGTTTTTAAGTGCTAAGCGGATAAAGAAAATATATCAGCAGACATGAAAAAAGACATAAGCAGGGAGGATATAATTATGCATATGGCAGACGCTTTAGTAGCTCCTGCAGTGGCAGGAACCATGTATGTATGCTCTGCGGCAGCAGCAGCATATTCAATTAAGAAAGTAAGATTGGAAAATAACCCTAAAAAGATTCCGATCATGGGAATCATGGGGGCTTTTGTATTTGCAACGCAGATGATCAACTTTACGATCCCGGGAACAGGATCCAGCGGACATCTGTGCGGCGGTATGCTTTTGTCTGCACTGTTGGGTCCATACGCCGGTTTCTTGACGATGATCGGAGTATTGTTTATCCAGTGTCTTTTATTTGCAGATGGAGGACTTCTGGCACTGGGAGCCAATGTATGGAATATGGCATTTTACGGCTGTTTTATCGGAGCACTTCTTATCTGGTGTCCGATGATGAAGCAAGGTGCTTCAAAAGCGAAGATCGCAGCAGCATCGATCCTTGGCTGCGTACTTACTCTGCAGCTTGGAGCATTTAGTGTAACACTCGAGACGATGGCATCAGGGATCACAGAGCTTCCATTTTCGTCTTTCGTGGTAACGATGCAGCCGATCCATCTGGCAATAGGATTGGTAGAAGGTCTTATCACTGCAGCAGTATTGATCTTTGTTCAGGAAGCAAGACCAGAGATGCTTTATGGAGTGGCAGATAAAAAGAGTGCAGAAGGAAGATTCAGTTTTAAAAAGACACTGGTGATCCTTGGTGTGATCGCAGTTTTGATCGGTGGCGGGCTTTCACTTGTGGCATCCCAGTATCCAGATGGCCTTGAGTGGTCAATCGAGAAATTAACGGGATCTACAGAAGTAGAATCCCAGGGCGGTATCTATGAAACAGCAGAGGCTGTTCAGGAGACAACAGCACTTCTGCCGGATTACGCTTTTAAAGGTTCTGACTCAGCGATGGGAACAACTTTTTCAGGAATCGTAGGCGGCTTAGTGGTCGTTGGAGTGTGCATCGGTTCCTGCTATGCATTCAAATTTTTCAGAAGGAAAAAGACATCATGAGCAAAATAGGAAATGCAATATATGAGATCCATCATATGGATAAGATAGCAGCAAGAGACCAATGGGTGAACCGTATCCACCCATTGGTTAAATTTGTTTTAACAGTTATTTATATAGCAACGGTGGTATCTTTTGATAAATATGATTTTGCAGGGCTGACAGGCATGGTGATATATCCAATGGCAATGTTTATATTGGCGGATCTGTCTTTTGCGGATAGTTTGAAAAGATTAAGGATTGTCCTTCCCCTTGTCTGTTTTATTGGCGTATTCAATCCATTTTTTGACAAAGAACTTATCTATATCGGGAATGTGGCGATCCGAACGGGTGTCATATCAATGGTCACGTTGATGATGAAAGGAGTATTTACGGTGCTGGCATCTTATCTTTTGATCGCGTCTACATCGATAGAAAAGTTATGCTATGCCTTTCGTCTCCTGCATGTACCCAAAATCCTGGTGACGCAGATCATGCTGACTTACCGATACATTACGGTCCTTTTGGAGGAAGTCAACCGGATCACACAAGCCTATGCACTTAGGGCACCGAATCAAAAAGGAATACATATTAAAGTCTGGGGGTCTCTTACAGGGCAGCTTCTTCTTAGAAGTATGGATCGGGCAAATGTAGTATACGAAAGCATGTCTCTTCGTGGATACAACGGAAGTTTTCAATATGTGGGAGAAAAGATGAGATGGAGATGGCAGGATATCTGTTATCTGCTTCTCTGGCTGGCACTTTTTATCTTATTTAGAAATATTCCAGTCATCATCGTGGTTGGAAATCTTACAGGAGGATTATTTGGATGAGTCATATACATATAGATGTGGAAGATGTGACCTTTGGCTACGAGAAAGGCCACGAGATTCTTGACCATATTTCACTGCACGCCTCTGAGACGGATTCGATTGGCCTTGTTGGCGCAAATGGAGTTGGAAAGTCTACTTTTTTGAAATTATTAGTGGGATTAAATCTTGAATTTTCCGGAAATATCAGGGTAGAAGAGATTCCGGTACAGGCAAAGACACTTCCCCAGATCAGGGAAAAGATAGGGTATGTGTTCCAGGACTCGGACAGTCAGTTGTTCATGTCAACAGCTTTTGAAGATATCGCATTTGCTCCACGCAACTATGGACTTCCGGAAGATGAAGTGGAGCGAAGGGTATCGGATGCACTGAAATTGACAGGGATCGAACGTCTGCGGGACAAGCAGATTTATAAGATGTCCGGCGGAGAAAAAAAACTGGTATCTATAGCAACCATACTTTCTATGACTCCAGACATCCTTCTGATGGATGAGCCGTCGATCGCACTGGATCCTAGAAATCGCAGGAACCTGATCCATATACTGAATTCATTTGAACATTTAAAAATCATTGCATCCCATGATCTTGATATGATCCTTGATACCTGCGAGAGAACGATCCTGATGGCAGGAGGAAAAATCATATGTGATGGACCAACAAAAGAAATCCTGTCAGACCAGAAGCTTTTGGAAGAAAATGGTCTGGAACTTCCTCTGTGTATGCAGAAAAATCAGAGCTACTGAGTCTTCTGGCAGGTCGAACAATGACTTTTTGAAGAATGCATTTTATCCAGATGCTGGTTGCCCCAGGCAGACAGACTTTCCAGAGGGGAAAGGATGCTTTCGCCTTCCGTAGTGAGGGAATATTCCACACGAGGCGGAACTTCATTATATTGCTCCCGGTGGACGAGGCCATTTTCTTCCAGTTCCTTTAAGGACTGGGAGAGCATCATGTTAGTGATCCCTGGAAGTTTTCTTTTCAGGCTGTTATAGCGGATACATGTTTCATTTGCCAAAATGCATATAATAGGCAATTTCCATTTCCCACCGATCAGACTTAGAGAGTACTTGAGGGGGCAAAGTGAAGCTGGCGGATCGGATGTATTATTTTTTGTCATTACGTTCACTCCTTTTTGATAATAAATGGATGAGATAACACTCTTTAGCTTTCATCAATATGCAGCAGGATTCTATAGTATGAAAAAACATACTTAGTATGAAAAACCTGCGTACTTGTAAAAATATGATTGAATGGTAGAATTATAACACAATAATTGGCGAATTCCAATGAGTTCGCCCTTTTATTTAAACTCGAGTTAGCACTCGATAAGAAAGAGTGCTGATAAACAAGGAGGAAACATATATGATTACAATACCAATTTATGACTTGTTGATGCTGCCGGGTGTAACGTTTTTCTTTAAAAAAGATGTGTTTCCGGATCAGGTGATCAATTCTGAGAATGAAGGAGAAGATATTTTGTTTCTGATGATGAAATCAGAGACAGCGAGAGAAGATTTGACTGCAGAAGATATTTATCCTATAGGAATCTCCGGAAAGATAGAAAAAATAGATGAAGAAGGTCATATTCGGGTGAAAACACTTGAGAGAGTGGAGATATCTGATATAGAGGTCAGTCTTGACAGTATATCTGCATCGGCGGTAATAAGCCCGGAAGTGGAGGATGTGCCCGCCGAAGAATTAAAGGGACGATTTGATCAGGTGAAGAAGGATCTGATGCGCTTTGCTCAGGGATTTCAGTGGGGTGCATGGGCAAGAGGATTTATCCTTCATTGGAAAAACTTTAATGAAGTTGCCTGTGCATTATCAGGGTATTTTAACATCGCCTGGGAAGAAAAATATGCGATCCTGGAAACCGTGTCAATGAAAGAAAAATGTGATCTGATCGAAAAAACAATATACGAATTTATCGAAATGTTTAAGGTTGGAGAGGAAGCTGAAAATGCTCAAAAGGAGACACATGAGCAGGTATATCGTGAGGCTGCGATAAAAAAACAGATGGATTTTCTCCAACGGCAATTAGATGAACTCCATCCTGAAAATATTTCCGATGTGAGAAGGTTCCAGACGAAGATCGAGGAATCCGGTATGAACGAGGAAGCACGAAAAGAGGCCATGAAAGTCCTCAATCGAATGAACCAGGAGGGTAAAGATGGTCATGAATACGGAATACTCTATGACTATCTGGATTTTGTGACTTCCTTGGAATGGAAGCCAAAAGATATGCCAAAGATTGATTTGAAAGAAGCAGAAGAAATATTGGATGAGGACCACTATGGTCTGAAAAAGGTGAAAGAAAGAATTATCCAGCAGCTTGCTGTTATGGCACTGAATCGTCAGCAGTCAGGTTCCATCCTGCTTTTTGTAGGTGCACCGGGAACCGGAAAAACCAGTATCGGACAAAGTATTGCCCGCGCACTGCATAGAGAGTATGTAAGGATCAGTCTTGGCGGTATCCGTGACGAGGCAGAGATCAGGGGACATAGAAGAACCTACATAGGTGCCATGCCCGGAAGGATCATGGAAGGCGTAAAGAGAAGCGGCGTACAAAATCCTGTTATGGTGCTGGATGAGGTAGACAAGCTTGCAAAAGATTATGGCGGAGATCCGGCCAGTGCACTTTTAGAGGTGCTGGATCCGGAGCAGAACAACAGTTTCACAGACCACTATATGAATGTGCCATATGATCTGTCAAACGTGTTGTTTGTCTGCACAGCCAATACCACGGATACGATCCCGGAACCATTGTTAAATCGTATGGAGGTCATCCAGTTCCCCGGCTATACGCCGATAGAAAAATTTCATATTGCCAGAAAGCATCTGCTTCCGAAGGCGATGAAAGCCATGGGTATCAAAGCTCAGAATCTGAAAGTTACGGATAATGCTCTTGAAAATATCATAGAAAGTTACACTGCAGAGTCAGGAGTCAGAGGATTAAAAAAACAGATGGATATCCTGTGCCGGTCTGTTGCTGTAAAACTGGTTAAGGGAGAGCAAAAGAGCCTTACAGTAAATGAAAAAAGAATAGAAGAATTCTTAGGGAAAAAACCAATGCATCATGAAAGTATGATGGAAGAGGAGCTTCCGGGTGTAGTGACAGGGCTTGCGTGGACAAGAGCAGGCGGAGAGATATTATTTGTAGAAACGGCGCTGACAAAAGGAAGCGGTGAACTTGTGATCACAGGACAGCTTGGGGATGTAATGAAAGAATCTGCTCAGATAGCAGTGACACTGGTAAAGAGTATGTATCCTGACAAATCAGAACTTTTTGAAAAAAATGATCTGCATATCCACGTACCGGAGGGGGCTGTGCCAAAGGATGGACCGTCCGCAGGAATTACCCTTGTTACAGCACTTTCGTCCCTGATAACTGGGAAAAAGGTGGGAAAAGAATATGCAATGACAGGGGAGGTATCATTGAGAGGTGGAGTAATGCCGATCGGCGGCCTCCCGGAAAAACTGATGGCGGCTCAAAGAGCAGGGATCACGAAAGTATTTATACCATATAAAAATATAAACGATCTGGATGAGGTGGCAGAAGAAATCAAAGAAAAACTGGAAATCATCCCTGTAAAAAAAGTAAATGATGTGTTATCAAGAGTGCTGAAATGATCAAAGGACACATGGATCACAGCAGATGATATACAAACGATACGATAGAAACACCCCGAAAGAGAAAACCGGAATGGTTTGTCTTTCGGGGTGTTTCTATCGTATCAGAGAAAATGCTTGTTATGCTGCTATTCGGAGAATTTTAAAACGATTTTCATCACATCCTGTGGGTGCTCCTTAATAGTCACAAAAGCCTTTTCAACATCTTTGTAGCTATATTCATTTGATTTTAACAGCTGAGGCTGGAGGGTTCCATCCTCGAATCCCCGGATCACTTCATCGAAGCAGTTACAATTCAATCGGGAACCTACAAGAGTGATCTCCTTCTTTGTGATATCCGCCATAGTGATGCTGGATGGCTGATCTTTTAGTCCAAGACATACGATACGTCCGGCAGGACAAACTAACTGAACTGCCTGTTCAAGGGAAGCAGGTGAGCAGACGGTATCTACGATCACGGGTATCCCTTCGCCGTTTGTAAAAAGATCCAAACGTGCATCAAGAGTTTCTTCGGAGACAAGTACCACCTCATCGGCACCCATTTGTGCAGCACGTTCAAGACGGCTCTTTACGATATCCGTCATGATCACTTTAGCACCACGGCTTTTAGCCACCTGCATAATGCAGATACCAATGGGACCGGAGCCCATGATCAGTACTTTGTCATCTTTTTGGATATTTCCTCGGTTATTTACCTGCATGCCGATCGTATAGGGCTCTACGAGTCCGAGGAGGGATTAATCAAAGTCTGTATGGAAAACATGGATATTCTTTTCGGGTGCCTTCACATATTCGGAAAAACCCCCGTCACAATGTACGCCCATGACTTCAAGGGAAGAGCAGACATTGTGTCGTCCGATACGGCAGGCATAGCAGTGTCCACAGCTGATCACAGGGTCCACAGCCACCTTATCTCCAGGCTTTACCTTTGTGACGCTGCATCCAACAGATTCCACAATACCGCCAAATTCGTGACCAATCAGGCGGGGATAAGTTGCCAGTGAATTAGAACCATTCCAGATTCCCACATCAGATCCGCATATTCCACCGGAAGTGACCTTGATGATCACTTCATCTGACTGGCTGATCACAGGTTTTTCTACATCTTCAATTGTTACTTCAAATGGTTTGATCACTTTGATTGCTTTCATATGAGCCTCCTGCAGTAAGTACGCCCAGCGTACTTGGATTTACTTCATTATATAATGAGATTTATAGTATGAAAATAATATTACTTGACCGGTAAATCAATATCTTTCGATGAATCCTCAATATGGATGGTATCATCACTGGCGGGTTTTACTTCCCATGCATCACCGGTGGCATCTTCATCTTCAGGAAGATATGGCTTAAACATGCGGTAAAACATCAGTGAGTTGACATATGCAGTCAGTCCAAAGCCAAAGAAAAACCAACAACAGGTATACAACGGCAGAAGTTTTATATCCCGATATGTCATAAACATAGGAAGAATAGAAACAACTGCGATCAACAGTGTAGATGGAAAATGCATAAATGCAAAAATCAATGCATTCTTAAGCAGGTTTTTTGTTGTATTGGCAAAAGCTGCAATGACAGGAAAGATATAAAGGAAAATGATCGTCCAAAGAGCCAGAAGTGCAGCAGACAAATAAAAGAGTGGCTTCGATGCGGCGGTATCCATATGAAGCAGAAATCTTATATTTAACAAAAGTACGATCAATGAGACCAAAAGCACCAGCCAGACGATCAACGATTGAACAAAATTCTGCTTAAAAGCACGGAAAAAGGTTTTTACAGTTCCAACATTATTGTTTTTGACCGTGCGCAGCGTGCAGTGATATAGAGCCGTAAATGATGGCCCGATCGTAACGATAGGGATGGAACACAGCAAAAAAAGCAGATTGACTTGGTGTTACAATGTCCGCTTACACAGGAACATCTGACAAATGGGCAGAATCTGCAGACTTCAATCTTCAGGCTTACCTGAACATGATGGATGACATGGTAATCAGACCATACTCCAGATCTACAGTTACTTGGGAAAACGAAAACAGTGAGATCCTGAAAGACGTTTATACTGGTGACAAGACCATGGAAGAAGCTTGTAAAGCAATGGCAGAGCAGATGAATGAGAAACTGGCTGAAGAAGCTCAGTAGACTTAAAACTGCAAATTATACAGGATGAAATAAGCAGGCAGGTTCGAAAGAATCTGCCTGTATTTGAAAAGGAGTGAGTGGAGTGGCAAACAATAGCAAAGCAAAAAAAACAACCGGAAGAGAACGCAGTGAGTTTCTTTGGGGCTGGGTATTTATCATCCCTACTATGGTCGGTCTTATTGTGTTGAACATTATCCCGATTTTCCAGACGATTTACCAGAGCTTCTTCAAAACAGGAGATTTCGGTAAAGGAAATATCTTTGTTGGAACTGCTAACTATGTGAAAGTATTTGGTGACTCCGAGGTATGGCAGTCATTGATCAACACATTCAAATATGCGATCGTAGAAGTTCCATTTTCTATCGCAATTGCACTTGTCCTCGCTGTTCTTCTGAACAGAAAGATGAGAGGACGCAGCACTTACAGAACAATCATTTTCCTTCCTATGGTAGCAGCTCCGGCAGCAGTAGCTATGGTATGGAGATGGCTGTTTAACTCAGATTTTGGTCTGATCAACAACGTATTTGGTACCAGCACAAAATGGATTTCTGATCCTAATATTGCAGTATATTCAATTGCAGTTATTGGTATCTGGTCTGTAATCGGTTATAACATGGTACTCTTTATCTCTGGACTTCAGGAGATTCCTCATGATTATTATGAGGCAGCAGAAATCGATGGCGCTACCGGTATCAGAAGTTTCTTCCATATAACCATACCGCTTCTTTCACCAACTATTTTCTTTGTATGTATTACAAGAATCATCGCTGGTCTGCAGGTATTCGATTTGATGTACATGGTAATGGATGAATCGAATCCGGCACTGAAAAAGACACAGTCACTTGTATATTTGTTCTATAAATATGCATTTACAAACAAGAATAAAGGTTACGGCGCTACGATCGTAGTTCTCTTGCTTGTAGTTATCATGCTTATAACTGTGTTCCAGATGATTGCTCAGAAAAAATGGGTATTCTATAACTAGGAAGGAGGAAGCATTATGGATAGTAGTATGGCAAGAAAACAAATGTTAACCAGAGTTTTTATTCATGCAATTTTGATTATTGTATCAATTACGATGCTTGTTCCTTTTATATGGATGATTCTTACTTCATTTAAATCAGTAACAGAAGCAACATCAGTTGATCCGTTCGTAGTATTCCCATCAATATGGAGAACAGATGCATTCAAGGAAGTAACAAGAAAACTTAATTTCTTTGTTCTTTATAAGAATACATTATTGATGATCTTCTTCCGTGTTCTGTGTGCTGTACTTACAGCTACATTGGCAGGATACTCCTTTGGTCGTTTGAAATTCAAAGGAAGAGATGCAGCATTTTCACTTGTTCTGTTCCAGATGATGGTTCCAGCACAGATCTTTATTATCCCTCAGTACTTGATGGTTAGTAAAGTTGGTATGCTGAATAGTATCTTTGCACTTGTATTCCCAGGTATGGTAACCGCTTTTGGTACCTTCCTCTTAAGACAGGGATATATGGGACTGCCAAATGATCTGGAGGAGGCAGCTCGTCTGGATGGATGTAACATTGGACAGACATTCCTTTATATCATGGCGCCGCTTACACGTTCAAGTATGGTTGCTCTTGGAATCTTTACAGCACTGTTTGCATTCAAAGACCTGATGTGGCCTATGATCGTTAATACAGATGTAGATGCTTTGGTATTGGCTTCTGCACTGTCAAAACTGCAGGGTCAGTTCGCATCCAAGTTCCCAGAACTGATGGCAGCATCTTTGATCGCCTGTATTCCGATGGTAGTTATCTATGTTATCTTCCAGAAACAGTTTATCGAAGGTATTGCAACAAGTGGTGGAAAACTGTAATAAGCATATAAAAAATGTATAATAATAGTCAAACAAGCCGGCGTGATGATCATGCCGGCTTGTTTGATTATTTGAAGGATTTGTGGTAAAATAAAACTCACTAAAACACAGGTCATTAGATAAATGGTACAGAATTAGGAGGTCTCTGTGAAACATACAACTGCATTATGCAAGTCTTCACGTTTCCGCTGTCTTGAAGATTTACAAAAAGAATCAGTGGAGTTATGCTTAACGTATTGTGGATATGAGGAGTGCGATTCGGGACATAGATTTGGACCAAATCGCCGTTCTTCTTATGTGCTTCACATTGTAATGAGCGGAAAAGGAACATTGGAAATTGGGAAAAAGACATATGAACTCGGTGTGGGAGATGCCTTTTTGATATCTCCGGATACGGAAGCCTGGTATCAGGCAGACTGGGATGATCCATGGTCATATATGTGGGTAGGATTTACTGGGATCAAAGCAGATGAATGTGCGATGAATGCAGGATTCTCATTGAAGTCACCTGTTCGTAAAATCGAATGTATGGAAGAATTATACCGATATATTGATGACATGATCGATGCGCATCAGTTGTCTTTTGCAGATGAATTAAAGAGAAATGGCGTGTTGATGCTGTTTTTTTCCGTTTTGATAGATGATTATAAAAAGCAGGAGCCGGGTATCGTACTGTCTCGTCCTTATCCGGGATCGGTATATGTCAAACACGCGATGGAATATATCACGCATAATTATGATAAACGGATAAAGATCAATGAACTGGCGGATGATATAGGTGTCAATCGAAGTTATCTTACCAGTAGTTTTAAGAAGGCGATCGGATGCTCGCCTCAGGAATATCTGGTAAATCTTCGTATGGAGAAAGCGAAATCGATGCTTAAAAAGACGGATCAGCCGGTGAATTCTGTGGCGCAGGCGGTTGGGTATACGGATCAGTTGGCATTTTCAAAGATATTTAAGCAATATTATGGCATGAGTCCGCGGGCATATAGGGAACAAGAGGAAGAACTTGTGATTTACGATAAAAAGGGTGATTATACGTCATCAGATATTTGACTATAAAAAGTAATAATGAATGTTGATTATCGTCAAATATTACAATTGAACTAAAGCTGACTTTAGGTGTTAATGTAGTGCTGTAGTGATTGCTCTGCAAATAATATTTTCAATGTGTTTCGATGCAGAGAGAATGATAATACACATTATATAACAACGGGTTAGATTCACAGCAATGATGCATGGGATGACAGCGTGAGAAAGAAAGGGTTGCTATGGAGACAAAAGAAGTTCTTGAGAAGTTCAAAAAAGGTGAGATTTCCATGGAGGAGGCGGAAAAGTATTTTCGCAGAGCTCCATTTGATGAGATGGGTTATGCAAAGCTTGATATGCACAGAAAGATGCGATCAGGTTTTGGCGAGGTGATCTTTTGCAGCGGGAAGGCAGATGAACATCTGGTGCCTATCGTAGAAAAGTTATACAAGGAATATGGTGAAGTGTTTGGAACGCGAGCTTCCAGACATCAGTATGAATTGCTGAAAGAAAAGTTTCCTGAGATGGAGTATGATAATATCGCACATATCATTAAGATTCAAAAAGAAAGAAAACCGGGCAAAGGTCTGATCGCTGTCTGTACCGCAGGTACAGCCGATATAGCCGTTGCGGAGGAAGCAGCACAGACAGCAGAATACTTTGGATCTAATGTCCAGAGAATCTATGATGTAGGTGTGGCGGGGATCCATCGCTTGTTTTCAAGACTTGAGCTTATCCAGAGTGCGAACTGCATCATCGCAGTGGCCGGTATGGAGGGAGCACTTGCCAGTGTTCTTGGCGGACTGGTTGATAAACCAGTGATCGCAGTTCCTACTTCTGTAGGGTATGGGGCAAGTATGAATGGTCTTTCAGCATTGCTCACGATGATCAATTCCTGTGCGAATGGTATCGCTACGGTGAATATCGATAATGGATATGGAGCTGGATATATCGCAACTCAGATCAATCGTATGGGTGTGAAAGAATGATGTTCTGACAGTATGAAAAATGATAGAAAATGAATGAGTGAAGAAAAATAAATATAGCAGTGATCAAAACAAAAACCTGGGCTGAATGCTCGGGCTTTTTGTTTTGTCAAAATTTTCTGTGTGGATGACAACCATCGCAAAATATGATAAAGTAAAAAAAGTCAAAACAGAACAAAGGAGCAAAATCATTATGAAACTTACCATATTAGGAACTGGAAATGCAACAGTCAGCGAATGCTATAATACATGCTTTGTTTTCTCCAACGAAAACGGGCATTTTCTTGTGGACGGAGGCGGCGGAAACCGCATCCTTCATAATTTAAAGGAAGCAGGAATTTCATTAGAGGAGATTCATGAGATATTCCTTACTCATGAGCATATCGATCATCTTCTTGGTATCATCTGGCTGATCCGCATGATCGGACAGAAGATGAATCAGGGAAAATATGAGGGTGATCTGAATATTTATTGTCATGAAGGCCTTGTATCCACACTGACTACTATTGCCAGTCTTACTATTCAGAAAAAAGTCACCAAACTCATCGGGGAAAGAATCCTGCTTATCCCGGTGGAAGACGGCGAGAAGAGAAATATCATCGGCTGTGAGATCACATTTTTCGATATCCGGTCAACAAAGGCAAAACAGTATGGATTTGCCATGGTCACGGCAGATAAAAAGCGACTGTGCTGCTGTGGCGATGAACCATATAATCCATGCGAAGAGGCCTATGCAAAGAACAGTGACTGGCTGATGCATGAGGCATTTTGTCTGTATGGAGAGGCTGATATTTTTAAACCATACGAAAAACATCACAGTACTGTGAAGGAGGCGTGTCAGCTTGCCAAGGAACTGGATGTAAAGAATCTTATTTTGTACCATACAGAGGAGACGCATCTGTCTGAAAGAAAGAAATTGTATACGCAGGAGGGAAAATCATACTTTCATGGCAGTCTTTTTGTGCCGGATGATATGGAAACATTTGAGATATAATACCCTAAAGTTTTACAATCGTGCAGAATATTTAACCAAACCAAGATAGTTTTAAGATATTTCTTCGGGTAAGATAATTAGGAAGTAAAAGGCAAATACAAAATGGATCTTACAAGGAGAAATATTATGAAAACAAATGCAGTAGATAAACAGGAATTTAAAAATGCCATTGAGAGCAACATCAGACATCGTTTTCGTAAAGAACTGGAAAGTGCAACAAAACAGGAGATTTATCAGGGTGTATGCTATGCGTTGAAAGATATCATCATTGATCAGTGGATCGATACACATAAGTCCTACGACGAAAAGGATATGAAAATCGTATATTATCTTTCCATGGAGTTTCTGATGGGACGTGCACTGGGTAATAATCTGATCAATATGTCAGCTTACCAGGCAGTAGCTGAAGTTATAGAAGAGATGGGATTGGGAGACATGTACCATCTGGAGGAACAGGAACCGGATGCAGCATTGGGCAATGGTGGACTTGGAAGACTTGCAGCCTGCTTTCTTGATTCTCTTGCAACACTGGGATATCCGGCATATGGCTGCGGCATCCGCTATCAGTATGGGATGTTCAAACAGAAGATTGTGGATGGATATCAGCAGGAGATGCCGGATGAATGGCTGGAGCATGGCAATCCTTTTGAGATAGAGCGAAAAGAATATGCAGTAGAAGTGAAATTTGGTGGTCAGGTCGTGACGGAATATGATCAGAATGGCAGAATGCATTTTGCACAGAAAGATTATGACAGCATACAGGCCGTTCCTTTTGATGTACCGGTGATCGGGTATGACAATGGCGTGGTCAACACCTTGAGGATATGGGATGCAAGACCGATGCAGAGTTTCGACCTTGATTCCTTTGATAAGGGGAATTATGCAAAGGCCATTGAAAATAAAAATATGGCAAGAACGATCGTCGAGGTATTATACCCAAATGACAATCATTATACAGGAAAGCAGCTTCGTCTGAAGCAGCAGTATTTCTTTGTCTCAGCAAGTGTTCAGACTGCTGTGAAAAAATATATGCAGAACCATGAGGAGGTCAGAAAACTCTATGAGAAAGTATGTTTTCAGTTAAATGATACCCATCCGACGGTGGCAGTTGCGGAACTTATGAGACTCCTTCTTGATGAATATGGACTTTCCTGGGAGGAAGCATGGGAAGTTACCTCCAGATGCTGTGCCTATACCAATCATACCATCATGGCGGAAGCTCTGGAAAAATGGCCGATCGATCTGTTCTCATCTTTGCTTCCGAGAATCTATCAGATTGTGGAAGAAATCAATCGTCGTTTCTGCCTTGATATCCAGAAAGTATTTCCTGGTGATCGTGATCGATTTGAAAAAATGGCTATCCTTTTCGACGGACAAGTTCATATGGCACGCCTTGCTATTGCAGGAAGTTTTTCTGTTAATGGAGTGGCAAGACTGCATACCGAGATATTAAAACAAAAAGAATTAAAGGATTTCTATGAGATGATGCCACAAAAATTCAATAATAAGACGAATGGTATCACACAGAGAAGATTCTTAGTCCATGGAAATCAAGAACTGGCATGTTGGATAAGTGCCGAAATAGGAAATGGATATATCACGGATTTAACACAACTTGAAAAAATGGAAGCTCTTGCGAAAGACAAGAAGAAGCTAAAAGAATTTGCAGCTATAAAAAAGAAAAATAAAGAGCGCCTGGCTACTTATATCAAAGAAAATAATGGAATCCAGATAGACGCAGATTCCATGTTTGACTGCCAGGTAAAGAGACTTCATGAATACAAACGCCAGCTGCTGAATATTCTCCATGTGATCCATTTGTATGAAGCTATGAAAAATAATCCAGGCCACAAGCACTGCAGCAGGACGGTGATCTTTGGTGCCAAATCTGCACCGGGATATGACAGGGCAAAATTGATCATCAAGCTGATCAATAACGTTGCTGACGTGATCAATAACGATGTAGATATCCATGGAAAACTGAAGGTAGTCTTTGTTGAGGACTATAAAGTGTCTAATGCAGAATTGATTTTTGCAGCAGCAGATCTCAGTGAACAGATTTCTACCGCTTCAAAAGAAGCATCAGGAACTGGAAATATGAAGTTTATGTTGAATGGTGCACTCACGATCGGAACGATGGATGGGGCGAACATAGAAATCGTAGAAGAAGTCGGGGAAGAAAATGCCTTTGTATTTGGTCTTTCCTCCGATGAAGTCATTTCTTTTGAGAACAGCAGAAATTATCAGGCGTATCAGATATATGAGAGCAATCTGGAATTAAAGACGGTACTGGATCATTTGGTCGACGGAACATTTATTAAAGACGGCGAGGACAAAAATCTTTTCAGAAGCCTGTACAATTCTCTTTTGTATGGGGAGAATCAGGATATGGCAGACAAGTATTTTGTACTTGCAGATTACGAATCTTATCTGAAAGCCCAGGAGAAGGCAGAAACACTTTATTTGAATCATGCTGAATGGAGCAGGAAAGCATTTCTTAATGTATGTCATGCTGGTAAGTTCAGTTCTGACCGTACGATAAGAGAATATGCCAATGAAGTATGGCACCTGGAGTCATTGTTAGATAGGTCCAAATAAAAGAATGAAAATTCCAGAGGACTGGAAGTATTTCTAAAGAATATTGTGGAGAAACCAGTGGGGAAAGTCAAACGCTGGTTTCTTTTTGAGTATAAGAAATTCATTTATTCATAGGAGTGTCAGACAGGGCTTGACGATGCTAAAGAATATTTGTATAGTATCTATATACAGAACAAATATTCGATTGATATTTGAAAAGAGTACAGATGCAAGAAAAAGAGGGCAGGATATATGAATATCAAAGACTTGATCATTAATAAAAAGATAATTCCCAGACGCGAGGCCATCTACGCAGGGTATCCGAAGGAGATGTCGGAGGAAATATGTGGATATTTGAGAGAACATGGGATCGATCGGCTCTACTCCCATCAGGCAGAGATGTTTGAGAGAGCATATGAAGGGAAAAATGTAGTCATTACCACCTCCACAGCCAGCGGGAAGACATTAAGTTTTCTCATGCCTGTACTTCAGGAAATATTAAAAAATCCCCTATCCAGAGCGATTTTTATCTATCCGACAAAGGCGCTGGCCAGTGACCAGTATCGTGCACTTCTCCCTTATATGGAGTACTTTAAGGAAAGCCGGGTATCGGTCGGTGTCTATGATGGAGACACCCCGACTTCGGAGAGGAGCCGGATAAGAAAGAGTGCCAACATTATCCTGACCAATCCTGAGATGCTGAATGCAGGTTTCATGCCAAATCACAGTAAGGCGGGGTTTGATTTTATCTTTGCCAATCTAAAATATATCGTCATCGATGAACTTCACACTTACCGGGGAGCATTTGGTTCCCATGTGGCGAATGTATTTCGAAGGCTGTCCCGTATCTGCAGATATTATCATTCGGATCCGCAGTTTTTGTGCAGTTCGGCAACCATTGCCAATCCGGTAGAATTGGCCGAAGGAGTGTGCGGAAAAGAATTTGTATTGGTAGATAAGGATGGTTCCGGTTCTTCCCAGAGAGAATATGATATCGTCCAGCCACCGAAGATTCTTGGAAAAGATGATCAGTATTATGGGCAGGTGCAGGCTTCGACCGTAGCAGCTGAACTGATTCCACAGCTTGCCGAGGAAGGGCACAGCTTTATTGCCTTTGCCAGATCAAGGAGAAATGTGGAGGTCATATTAAAGGAATCGAGAGATAATCTGGATGCAGCGGGATTTCTGGGAACTAAGGGAGCAGAGATGATTTCCGGATACCGGGGAGGATATACGCCGAGGGAACGAAAAGAAATCGAGAAAAAGATGGTGTCCGGAGAGATTGCAGGCCTTGTATCGACCAATGCCCTTGAACTTGGTATCGATATGGGGCAGATAGACACGGTAGTGACCGTGGGATATCCGGGAACGAGGGCATCTTTCTGGCAGCAGACAGGAAGAGCGGGGAGAAGCGGGAGAGACTGTACGAATTATCTCATCCTTGCCCATCAGCCTTTTGATCAGTATATTGCAGTAAATCCAGACTGGCTCTTTGAAAATGACAGTGAAAGTGCGGTGATAGATAAAAATAATCTGCTGATCGAGTTGTCTCATATCAGAGCCGCAGCAGCGGAACTTCCCCTGACACTGGATGATATCGGTCTGTTTCCAGATCTTGGTGAGAGTATTCCTGTTCTTATGCAGGCGAGAGAACTTACCCAGCAGCAGGGAGGATTTGCCTGGTCGGGAGATTCCTTTCCGGCGGGAGATTTTAGCCTCAGGAATATAGACAAGGTGAGGTTTAAGCTGCTGCTAAAGGAAAATGGAGCTGAGATCACAGAGATGGATGAGATGCAGGCCTATCGGGAGATGCATCTTGGAGCGATATATATGCATGATGGTGCAGCCTATGAGGTGGTGCAGTTTGACTGCGAGATGCGGACTGCATATGCCGCTTTATTTTCCGGGAACTACTATACTGTGCCGGAAGGTCAGACAAGCATCCGGGTGATCCATCAGGAAAAGGAGATGGAAGAAGGGCGCACGGCCGTGGCTTTTGGCGATGTCAATGTGGATGAGACAGTACTTTTATTTAAGAAACTGCAATTTCATAATCACCAGAATCTCGGGTATGTACAGCTTCCAGAACCTTTATCTAAAGCTTATGATACAGAGAGTACATGGATTACGATACCGGAAAATGTGGTCAGGCTGTATCGGGGGCTTCTTACCCAGGGACCAGATGGCCAGCTGATAAGAAATAATCATTTTGAAGGATTGTGCCACGCGGTCCAAAGCGCAGCGATGATGGCAGTGATGGCGGAGCAGGAGGATATCGGAACCGCCATGTCTGACGGGAATCTGATGGCAGAAAATCTCAGCATGCACATCTACGACAAATATGTGGGTGGGCTGGGATATGCGGAGAAAGCATATGAGCTGCTTCCAAAGATCATACAAAATGCGGTAACCCTGGTGGAAGGATGTCCCTGTGAGGGCGGCTGTGCTGCCTGTATCGGTGATTATCGTCTGGATAAGCGGGTGGTTTTATGGGGGCTTAAGAATCTTTGGGAGGAGTCAGAACCACCGGCAGATATTAAGGTCTCAGGCTATCAGGCATCCACCTATATCCGGAAAAAATATCAGTTTGAAAATCTGGAAACACAGTGGGGAGACTTTGTGTCCGATTTATCTATGACAGGTGGAAAGTTCAGTAACTTTTTTGGACATATCCCGAAGGTAAAGGTACAGGGAGATACGCTGCTTCTGGTAACGGAAAATATATTTTTCAAACAGTGGATAGAAGAGCAGGAAAATCTGATCCAGATAAGAAATGTGATGTCGGTGCTGGTGGAACTGCCGAAGACTTTCCGGATCGAGGCGGTAGTAGAAGCAAGAAATGAAAACAGTGCAAAGATACGGAAAAAAATCCAAAAACGATATAATGACTTAAAATAAATATCACCAGGCGGCATATGGAGGCAGAAAAACCGGAAGCTGCCAATCGGAAAGAATAGGAATGTGATGTCAATAAAAGAAAATCCAACCAATCAGCATCTGATACATAAAAATGAGCAAAATGGATATCAGAGAAGTGAGTATCAGTTAAATGAATATCAGCTGCAGGCCGTACTGGATGAAAGCGAAGCATGCCTTGTCAATGCTAATGTGGGAAGTGGGAAAACCACAGTCCTCATCGAGAAGATATTATATCTCCATGAGAAAAAAGGAGTCCCATATCAGGATATGGTGGTGCTGACTTTTACGAATAAGGCAGCGGGTGAGATCAAGGAGCGCCTGTATCAAAAGGACAATGAAATCAAAGAGAAAGAACTGTGGGGATTTGGTACCTTTCACAGCGTAGCTCTAAAGATGCTCAAAGAAAAGCTGCCAGCAGACCAATTAGGATATACGAGGCAGTTTCAGGTGATCACGCCGGAAGAAGAGGTGTCTCTTGCCGAAGAAGTGATATCCCGTGAAAAATTGAAGATAAAATATAAAAACAGATTAAGAAAAAGACTTGATGCCGCTGGAAAGCAGTGTAAGAAAGAAGACGCAAAAGAAAATCGAGTTTCAAAATATAAGGATGACATATTTATCTTATATGAATTGTTGGAGCAGGAGAAAAAACAGCAGGACAAGATGAGCTTTGATGATCTGATCGATCATGCGGGAAAACTGCTGTATACAAATCCGGTTTACCTGTCCTGGGTCATCATTGATGAGGTGCAGGACAGTGATGAAGGACAGCTGGTATTTGTGGAGAGACTAAAAACAACAGGGACGCACATCTTTGCTGTAGGGGATGCCAATCAGGTGATCTATAGTTTCCGGGGAAGCTCCCAGAACGTGATCTATGCTTTTAAGCATAGATTTGGAGCAAATGAGCTGTCTTTGCCAGTCAATTACCGTTCCAGCCAGACGATCCTGGAGGCAGCACGGAGATTTCAGCAAAATGCAGGTGAACTTATCTCCAGCCGCGAGGCAGGAAGCCGGATCAGGATAAAACATCATTATGATCCTTTTTTGGAGGCAGGATATCTGGCCGATCGGATAAAAAATCTCCATGCGGCAGGGATAGAGTACAGCAATATAGCAATCTTTTATCGCCTGAAGGAACAGTCAAAATCCCTTGAAGAAGTATTTGAAAAGGAAGAGATACCTTATCAGATATCAGTGAAGAAAACGCTGCAGGAGATCCCAGTGCTACTATGGATGTTCCAGGTGCTTCGATTCAGCGTGAATACCCGGGATATAGAGACCGGGATCGCTGCTCTTACGAATAAAGTATATGGGGAGAGAATGACAAAGAAAGCGGCACAAAAGGCAATCGATGATAGGGAAGGGTCGGAGCTTCTGACAAAGATGCTGCTTTTTTCCAGTCAGGGAAGCCGTCTTTGGAATGTTGAGGAACTTTTTGAATATTTTAATCTGGATGAATATCTGTGTCCGACTTCATCTTCGTGGCAGAAGGACAAAGAAACCGTACAGTTTTTATTTGGTGGATTGATTTCCTATAGCAATGAAAAAGAACAAGATCTGTGTGACGGAATAAGAGCGTATATCAATAGTGCTGCTCTCTATGGTCTTGATTTTCTCGAGAATGATGAGAAAAAAGACGGAGTGAATCTTATGACTCTCCACGCTTCGAAGGGGCTTGAATTCTCCCATGTGTTTATCATCGGAGTCAATCAAGGCCTGATCCCGCTGCAGACAAAATCTTTTGATGATGAGGAAGAAGAAAGAAGATTATTCTTTGTGGGGATCACAAGGGCAAAGGATGAACTGGAATTATCTTACTATACGAATCCGGGATATTATCGTGCGATGCCGGGAGAAAGCAGGTATCTTAAGATGCTGCCCGAACATCTGAGAGAGGATTCAAAAAAAGATGGAGCCCAGACGGATCTTAGAGAAATGAAAAAGCAGATCCAGCAGCTAAAGCAGGAGAGCGAAAGCGGGAACATCGAAAAGCCAGACAAAAGAGTCCGCCACGAAAGATATGGGGTGGGGACGATTCTGGAAGAAGATGATAGTAAGATTGTCGTAGATTTTGACGATTTTGGGAAAAAAGAGTTTATAAAGGGTTTTGTTCAGTTGGAAAATATGTCATAATATAGAAATATAAAATATCATTAACTACATAAATGACGGAGGAAGATTGTGATGACTTATCAGGAAATTCTAGAAAACGCAAGAGGAAATATGGGACCTTATTGTAAAGTATGTCCTGTATGTAATGGAAAAGCATGTAAGAACCAGGTACCAGGTCCGGGTTCCAAAGGTGTGGGAGATACAGCAGCCCGAAACTATGACAAATGGCAGGAAATCCGTGTGAACATGGATACGATCTGTGAGAATACACCGATCGATACTACCCTGGAATTATTTGGAAAAGAGTTTAAGTACCCGGTGTTTGCAGGTCCTGTAGGTGCGGTAAAGCTTCACTATGGAGATAAGTATAACGACACAGAATATAATGAGATACTGGTATCTGCCTGTGCAGATGCAGGTATCGCTGCATTTACCGGAGATGGAACGGATGCAGGTGTTATGGTGAGTGCGACACAGGCTATCAAAAAGGTAAATGGACAGGCAGTGCCAACGGTAAAACCCTGGAATCTGGAGACGATAGAAGAAAAGATGGAACTGGTCCGTCAGTCAGGTGCTTTTGCAGTGGCCATGGATGTGGATGCAGCAGGACTTCCATTTCTTAAAAATATGCTTCCGCCAGCGGGACGAAAAACAGTGGAAGAGCTTCATCAGGTAGCCCAGGCTTGTCAGGGAGTTCCGTTTATCGTCAAAGGTGTCATGACGGTACGGGGTGCATTAAAAGCGAAGGAAGCAGGAGCTTCAGCGATCATTGTCTCCAATCATGGTGGAAGAGTCCTGGATCAGTGTGCGGCTACAGCAGAAGTGCTGGAGGAGATCAAAGAAGCAGTTGGAGATTCTATGAAGATCCTGGTGGACGGCGGCATCCGTTCCGGTGTTGATGTGTTCAAGGCACTGGCACTTGGAGCTGACGCAGTTGTGATCGCCCGCCCGTTCGTAACGGCTGTTTATGGAGGTCAGGCTGAAGGTGTTACTGCTTATGTGGAGAAGATAGGGGCAGAGCTTGCGGATACCATGTCCATGTGTGGAGCACATTCCCTGAGCGAGATCACAAGAGACATGGTAAGAAAATAAAATAAAAGATAGTTTATAACAACCAAAGAACGGATAAGAAGCGGTGATTCCTAATAATCACCGCTTCTTATCCGTTCTTTCTTGAGTTTCCGCAAAATGTAATTTCAAAAGAGATAACTTCTTCTAAAGTACCAATCTGTCCTATTTTTGAAAAAAATGAAAAGACAGTATTGT
>SAAH01000100.1 GCA_009929525.1 Clostridia bacterium | reverse complement strand
TTATTACTTGTCATATCCATTCTGGATAATATTTACTTTTCAAGGTTCAACCGACTGTTGAATCTTAGTCGGCAGGCTCAAGATTCCGAGAGCCTATGATATTGACCACTATCTTGTAATTTGCTCTTAATGCAGTGCCTTTGTTGAACGATCATTGAAAATCCAAACCCATTTACAGGATTCCCACGACCATATAGATAAAAAATCCAAAAAACAAAACTGCATTAAATAATTTGATCATATCCATGCGCCGCAGCATGAATTCTGAGACCCGTTCAGCCGAGCGGGTTTTTTGTATGATCAGAAGCACGGCGATCGTCGGGAGCATCATCGCCCCCACATACACCCCAAACATACTGAGGATCTTCACCATCAATCCTGCCTGTGTCCTGAGCATATATAAGATGGACGCCATATAGATCTGCCCTGTGCAAAAGAATTCCCCCAGTGATATGACTACGCCCAGACCCAGTGCTAAAAATGGTACCGTGCGTTCAGACGCCCCACTCAACCTTTTGATCATTCCATGATTGAACTTTCTCAATCTGACCGGAAGCTGCATACGGATCTTTCCGTACTGCTGATTTTTTGCATTTTTATAATCTATAAAGTTCATCACAGAAAGTACCAATAGCAATATTGCCATGATGATCGTAAATATCCGTGACAAACGCTCAAGTCCAGCCGAAAATGCTGCCGATACCGCCACATAAGCACCCACACCGATCCCCAGATAAGTGACCATCTTCGCAGCCACATAGAGCAATCCGTTTTTTAGCACACTCGATCTTGAAGTGATGAGGATAGACAACAGCATAAGGAGCATCGATATCCCACATAGATTGAATCCCGCCAGAAGTCCCGAAAAAAATAAGGTCATATAATCCAAACTTCCAATCGTTCCTCTATCATCACTTTCTTCCGCATAGGATCGCAATTTTTCAAAATCCCCCAGCTTTGCCTTTTTCTCATCAAGCAATGTGGAACAGATTTCTTCCTGTCCGATGAATACCTGCTCTCCCGAAAAAATAGCCGGAACCTGCTGGCGGCTCTCCTCCACCTGATAGATCGCATAGAGATTTCTTATGACCTCCACCATGTCATCTTCCCCGATATTACATTCCTTTATTGTCATACCGGCTGCGTTTTCCTTTAAAAATTCTTTTACTTTCTCGCAGTCCTCACAGTTATAGGTGGTGAAGAAAAGTAAAAATGGCTTTCCTGCCTCCGGTTTTATTTCATCAAAAAAATCGCCCAGCAGCGATGAAGTCTCTCTTCTTGTACCTGCCGTCACTTCATTTTCCTGTCCATCCGCCCCTGTATCTTTGTTGCCTTTCTCAAAGTTTTTCTTGAATCCACCCTTTAGATACTGCTCGATCTCCTCATATCCACTAAGCCATACATCATTCACCGCCATCACAGGGAATTCCTGTCCCACGATTTCCTGATCATATTTCTCACAGTACTGCGCAAATACTTCCTCGCCGGACTCCAAGAACACATTATAGACCAACACCTCATAGTCCATCTGTGCCTTTTCTTCGGCTGTAAAGCATCGATTGAACATCTCATAGATATCCTCATCTTCTTTACAGGAAGCACAGGAATTGTTATAGAAAAATGTGAAGGTTGTCCCGGCGGCACAGACCTCCTGCGGACTGCAGCATAACCCACAAAAGAAAACCAGTATACTTATAAGAATTCCTCTGAAAATTTTATCTTTCATCTCTGTCCACCACTCTCTTCTCATCCGCCCACAGCAACCTCACACATTTCTATATTTGTACTTTTTACTCCGATAATTTTATCCCTTTGCTCACTCCAGGATTTTCATGAGCATATCTGCCATCCCCACATTATATCCGGTTGCCGCATAGATTCCATTCAGGCTTCCAGCCGTCATAAAAACAAATGGAAGTTTTTCAAAATCAACATACATTCTTCTTCCCAGGACATTGATGTTTTCTTTAAAATCATCGTAATAAATATGGATACCGTCTATGGCCCGCAGCACTCTCGCCAGTGTTGGCTGTTTCCGTGCTTCTTTTGTCCTTACGATAAAGTTCAGCTGGTCTGCATGCTTTTGGAACGCTTCTTTTTTATCAAAGATTTCATTCAGTATATGCTCCGTTGGCTCTTTGCTCTCTTCCAGCCAGACAAATACCTTACGGTCTCCTTGCGACAGTTTCGACATCCAAACCTCCTGATCCGCCTCATCCTTCAAGGCAAAATCATATACCGCGATATTCTCAAGCATATCTCCCAGATTAGCCTCTCTGGCTCTCAGTTCTATTGTTTTCGTATCATTTTCTCCCAGGATAAACGTACACTCTGCTTCGAAGATATTGCCGTTTGGCAGGCGGTTCACTGTTATCACACGATACTTTCCGCTTTCTGCCGGGATTTGCATCTGATCTTCATCCCAGGCAGTCCCTTCAAGCTGAATCGTGACATATCCCTGATCCGTCCTTCTGGCTATCGTCCAGTCATGAGCATACTGCCATTCCTGATTGCCCTCAGCTTTTGCTTCCGGTTTCTTTATCATGATGCAGCTTGTTTTTACCTGTTCCGGAAGTACTGCGTGGTATTCGCCTTCCATCCAATACTCCATAGAATCATCCATCGGATTCAGCCTTGCTGCGATCCCCAGGCTCCTTGCTATGGCAGCAAACAATATTTTCTTTGACATCAGGCTGGCCGTACGAAGTTTTAAGGCAGCCGTCGGAACAGTGATCAGACTGGCACGCTCTTCATCAGGATCTGTGGAAATATTACTTTCGATATCCTTCCAGATCTGCCTTGGATCATTTTGGTAACGTTCAATGTCTTCCTCAGAGAAGCTTTCACGAAGTTCCTTTCGATAAGAAGTCATCACCTCATGTTTGATCCTCGGGCACAGCAGTGCCTCTGCATATACTTCATCCGGATATTTCCCCTCATAGCTGGCTGCCTGCACAAGATGTTCCTCCAGAACCTTTGCCCTGCAGTCATCCATATCCTTCTCGCTCAGACAGGAAATCATTTTTTTCCTAAGTTCCTGCATTGGTTTATCCGGGCTGGCAAATTCCTGCAGTTGCGGATTCTTCCAGTTTTCCATCTTATTTCTACATCTTGCCGTCAGCTTTTCCAACCGGAGATCAGACTCTGCCTTTTGCTCCCTGGTGGGCATATCTGCATTCACCGGAGTATCCACGGGAGCAATAAAGTCCAGTTCCCGCCATATGATATCCGACGTTTTTTCCTGGCTTTTATCTGCACCTACCACAAAATGGCATTCTGATCCTTCCCGGGTATCGATCCACCGGTCTATGTAATTCCCTTCATATACAGCTGAGATACACAGACTTCCAAGTCCTGTAGTCAGACTGGCCATTCCCTTCTCATCTGTTTTTGCAGATGCGATCGCAGAATATTCCCCATAGTTCAGAATCTCAAAATGAAGTTCAAGACCTATGACAGGCTGTTCTTCCTCATCTGTCACTCTTATCGTAAGCTCCGTCGTCTTTGCATATCGCTCCAACTGGTTGAGAACAGTCTCGATCCCTGCTTTTCCTACGATCATTTCGCTGCCAGGCATCTTTTTATCAAACCATCTGGAATGTATCATCATGGCCCTCGAGGATGCATTCGTAAACCACCCTTTATTAAGGATCGGCTCTGCCTCACATGCCCCCAGAAAATACCATTTTCCCCCGCAGTATACTTCTACCCACGCATGGTTATCGTCACAGTGGGACCACCTTGGAGTGTATACCTGTCTTGCTGGGATACCGATGCTCCTCATAGCATTTACTACAAATACAGACTCTTCCCCACATCGTCCATTTCCCCGGAGGTATACCGTCCTTGCAGGCAGTGTCCTCTCATCTGTTGTATGGTAAGTTGCCTCACCAGTACACCAATAATTCACTTCTAAAGCCGTTTCCTTCTCGCTTTTTTGTGTAAGCCAGACAGGAGCATCACTCATCTGCTCAAAAAACAGCGAACGACAAGGTGCGATTTCTTCCTCATTTACCCGGTGAAACAGGATATAATTCATATAAATATCTTCCGGAAGTTCTCTGACTCTGTCATACTTCTCCCAAAGTGCCACACTGTGAGCAGCATAATCAAGAAAATTCTCAAAATCATAATTTCCGATATCACTGTAAGGCATATATCCATACAAAAACTTCATGGCTGCTGCAGTATCCGTATCACAACCGGTCAGTTTATCATTTATTTTCTCAAATATCTCCGGAAATCTTTCGCAGCGTACCTGATATTTTTTCTCTATTCTGTCTCTATTTTCCTGTAAAAAGATACGTTTTTCCCCCATCACAATTCCTCCAGCACCTGTCTTGCTTCTCTTATTTTATTTTCATCTGTTCTCCAGATCTCGTATTCGCTCATAGACTGGATTCCCATATTCACATCTGGCTTTCTGTATTTCATCTCACTGTCCAGCGAAATCTTTCCTGACATATGATAGGCTTTTGCTTTGGTGAGCGGATAGAGAGTCCTGATCACATCGGCATTTACTCCCCCGCCGATCTGGATCACGATTCTGCCGTCACTTTGAGCCACCAGTTCGCCAAGAAGTTTTTCACCCTCCAGGCAGCTGTTTCGCTGTCCCGAAGTCAATATAGTGTCAAATCCAAGACCGAGAGCATCTTCCAATGCCTGCTTTGGATCTTCACACATATCAAATGCCCGGTGAAGCGTGGCTGACATCCCCTCTGCCTCTTTCAAAAGTCCGGCCAGCTGTTCTTTATTCAAGGTACCATCCGGACAAAGGATACCTATTACGATTCCTTCTGCACCCCATTCGCAAAAAGTCTTCACTTCATTTTTCATGATCTCATATTCATGATCTGTATAACAAAAATCACCAAAACGCGGGCGTATCAGCACATGTACCGGTATCGATACTTCTTTTTTTACAGCCATATATAAGCTTGTATCCGGTGTTGTTCCGCCGATCACCAGATTACTGCACAGTTCCAGCCGGGTCGCTCCGCCTGCCTGCGCTGCCACAGCAGATTCTACAGAATCCACACAAGTTTCTAATATGAACTCTCTCATCACTTATTTTCTCCTCTGCACAGCTGATAGATTGAAGTTACCCCTGCTCCCGTCGCTCCTTTTGACTGAAATGCAAATACAGGTGAATCCACCCATGCGGTTCCTGCAATATCCAAATGGAGCCACGGCCTTCCCTCCGCAAATGCCCGGATAAATAAGCCTGCTGTGATCGTGCCGCAATATTTTTCTCCCATATTACGGATATCTGCAAGCCTGCTCTCTATCATCTTCTCATGCTCTTCATAAAAAGGAATCCTCAGGTAACGCTCTCCCGATCTTTCTATCGCTTCTGAAAATGTTTCATAATAGGAATCTTCATCACAGATCGCACCGCCAATGCTGAATCCCAAAAGTCCCACAACTGCCCCTGTGAGCGTTGCTATATCAAGGATATGTGTCACCTTCTCGTCCTTTACCGCATAAGCCACTGCATCTGCAAGGATGAGACGTCCTTCCGCATCTGTATTCCCAATCTCTATGGTTTTTCCGCCATATGACTTGATCACATCGCCTGGAAGAAGACTGCCTGGGGAAATACGATTTTCACAGATTGGTACCACTGCTACCGCATTTACCTTCGCATGGTTTGCTGCAAGTGCCGTGATCGCGCCCGTTACAGCTGCGCCGCCTGCCATATCTCCTTTGATACCCAGCATGGAATCTGCCGGTTTCAGACAATATCCGCCGGTATCACAGGTAACGCCTTTTCCCACAAGACCCATGATCTTCTCATCTTCCGGAGCTCCATGATAGCGCAGCACCGCCAGATACGGCGGGTATTCACTGCTGTCTCCCACTGCAAGCAAGGCATGCATCCCCCTATTTCTCAAGGTATCCGCATCCAGAAGTTCCACTTCAACCCCTGCTGCCTGAGCAAAATCCCTGATCTGTCTGGCAAAATCCACCGGACGCAGATGGTTTCCAGGCATATTTACCATGTCTCTGGCAAAGCATACGCTCTTTGCCACCGTCATTGCCTCTTCGATGATCTGCTTAGGGGCTCTCCCGTCTTCTGACTGTTCATCTGCAGCTATACCTGTCAGAAAAACCGTGACGGATGTTCTTTCATTTTCTTCTGTTTTATCTTCCTTTTTGTATGTTTTTTCATGATAGCTTCCCAGATACACTCCTTCCGTCACATCCCAAAGAGAAGCTAAACCCTCTTCCAAAAATGGTGTCACATCCAGAGAAAATTCCGTAATGCCTTTTTCTGTCATCATCAAAACTGCTGCAGCACAAGCCTCTCTTACAGCCAGACGATCATGTACTTTCCTGCCAAGACCGATACATGCAGTGCGTGTGCCTTCTTCCCCCACCATACACCAGTCTTTCTCAAGATAGGTTCCCTTGAATAGGCTTCTATTCTCATCCTCGCTCAGGAACTTTACCTTATTTTTACATTCCTTGCCCAATTCCACCTGAATCATTGTTGTACCCTCCATTATTTGCCTTTCTATATGTAAACTCATTCTTGTACACACATTTTATTCCTGCTTTTACGCAGTACTTATACAAGGCGCACCCCTGCCGCCGAAAGCGTGCCCACAATATTCTCATCCGGATATTCATCTGTGATGAACGCACTGATATCATCAAAATGAGAAAACTTGTAGCACTCATTGAAATAGAACTTCTCCCGTTCCATCATTACATATCTATGTCTGCTGCTCTGCATCGCAGCTTTCTTCGTCAACCCATCCTCCACTCCCAGTGTGGTGATGGAATTATCTGTCATATCTACCCCGCAGCTTCCTATAAATGCCCGGTCAAAACTGTACTGTTTGATCACTTCGATCGCTGCGGCTCCCATAAATCCATTGACCGTATGGTACATGATCCCACCTGTACCGATCACGCTTATCTGCGGATTGGTCGCCAGAATCTGGAGGATATCGATCATATTGCTCACAACCACCAGTTTCTTTCTGGAATCCCTAAGCAGCTTCGCAAGTTCTATATTGGTCGTGGAAATATCAAGGAATATCGTTTCCCGGTCTTTGATCAGTTCCAGTGCCTTCTGTGCAATGATTTTCTTTTTTTCAATGTGATAATTTCTTCTGTCTACCACGTCCCGTTCCAAAGGGTAATCCTGCGATAAAATCGCACCGCCATAGGTTCGTTTCAATCTGCCGTTATTTTCCAATATCTTAAGATCTTTTCGGATACAGTCCTCTGTTACCTGAAACTGTTCACTCAACTCTTTGACCTTAACTTTTCCTGTTTCCTGAAGACATCTTTCTATGGCTTCCTGTCGTTCTTCTGCGAACATAAGATCACCCCCTGAATTTGGTTGCTTTGATTGATTTCAGTATAACAACCGGTTCTATTGTTGTCAATTATTTCGTATTATTTTTTATTGTTTTATATTGTTTCGTGCTGCTATTCACTCGCAATATCAGTAACTTAAAGAAGAAATAAGTTAATGATATTGCTTGTCTATGCCCCTGATAACAGTAACCTGTTAGTTGGGGCATAGACAAGCAATATTCGCCTCCTGCCTTGCGTCAGGACTAATAACGCGGCAATAGTATAAATGTGTTGTATATGCCCCGCCGGATCAACAGTAGCGGCGAAGACATCACCATTTTCTTCGTTGACATCAATTTCTTTCTTCCATGTATCTCACAAAGCATGTTGCTGAACAATAAAACAGCAGCTATCATCTCCTGTATAAACTTTGAGATAATATCTGCTGTCTTATGTTTTCTGCCCTATGTTTTATGTATCAATACGTTCCAACGAATGAATGCTTTTGTTTCGATAAGTCAGATCATCCCTGCAGGAGAATCCCATTTTCTCCCAAAATGCATTCCCCGCTTCATTTCTCGAAAAAGCGACTAACGCCACTTTATGGATCCCCTGCTCCTCCAGTGCCCTCATTGCGTGTTCCACCAGTTTTCTTCCTGTCCCGCACTTCTGAAACTCAGGCAGCACCGCTGTATGATAGATAAATCCTCTCCGTCCATCATGTCCCGATATGATCACACCGACTATTTTCTGGTCCTCCTCTGCCACAAAACATGTATGAGGATTTCTCTCCAGATATTTTCCAATTCCGTCGCGGCTGTCATCCGTAGTATTGAGTCCCATCCCCGGCATATGGATCCACAGGTCATATATGCTCTCATAATCCGCTATTGTCATAACTCTTATATTCATCATATATCTCCCTTCCTGTTTCCTAAACACTTACTTTGTCAGGGCTTTGTCAATAAATGTTTTTTCATCATGATATTGTCCCTCTCTTATTCCTTATTTGCCTCATTTTAACGTCAGCTGTAAAGTATTGGTTTCCCGGACGATTTTCCTGATGGGAAGGATCCTCCCCGGGGCTACCGACAATTCATCTACACCCATCGCTAAAAACTCCTGTGTCATAGAAGGATCTGCGCCCAGTTCTCCGCAGATTCCAACCCGGATTCCCGCCTTATGTGCATTCTCTATGACCATCCGGATCATCCTGAGGACTGCCGGATGATGAGCATCATAAAAATGTTCAAGCTTCGGATTCTGCCGGTCTATCGCCATCGTATATTGGCTAAGATCATTTGTCCCTATGCTGAAAAAGTCCACCTCTTTTGCAAGAAGATCACTGATCATCACGGCTGCCGGAGTCTCTATCATGATCCCATGCTCCGGCTCTGCGTATCCTATATTACGCTCCGTCAGCTCTTCTTTTACTTCTTCCACGATTTTCTTGATCATCTCCACTTCGCTCAAACTGGTGATCATCGGATACATAATCGCCAATTTACCATACACACTTGCTCGAAATAACGCCCGAAGCTGTACTTTGAAAATCTCCGGATGGTCAAGACAGATCCTGATCGCCCGATATCCAAGAGCCGGGTTCTCTTCTTTTTCCATTCTAAAATAATCACACTGCTTATCTGCACCAATATCAAGTGTGCGAATGATCACAAGCTTCCCCGCCATCGCCTCCACAGCGGTTTTATATACTTCAAACTGCTCTTCCTCTGTGGGATGATCTTCTGATCCAAGATAGATGAATTCACTTCGAAAAAGTCCTATACCATCGGCATCATTTTCAACTGCCGTCTGCAGATCTTTTATACTGCCAATATTAGCACAGATCATCACCTTTTTGCCATCCAGCGTGATATTCTCTTTTCCTTTTAGTTCCTGCAAAAGGTGCTTCTTCTCCAGTTCTTCTGCCTGTCTGCATTTCATCAGGAACAGAGTCTCCTCGTCTGGATCTACGTAGATTTTTCCATTTGTCCCATCTACGATAGCCATTTTCCCATCCACAGTGTCATCAAGAGGAATGTCTGTCCCTATCAAAGCCGGAATACCCATAGTCTTTGCGAGGATTGCTGTGTGGGAATTCACCGAACCGTGCACTGTCACAAAAGAAAGTACCTTCTCTTTATCCAGCCGGACCGTCTCCGAGGGTGCGAGATCATCTGCAAGGATGATAATCGGCTCCCGCTCATTCGCCGTACTTTGTTCCTTACCCTCAAGCACAGACAACAGCTGTTCTGACACATCCTTTACATCCGCAGCACGCTCCCGCATATATTCGTCTTCCATACGGGCAAACATCCTGCCATAGAAATCTCCTGTAGCATCCACTGCATACTCTGCATTGACCATCTGCATGCGGACGATATTTTCTACCGATTCATTATATCCGACATCTTCAAGCAGCATCCGATATCTGTCAAAAATAGCAGCATTTGCCTCACCCACTTCCGTCACAGCCTTATCGTGCAGATCCTGAAGCTGTTTTTCAGTCCTTTTCTTTGCTTTTTCAAAACGGATCAATTCTGCATCTGCATCCTGTATTTTTATACGTTGCACCTGTTGCTTCCCTTTTGCATACACACTGATCTTGCCAATTGTAATCCCCTCAACGATGCCTTTCCCACTGTAAGTCAGCATTTTCGTTCTCCTTTTTGTACTCTTGATTCCCTGCTTTTCTATAGAATCATATAGTGCCTCTACGAGATCCATATCCCGATTGCCGAATAATTATCCTGTTTTCCCTTTTTCCCCTTTGCCAATACCCTTTTTTGCATAAGTTCCATCCATTCCTGAACAGTTTTGGCTTTTTTCAGGTATTTTTCCATATAACGCTCCACTACCGGCTCCCAGAATCCATCTGTGCATAAAAGGATGGCTGTCCCCGGTGAAACCAGCTGTGGTTCGATCATCTCGTATTTTACCGGACCTTCACTTGCTCCCAGCACACGCAGTACTTTATTTCGATCCGGATGATTTCGTATCTTGTTTTCTTTTAGCATACCACCATTTACAAGCATCTGCGGCACACTGTGATCCTTGGTCCGAAACTGAAGTTTATTATTCTGAAAAAAATACAACCGTGTATCACCTATATGGGCTCCATAGATCCGGAGTCCGTCCTCCTGTTCCAAGAGCAGACAGATGTTTAATGTAGTCTTATAAGAATGGCTGTCCTTGATCTCACTCTGCCTGTTCAGCAGTTCCTGATTGCCTCCGCAAAATAGCTGGATAAAATATTCATCCGGCGCCACCTTATCGCTGAACATCCCCATCGCCGCATCAACCATGATCTTCGACGCTTCCGCTCCGTGTCCATGACCGCCCAGGCCATCTGCCACGGCAAACACATAGGAACCTGCTTTCTTTTTGCTGCCCACGCAGTCATCCTGATATTCTCTGTCTCCCTGCATACAAAGTTCGTGATATGTAACCATCGTTCTCACCTTATCCCATCTGATTCATGTTGCACAGCCAATGCTGCCTTATCTATTATTTGATACGAAGCATCACGATTATGGAAAACCATTTGCCGTCCTCGTGTATCTTCATAGCTCCATCATACTTTTCTACGATATTTTCTATGATCTCCATGCCCATACCGTGATCCTGCTTTTCTTTCTTTTCTGTTTTCAGCCCCGGTTTCAGAGGTTTGTCATGCTTTGAGTTATCCACCCGGATGATCCAGAAGTTCGCCTGCCTATAAGTATTCAGCCGGATTACTTTTTCGCCCTCCGTCTGACGAATACATGCCTCGATCGCATTATCCATGAGATTTCCGATCAAGCCTGTCTTGTCGGCGTCCTCCACATTCATTTCTCTGGGGATTTTCCATTCGCACTTTAGACTTATCTGGTATCTTTCACATATTTGACATTTGCTCTGAAGCATGGTGTCAAAAAAATTGTCCGCAGGAAGTTTCTGACTCAGCCCTTCCCCAATGATCATAGAATTCCATTCCTCATACTGACGTTCTCTTTCTCTGACCATTTCCTGCAGTCTGCGTTCTTCCTTCTTTTCACCCTTCATCCGGATGACAAGCAGCACTGCGATCAACATACAAGCAAGACAATTATATCCAAACAAATACCTATAATAATCCGGCAAAGAATAAACATACCGATACAGCGGATAATTCCCCGCCACCATCCCAAGAAGCAAACCACCATAACAAAACCACAAATATTTTTCGCCCCTACGTTTTTTCTGTTCCAGCAGAGACACCGCTCCACCGGCAGCTTCTTTCGTAAGACTGTTCCTCACCCTATCCATGTAACGCTTATATGCTGCTGCCATTTTTCTCTGATATTCTGCCTCCTCTTGGGAGTCATCTTTTGATAATGTATGGTAATTATTCAGATCATGGCACAGTCTCCGAAGCATCTCCTTTTCTTCCCCGAGGGAAGCATAATACTGGTATTCGCTCTGGATCTTTTTTGTCAGAATCATACGCTTTTTCCTGTCTTTTTGTATCTCTTCCTGACAAACAAGCGTCAAAAATATAACGACCATCACGATCACATCCACATTAAGAAGAAGTGTAGCATACCATTCATTTTCCATATAAATACTGGCAAGTAAAGCAACGAGATCAAGAGTAAAAATAAACGAATAAAATATTTTCCAGATGATCACCGGGACTCTTTCGAACACTTTCATGCTTACCAAAATATAGACACATACGAATGCCAGCATTCCACAGCTCAGAGTATTAAAGACTGCATTCCCACTATAATTTAATTTTTGAATATACGCTGCAGACCCAAAGAGCAAAGAAGCTATCATGCCCCATATTGATCTCAACATATTCCACATAATGGAATATGCACTATAAACAAAAAACGAATCAAACTTTTTGTCCATCCAATAAAATACAGCCGCACGCGGAGCTATAGCAATAATCTCCACTGCGAGCACGATTCCCAACAATCCCATTCTCATCAACATATTGGAAATAATGTAAAAGATGCCATAAGCAAATGCAAATAAAATGCTTCCCGAACATCTGTGAGTTTTTCCTTTTGCCACCAGACTGCAGATAACGATATTAACTGAACCGTATATTGCAAATTGTACCCAATCCTGAATCGTATTCATGCTTTTCCCTTTACTACATCCTATATATTATCCTGCTTCCAGTGTGCCATCGCGATCGTCTCATGCCCGGTCAGCGGTTCCTCCTGGAGTCTTGGCACCCGCTGTGGTTTTCCCTCTGGACAGCGATCTGTTTTGACCTGCTGATTTTGGCTGTGGGCATCTATGTTTTTCTTATACATCACCGGTTTTTCCATTGTGATCTTACGGCTTCCGCACGCCGAACAAAATACTGCGTGATTCGCCAATACTCTTCCACATTCTGCACAATATTTCATATCTTTCTCCTCGCTCCTGATTCACTGCTTTATGAAGCTATCCGTATTTCCTACACCTCGTCATCTTCGGTACTATAAAAATCCATGTAATATTCTTTTGATTTTTGATATTTTCTTCTGCTCACCGGAAGTTTCATATGATCATAAAGTTCTATTCCTTCACTGGAAAAATACGCAATATAATTCATATTCACCAAAAAGCTCTTATGACTGCGCAGAAAATTAGCAGGAAGCATCCTCTGGAATTCGTCCAGCTTCATATAGGTTTTATATGTTCTCTGTGCTGTAACGATCTTGATCGTGCGGTTCTGGCTTTCAGCATAATGGATACTGCCTGCCGATATCGTGTATCGTTTGCCGCTTTCCAGAAAACTCACCTGCCCTCCCACATTCTGTGCAAGGAGCATCCTTGTCCGTTCAAGGGCTACCCGTACCTCTCCTGTTTGTATCGGTTTCACAAGAAAATACGCCGGTACCGCCTTGAATATATCTTTTGCGTAATCTATATACCCAGTGATAAAAATGATCGCCAGCTGTGGAAAATGATTCTGTAATTCAACTGCCACCTGAATACCATTCTGCTCTTTAAGTACAATATCGAGGAATAAAATGTCAAGATCATTTTCTTCCTTCATATATTTTCTCAGGCTTTCCGGTGACTGAAATGTCACGATCTCATCCTGTTCAATCCCTGTCTCCAGCAATTTCCCCCGCAAATCTTCACAAACTCCAGCCTCATCGTCACATATCCCTATTATTTTTCTCATTGTGGTTCTATCCCTTTATACAAATATTTTCTACCATTCGGCCGGTATAATACCTGTCGGTATTATACCATATGCATCACGATGCATATGCTGTCGCGTGGGCGACCTATGGCCATTCGGCCGGTATAATACCTGTCGGTATTATACCATAGAACATCTATTATAAACATATCTCTTCTCATTTTTTGTATTCACTATTTGACGTTTAGTTACTGTACCTTCATTGTGCAGCAACAGGCTTTGCGAGACACATAAAAGAAAGAAAATTGATGTCTATGAAAGAAGAAAATAGTGATGTCTCAGCCACTAATGATGATCCGGCAGGGCATATACACAAAAGGGCAAAAATATATCCCGTTTTGTTCACTTTTATAGTTGTATTTGACGTTTCTTATCTTGAGTGATAATATTTTAAATGTTGTATTTTTACCATATATCATTTTATAGAAAAGAGGTTTTTTATTTTGCAAACAGATAAACTAAAGCGTTACATTATTTTTTTGATCGGGCTCTTCATCAATTCACTGGGAGTCAGTTTTATCACGAAAGCCAGTCTTGGCACTTCACCGATCTCATCTATTCCTTATGTACTTAGTCTGAATCTTCCACTTACGCTGGGACAATTTACGATTATATTTAATCTTCTGATCATTGCCATGCAGATCATGATCCTCGGGAAAAACTTCAAACCGGAACATCTTTTACAGATACCTGTCACTGTACTTTTCGGATATTTTATTGATCTGACGATGGTACTTCTTACTTTTATCAACCCCGATACTTACATCCAGGCTTTTCTTTACCTGCTCATCGGATGTCTGATCCTTGGATTTGGTGTCTATATCGAAGTCCTGGCCAACGTAGTCATGCTTCCGGGAGAATCTTTTGTACGTGCGGTTACCTTTCGCTGGCATACAGAGTTCGGAACTACCAAAGTGGTATTTGATACTTCCATGACCGTTATCGCTGCTTTGATGTCCCTCTGGTTTGTGCATCGTCTTGACGGAGTTCGTGAAGGTACCATTATCGCAGCACTGCTTGTCGGTCTTATCGCACGTTTTTTTGGAAAATTACTTATTTTTCTTCCACCGATACTTTTCAAATCTACCCTTGCCGAGGCCGAATAACTACTGTATTCCTGAGCATAAAGTGAACCATTACCATTCCTGATCTTCACCACCCAAAGTGACCACCAAAAGTGTCATATTCTTTACTGACAAATCCTATACAAGTGCGGTATAATAACAATATATAGTCAACGACACCCATAGATCAAAGCCATGATTTCACAGCTTATTTGACGTTACCATTCATACAGCAGAATTAAAAGGAGTCATTTCATGGACAAAGAAAATACTAATCGGATTATGCTTGATGCACAGAGAAACGCATTTGAAAGTTCTCTTGGCGATCTCGGGCTGCGGTATTGGGAATATGATATCCGTTCTCACCGCCTGTATCGCTCTGCACTTGTGCAAAATGAAGTCGGATATAATTCGTATAAAGAAAATGTTCCTGAGTCATATGTCGAGGAAGGTATCATTCACCCTGACTATGCCCAGGCTTATTTGGATTTTTATCATAATATTCAAAATGGCCATAATGACCGGCTTATTTTCCGTTCCAAGTATTCAGATAATACCTGGGGCTGGCTGGATATCTCCTACAAAGTACTTTTTGATGACGAGGGACGCCCGTTTAAGGCTATCGGTGTCGGCGGCGATATCTCATGGCAAAGGGAAAATGAGGAAAAACTTCGAAAAACGGAAGATGAAAAGAATCTGATCGAACAGATTCTGCAAAGTGCTGCCGCTTCAGAATATGATTTTCTATCCTATGTGGACAAGTCCACCCAGAATTTTATTACATATTCTTCTATTGCTGCTCAAAAAGTAGTTCAGGGTACCCAATATAGCGCTACACTTTCCCGTTACCTCAATGTACTTGCTTGAGTTTCCGCAAAATGTAATTTCAAAAGAGATAACTTCTTCTAAAGTACCAATCTGTCCTATTTTTGAAAAAAATGAAAAGACAGTATTGTGA
>SAAH01000218.1 GCA_009929525.1 Clostridia bacterium | reverse complement strand
CGAGCCGTCTGCCGAAGTCTATGGCGCTGCCGCTGACCGTCAGCAGGCATCCATTGTTTTTGATGTTGCCCATCAGATGGTGCAGATGACCCCGGCACTGCTGAAGCGGTGCAAGATCATGGCAGCCACCAAGCGCATCGTGAACTACGGGAACGCAGGATTTTATCAGGTTCTGTCAGCCGAAGTTGGTACGAAGCATGGTTTGAACGTGTCAGGTCTTGTTCTGGATGAGGTTCATGCCCAGCCAAACCGAAAACTCTACGATGTCCTTACCAAAGGTTCCGGTGATGCCCGTGAGCAGCCGTTGTTCTTCCTGATCACCACGGCCGGCACGGACAAGGAGAGCATCTGCTACGAGCTCCACATGAAAGCCCTTGACCTGCTGGCTGGACGTAAGATCGACCACACCTTTTATCCTGTGGTCTATGGACTGACAGATGAGGATGACTGGCATGATGAAGCCAACTGGTATAAGGCAAATCCCTCATTGGGGCAGACCATTCAGATCCAGCGTGTCCGGGATGCATATCAGGAAGCACTGGATAACCCGGCAGAGGAGAATGTGTTCAAGCAGCTCCGTCTGAACATGTGGGTGTCCTCGCTGACCCGGTTTATCCCGGAACACATCTATGACCTCGGCAATCAGCCAATCGATATGGAAGCACTTAAAGGCCGTGACTGTTATGGAGGACTGGACTTGTCCAGCACTGGAGACATCACGGCTTTTGTGCTGATGTTCCCGCCCAGAGTTCCAGAGGAGAAGTACATCATGTTTCCGTTTTTCTGGATACCGGAGGATACGATCCCCCAGCGGGTGCGCAGGGCATCCGTTCCGTATGATGTCTGGTATCAGCAGGGCTACCTGATGGCGACAGAAGGCAATGTCATCCACTACGGATTTATCGAAAAAGTCATTGAGGAGCTGGGCAAGACCTATCACATTCTGGAGATTGCCTTTGACCGATGGGGGGCGGTGCAGATGACCCAGAACCTTGAGGGGATGGGATTTACGGTCGTGCCTTTCGGTCAGGGTTTTAAAGATATGAGCCCGCCTACCAAAGAGTTCTACAAGCTCCTGATGGAAGGGCGTATTACCCACGGCGGCAACCCGGTCATGGCATGGATGGCGGGGAATGTGGTCGTGGATACCGACCCGGCAGGCAATATCAAGCCGACAAAGGCAAAGTCGCCGGAGAAGATCGATGGAATCGTCGCTGCGATCATGGCACTGGACCGTTGCATCCGAAACGAAGGACAGCAGCAGGGAAGTGTCTACGATGAACGTGACATGATCGTTTTCTAATCGACAAAATATTTGTTTTTGCACCTCTTGACTTTTCTTTCTTTCTCTCTTACAATGAGAAAGAAAGAAGAAAGAAATGAGAAAGAAAGGAGCAGAAGATGTTAGCATTCGAGAACCAGAATATCGAATTTAAGCAAGAGTATGTCCCTGACATCCGAAAAGAGGTGATGGGATTTGCAAATGCAGAGGGCGGCACGGTTTATGTCGGTGTCAGAAAAGATGGAGCGGTTTTAGGTATCGGCGATCCTGATGGGGTAATGCTCCAAATCGTAAATTCTTTGAAAGATTCCCTGGCACCAGACATAATGCCGTTTGTTAGAGTCAACACAGTTGAAATAGAAGAGAAGCAAGTTATCGAAATTGATGTGACAACCGGAACGAATCGACCGTACTATCTCCGTGAAAAAGGTTTGAAACCTGGCGGTGTGTATGTAAGAAAAGGAAGTTCTACACAGCCAATGACTGAGGAAGGAATCCGGGAGATGATTCTCCAAAACAGCGGCAGGTCTTTTGAACTGTGTAGAAGTATGAAGCAGGAATTGACGTTCCATACTCTCCAAACAGAGATGCAGAGAAGGTCGATTGAAATCGGGCCATCGCAAATGCGAACTCTCAAACTGATCGGTGAAGATGGCCTGTATACAAATCTTGCGCTGTTGCTATCGGATCAGTGTGAGACAACAACGAAAGTTGCTCTCTTTCAAGGAACGGACAAAGAACTATTCCGAGATAGAAAGGAGTTCACAGGATCTATTTTGAAGCAGCTTGAAGATGTCTATCAGTTTATTGATTTAGTCAACAAAACGAAAGCAACATTTTCGGGGCTGGATCGAACTGATTGGAGAGATTATCCGGAGGAAGCTGTAAGAGAGGCTTTGCTGAACAGCATCGTTCATCGCGATTATTCTTTTAGTGGAAGCAATCTGGTCAATGTCTATGAGGACAGAATTGAATTTGTTTCTCTTGGAGGTCTTGTATCTGGTTTGGAGCTGAAATCCATTTTTCTTGGCGTTTCACAATCGAGAAATCCAAATCTTGCGGCTGTTTTCTACCGCATGAGATTGATTGAGAGCTACGGCACAGGAATCGGAAAAATCGAACGTGCGTATAAAACTTGTCCATTTCAACCGGAGTTTGAAACGGCAAAAGGAGTTTTCCGTGTGACACTTCCGAATAGGAATGAGGAACAAAACAATGAAGTGCAAGTGTCGGATAATGCGGATGAGGATATTTCGCTGAATGAGCAGAAGCAACTTATTGTTCAATATGCGCAGGAAAATGGCAGCATCACAAGAAAAGAAGTAGAGGATTTGATTGGCGCAGGAACAACGAAGGCATTCCGACTGCTTAAAGAACTTTGCGAAGCAGGAAAACTTGAGCAAAAAGGAAACGGAAGGCTGAGTACCTACGTTACCAAATAAATATCATTGTACGAAGAAGCATCTTGGCGAAAGTCAGGGTGCTTTTTTCATGTCATTTTTGATTTTGGAGGACAAGAACTATGAAGTATCTGATGAGTGCAGAATGGTGGAAGGCAGCCGGCATCCGTGCTGCAAAGACGATGTTCCAGACCGGCGCGGCCCTGGTCGTGACACAGATGCCTGGCGGCGCGGTGGACTGGATGGCGGTCGGCAGTGCAGTGATCGTGGCGGGTGTTGCGTCCCTCGGTACCAGCCTTGCCGGTCTGCCGGAACTGGAAAAGGGGGATAAGGCTTAATGGGATTCTGGGAATGGATGGGGTTTGAGAATCCAAGGGATTCTCCCAAAACAGAACAGCCAAAAGAAGG
>SAAH01000099.1 GCA_009929525.1 Clostridia bacterium | reverse complement strand
AATACTGTCTTTTCATTTTTTTCAAAAATAGGACAGATTGGTACTTTAGAAGAAGTTATCTCTTTTGAAATTACATTTTGCGGAAACTCAAGAATTATTTTCAGCAAACGCCAATTGCAAAATCCATTTTGCTAATATGCAAGCAGCTCATACCCATCTTCCGTTACAAGGACCATAACTTCCCACTGTGCTGAAGGCAGTCCATCATCCGTATACACAGTCCAGTCATCTGCCTCATCGATAAATACCTCATCCGTTCCCATATTCACCATCGGTTCTATAGTAAATACCATGCCTGGAACCATAAGCATCTCTGTTCCCTTAGTGGAAACGTATTTTACAAAAGGTTCCTCATGAAATTCCAGACCGATCCCATGTCCTCCGATATCTCTCACCACAGAATATCCATTTGCAAGGGCATGCTCATGCACTGCCTGGCCCATATCGCCCAGATGTTTCCACGGCTTCACTTCAGCAAGTCCTGCCTCCACGCACTCTTTGGTGACCTGAACAAGACGTTTCTTCTCCTCGCTGACGTTTCCGATGCAGTACATCCTTGAAGAATCCGAAAAATATCCTTTATATATTGTCGAAACGTCTATGTTGATGATGTCTCCATCTTCCAGTACCACATCCTCTGACGGAATCCCATGGCACACCTGATCATTGATCGAAGTGCACACACTTTTAGGAAATCCCTCATAGTCAAGAGGGGCCGGTATACCGCCAAGTTCTGTGGTTTTCTGGTAGATCATTTCATCAATCTCTTCCGTCGTCATACCTGCATGCAATTTTTCACCAACATAGTCCAGAACAGCGATATTCACTTTTCCACTCTCCCGAAGGCCTTCTATCTGCTCTTTTGTCTTAATAATATCATGCGTGGGAACGATGCTCCCCTGCAGGCGAAAACTTTCTATTTTTTCGTCAAAATCTGCGTGGCATTTTTTATATTTTTGCCCGCTTCCACACCAACATGGATCATTTCTTCCTATTTTCTTAAACATATCCTATCTCCCAATCTTTACTCAGGAGTGCAGCCTTTCACTTATCGCTCCTTGCATTACCAGTATACTACCACTGGTCAAGTCCTTTTGATCCATTTCATTTTGTACAACATATTCTTTTTACAGCTGAAAAATAATACCTATGACTGCAGATACAAAGATATATGCGATTGGATGGAACTTGAACTTTTTCAAGCCTACAAACATCACAACTGCGAGTACTACCGCTTCCCATCGTACCCATCCAAAGACATCCATAAAATGAAATCCTTCAAAGCTAACCTCATTTAAAAATGCCATCTGGGCTACGCTGAGTCCCGCCGCCACGATCAGTCCGGTGGAAGCCGGGCGAAGTCCGCTAAATACCCCTTCTACTACCGGTGACTCTTTGAATCTTTTCATCACTTTCGATACCAGGATAATGATAATAATGGATGGCGTTGCCAGTGCTAATGTCGCCACGATCGCTCCCACCGGACCACGAGTTATAAATCCAACATAGGTAGACATATTGATACCGATCGCTCCCGGTGTTGACTCGGAGATTGCCACCAGATCAAGGATGTCCTGCCTTGTAAACCATCCTGTCTTTGCACTCATTTCATACAAAAATGGCAGTGTTGCCAGTCCGCCGCCTACTGCAAACAGACCTGTCTTAAAGAATTCATATGCCAGTCTTAATAATATCAACATGTCTTAGCCCCCCTGAAACGATAGATCACATACCCGACGACTCCTGATACCACGACCAGGACTACTGTCGAAATGTTTGTAAACACTGCCAAAAGAGCAATGACCAGGAAGATGATAATAGAGACGCCATCTACGATGGACTTTTTTCCCAGTTTTATCACCGCATCTAGGATGAGTACACAAACGCAGATCCTTATGCCTGCGAATGCGTGTTTTACAATACTAAGAGATGCATAATTTTTCATAAATGCCGCTATCACCATGATGATCACAACCGACGGGGATAAAAATCCCAAAGCCGTAGCGATCGCCCCCGGTATCCCACATAATTTGTATCCGATAAATGTGGAAGTATTGATAGCGATAATGCCCGGTGTACACTGGCCTATGGCATAATAATCCATAAGCTCCTCCTCTGTTGCCCAGTGATATTTTTCAACGACCACTCGCTGCAGCAGCGACAGCATCGCATATCCGCCGCCAAAGGTGCACATTCCGAGTGAAAAAAACACGGTGTATAATTTCCATAACTTTTTCATGATCTTAAGTTCTCCTCATATTACTTAATGTGTTGCTGCACCCAGACTATAGCTTTGAGCTACCGGGCTCATGAGAATCTTTCCTGTTCCACGATATACATTGACCAGTCCTTCTCCTGAAGCTGCTGAGCCTACCAGTGATTTTCCTGAACGCTCTACCGTAAACTGAAGACCTGCAGTCCATGCCACTGCCATATTCCCGTCGATTTTCAAAACATCATTATCAAGTTCTACCTCGATCAGTTCATCCAGCGGCACATTACTCTCCAGTGCTGCGATTCCCTGTCCGGAAAGACAAAGATTGAATAAACCTTCGCCGCCTGCCACTGCTGAAGAGATGCTTGAACGGGCAACTGCTTTGTGCTGCACACTGCCTGCACACGCGAGAAACATGCCATCTTCGATAGCCATACCGCTCGGTCCCCATGAAGCCACATCCTGCAGGATGATGTATTTGTAAGTTGGCTCCAATACCAGCATACCTGCTCCCACATATTCCGGTTTGATGGCTGATTCTTTTGTTACCATACTGCGTGCCATTTTGCCGAAGAGATCACCGACTCCTTTTACACCAGTTGTAGCTGCTACACTTCCTGTTGTCCACTGCATCGCACCTGCCTGTACGGTTGCGGAATCATTTCCATTCAGTGCGATCGCTAACTGACGGCGGCGAACATCCATTTTTGCCATAAAATACTCACTGACTGCATTATCCGGTGCCACACTGAGATCCTTTGTATATTCGATCACATTAAAGTTACCGAGTCTCTGAGTTACTTTGCGGTTGTTACTCTCCATATTATTGATTCTTACTGCCATTTTGATTCCTCCTGATTTTCGATTTTTGTTTTTATGTCAATAGTTTCTTGCATACTCGTTTTGCTTTCCCCTGCCGGTTCCCCTAATTGCTTTCTCTTATTGCTTTCTCTTATTGCTCTTTCTTATTGCTCTTTCTTATTGCTCTTTCTTATTGCTCTTTCTTATTGCTCTTTCTTATTGCTTTTTCTTATTGCTTTTTCTTATTGCTTTTTCTCATCAGATTTCTGATCGCATCGAGGTGGGATTACTTGATCCCTATCTTTGCAAACAGTACCGGTGTGATGGCTGGATAGGTGAGATTCTCCGGCAATGCCTCAAACTCTTTCACCTGAGCCATCTCACTTTTAGGAAGTTTTTCTAATTTATGTATCCTGGCTGTAAATACCATCCCATTTGCACCTTTTTGAGTTTCCGGGACACCCGCCCAATAGTCACAAAGCGGGGCAATGTCAAAGTCCACTGCTCCTGATTCTTCATATAATTCCCGCCTGGCCGCCTCCATCGGAGTCTCCCCTGGCTCAATATGACCACCGAAACCCATTATAACACATCATTATTTTCTTTTCGATACCTTATGTGTTTTATCAACTTGCTTATCTCAATTATTTGGCCTAATTTTGCGCTGTGACTATATAAGAGATCTGCTGAGCGGCACATACATAAAAATTGTCAGTTTCTGCCTCACTTTCACCCCAAGGTACTTGATATCTTAGGGATAAGTATATTATCACATGGTCTGGCGGCATATCCTGTTTTTTCTTCAGTTTCTGCCTCGCTGAAAGGATTTTCCGTGGCAGGCAGCTCACAAATTCGCCTATATGCCCATTTTAGGCGGATTTGCTCTGTATAATATCCATTTTCCCTTGCAATCGAGGCACATCAAGAAATTTTTTGTGCATATGCCAAAATCCGCTTGAAGTCTAAGAAACCACATTGTCAGTTTCTGCCTCACTTTCACCCCAAGGTACTTGATATCTTAGGGATAAGTATATTATCACGTGGTCTGGCGGCATATCCTGTTTTTTCTTCAGTTTCTGCCTTGTTGAAAGGATTTTCCGTGGCAGGCAGCTCACAAATTCGCCTATATGCCCGTTTTAGGCGGATTTGCTCTGTATAATATCCATTTTCCCTTGCAATCGAGGCACAAGCGAGGCATCTCATGAATTTTTTGTGCATATGCCAAAATCCGCTTGAAATCTAAGAAACCACATCGTAAGACGCTCGGCATTTTTTTGTATCCAACAAAAACAAGTTAAAAGTAATCAAAAAAGCATTGACGAATCCCACACTTCCCCCTATACTGATAATATCAAAAAGAAAAGAGGACTTTTTTTGTTAAGCGTGGTAGAAATGGAAAACATGGCAAACTAAATAGCTGCAGTGGCGTGATAAGTAACATGAACACGCTACCGCTATGCCCTTTTATCCATTCGCATTCTGCTGCCTTAACACAGTGATCAGATGCATGACGATGTCATGCTTTTTTTGTACTCTGATGAATGTTAGCCACAGTGACTTCTTTTGCAGGATATGCAAAGGGCTGCTGTGGCTTTTTTATTGTCTTGTTTTCCTTGTGCTGCAGTTTGCTGACTTACTATTAATATCAATTCATTGGAGGTAAAAATGAATAATTCAGAACATATATTAGAATTTGACAAGATAAAACAAATATGGTGCGACCTGGCTATGACGGATTTCGCCAAGCAAAAAATAGACACCCTCACTCCCTGCCTGAACGAAAGTGAACTACTGACATGGCAGAGGGAAACTAGTGAGGCAAAAAACATGATAGAAAAATGCGGAAATCCGCCTGTGATCTCCTTTGCCGGGATTCCGGACATCCTAAATACCGCCCAAAAAGAAGGCTGTCTCACACCCGAACAGCTTGAAACCGTTGGGCGCACACTTGCTGCCATACGGCGGCTGCAGGATTATCTGAACCGCTGCAAAGTATTTGGATTCTCCCTTGCCTATTATGAAGAGAATCTGGATCCCTGTCAGGAAGTCCGTGAAATGATCGATACCCAGATAAGAAATGGACAAGTGGACGATCATGCTACCAAATTGCTCCTTTCCATCCGTAACGAAATGGAAACAGCCAATACCAAAATGCATGAAAAAGCAGACCAGATCATGCGTACAAATAAAAATATACTGGCCGATCACTTTTCAACATTGAGAAATGGGCATATCTGCATTCCCATAAAAAAGGAATACAGATATAAGATCAGTGGTTCTGTCATGGACAAATCTTCTACTGGCAATACCGTCTTTATTGAACCCGCTGCTGTCCAAAAACAGTACGAAGCACTCCAACTGCTTCAGATTGATGAAGAAAATGAGGAAATGCGCATACGCTATACCCTCACTGCACTGCTCCTCGACCATATAGAAGCATTTACCCAGAACATACGCACCGTAGAAAAGCTGGATTTTGCATTTTCGAAGGGCAAACTCAGTCTGGAATATGATGGAAAAGAACCCCATATCAATACAACACGAAAAATATACCTTCGTGACGCACGCCACCCGCTGATGGATAAAGAAGTATGTGTTCCTCTCCGTTTTGAGATGGAAGACCCCATCCGCGGCATCATCATTACAGGACCAAATACCGGCGGCAAAACAGTCACTTTAAAAACAGTGGCGCTGTGCTGCATGATGGCTCAGTGCGGGCTTCATGTGCCATGCCGGGAGGCAGATTTATGCATGAACTCCAATTATCTTTGTGATATCGGCGACGGGCAAAGTTTGTCAGAGAATCTTTCAACTTTCTCCGCTCACCTGAAAAACATACTGAACATCCTGAATGAAGTAAATCCGGAAAGCCTGGTAGTGCTCGATGAACTTGGTTCCGGCACAGACCCGACAGAAGGAATGGGCATCGCTGTTGCCGTTTTGGAAGAGCTAAAGAAAAGTCAGGCTCTCTTTCTGGTCACGACGCATTACCCTGAGATCAAACAGTATGCAAAGGAAGAATCTGTGATACAAAACGCCCGGATGGATTTTGATAAGGAAAATCTTGCGCCGCTTTACCAGTTGATCATCGGAGAGGCCGGGGAAAGCTGTGCCTTCTCTATCGCCAAACGGCTGGGAATGCCGGATGATATGCTGAAAAATGCCGCTCTGGCTGCTTATGGTACAGCCCATCCAAACCAGCTTCCCAAAATGGAAAACCCACATAAGAAGCTGGGAAATATCCATACAAAACCGGATATTCCGCATGAAAATCTGGATCTTCCACATAAAAAACCAGGAGGCACACATACAAAGCCAGAAAAACGCACTGGCCCCAGAATCCAAAAACAATCCAAAAAGACAAATACCGTCGCTTCTGCGCAAAAGATCACGCAGCAGTTTCATTTGGGCGACAGTGTTTTTGTATATCCAGACAAGAAGATCGGCATCGTCTGTCAGACTGCCAACGAAAAAGGCGTGCTCCGCGTGCAGATGCCCGATAAGAAGATATGGATCAATCACAAACGCATAAAGCTGAATGTGCCTGCAAACGAACTCTATCCTGAGGATTATGATTTTTCTATCATCTTTGACTCTGTAGAAACAAGAAAACTCAGGCATCAGATGGATAGAAAATATGTGGAAGACACACTGATCCCAGAAGATGATTAGCTCTCGTTCGCCCCATACATGAGCATATGCTTTGGGATGTAACACATATCACACATGATCGCATACAACACATAATTATAGAAACGAAAAAAGAGCCTGATATCAGCTCTTTTTTCGTTTCTATACTCCTGAAATCATTCAAACTATCATTTATCATTTCAATCATCTGACATATTCCAGATGATCATTCTCTTCCTTTATGACATTTTCTCTTCTATTTTCTCTTCTATTTTCGCTTCCATTTTCGTTTCTATATTCTCTGCTATCTTCTCTGTCAGCTTCTCTGCCCTCAAGGAACATCAGCTGAAGATTGCTGTTGTGGATGATCTTCGTCATCTTCTGGTGCCATTTCTTTTCTCTCCACATGCCCACTAACTGCGGGCCGCAGAAATTACTGGTTGCCATCCCGGCCCATCGGCCAGTATCTGCGGCTGTCTTTATGCCAAGACTGTTGATTTCAAGGATCCAGTCCCAATTAAGCATCGGCCAGTCCTTGTAATCTACCACCGACCAGCATTCTGTAGTCACTATGGGCTTCCCGCTGCGTCTGGACCATTCGGCGATCTTCCAAATCTCTTCCCGGAGACAATTGTCATAATATTCCTTATTTTCTCTGTAAGTACGCTCGCCGTTAAGTGCCAGATTCGTATATCCGATATCATAAAACAGTTCAAAATGATACCCTACTTTATCATAGAATCCACTGGAATTCGTCATCCAGATATGTGGTTCTATAAAATCCAGATAACTCACATCTTCATCTACATCGACAAAAGGCGGACTAAATGAAAATGTAGCCGGAATCTGAGGATATGCCTTTTTAAAATCTCCGATCACCTCTCGCATCCAGAAGGTTGCATGTGCAGATGATCGGTCACTTCCATAATATTTCGAAAAAAAAGGAGACCAATTCTTATGCGGGAATCCATTGCACATATCCACAAATAAAATGTTATCCAGTTCCCCCCAAGTCCTAATATAATCCAGAGTTTTGATCCACACAGCCGCATGGTCTGTTGGCGTTGTGATACGCATGCGTGTATTATCCATGTCTTCACGAAACCATGAGGAAAGAGCCACACGCACTCCATGACGGCGGCACGCCCTCAAAAATTCCCGCAGATTATCATAAAGCGTCACGCTCAAAATGGCACTGCTCCCCCAGTTATGGACACTCCATACCGGTTTCAATGTCCACTCTGCATGAGCGTCTTCATCCATAAGATGCGGATATGGATCGATCCTGACAGCATCATAACCTCTCTCCGTCAGTTCATTCAAAGCCTGATCCCAGTCCTCATATCCTGCACCCGGCCAACGTCTCTCGATCCACGAAAAATCCCACATGGCAATGGTGAATGGCTTGTCTATATTAAATAATGTCTTTATCTTTTCGCATATTTGAATATCCATATTTCTCCCTTAAATCAGTACTTCGATCCTGCGCAGACATTCACCCAGTGCACGGCCTGTATGATAGATGCCCTTCCAAGGATTTCCCATGTCTGCTACGATCGGTGTCCCATCCTTTTGAAGAAGCTGTCTGCTCTCTCCAACTTCCATATTCATGAAATGATCTCTCACAAAATCCCAGGTCTGCAAAAATGCATCCAGATAACGTTCGTCCTTATATAGTACATATCCATTCAAAAATCCAGTAAGGACTTCAAAGTTCTGCCACCATTCTTTATCATATACCAGTACCGACTGATCAGCGATACCATCACGGAAAACTCCGCCATTTTCATAATCATATCCATAGGAAAGAGCATGATCCAGAAGTTTTCTAAGAGTCTCCTCATAAGGGGTGCGGTCACAATCAAGTGTTTTTATCGCCAGATCTGCCAGCCAGCTAAGCTCAACATTATGCCCATAGGAGGTGGTGTTTGTTGGCTCTTCGATCACTTCATTGGTATCTCTTTCTGCATTCCAGGTTCTCATGATATTGATCGCCGGAAGCTGGTTAAACGAAAGGTCAAACTGGTTGTAGCCATATCCCTTTTCCTGATTGATCATATGGGAAAATACCAGATCCAGTACTTCTTTCAGTTTTCTTCCATGGATTTCTTTTCCAGATGCCTTATATAATGTGGTAAATGTTTCTACCAGATGCATATGGATATCCAGAGATTTTCTGTCTCCGGCATAAGCCCCTGCCGGTGATGGAGACCAGTCATTTTCCAGATTCTCGTAGTATCCGCCTCTTAACGTATCGGCCGCATAGCACTGTAGAAGATCAAATCCCTTTTCTGCAAAGGCAAGTGCCTCTTTATCCTTATACGTATGGGCATATTCACTCAGTGCATAAATTGCAAATCCTTCGCCATACACAAGTTTTGCAGGATCTGCCACAGAACCATCACGGTTCAGCTGCCAGAAGTAGCCGCCATTCTTATCATCCCAGAATTCGTTCATGAGAAAATGTGCACCCTGTCTTGCAGCCTCTTCCATCGCCATTTTGCTTTCCTCAGCGGCAAACTCCAACAGATTGCTGAATCCCCATACCATACGGCTCTGCGTTACCACATATTTTGTTCCATTTCCATTAAACTCACCATTTTCATCGAAGTTGGTCAGATAACCGCCATACTTCTCATCTACCGAACGAGTAAGCCAAAATGGGATTACTTTATCTGAAAGACATGATTTGATTTCTTTTTGTGCTGCTGCTAACCTTGCTTTTACATCTGACATAGCAAAATCCTCCATCTGAATATGAATTCGTTTTTCAAATTATCTTTGTTAATATTTGCCGGTTAATTTTATCGTCACTGCCTTATATGGAAGAAATTCCACTTCGATTTCTCCGTTTTCTATCTCCAGCTGACCACCTTCCAATGTTTTTTCATTCATATTTGCAAGGCATGCCTGCGAGAATCTGCCTGACAGCTTAATCTTTGCATTTGTTTTCTTGCCCTGATTTTCATATAGTCTGAGTATGTATCCGTCGCGGTCATAACACTTCTTGAATGCAGAAAACTGGATATTCGGTTCTTCCACCTGATACATTGCTTCCATATCATCTGTACTGCATGATCCCTCTGCTGCATGAGTGCCCCTGATCGCATGTCCCACCGGCGGATATAAAAAGCTTTGTACTTCCTCAAGGAATGGTGCTTTTTCTTCCGGGCTGGCTGTATATGGTATATAGGACCATTCCATGATCTGTACGCCCGGACACTGTGCTCCCGGTGTGTCAACTGCCATAGATGCATCTCCATCTCTCTGAGGCGTATTGATCCTGCCCATCAGTTCAAATCCCCTCAAAAGAGTGACGTAGATATCTGGTTTTCGGTTCAGATTGTTCATGACTGCTTCATAGTCATACATTCCTTTTAGTGCTATGGCAAGTCCATGATCTTCATCCTGCACTGCGATCCACTCGCGGCATGGCAGAAGCTGGGTCGGCGGCTGCATCCAGTGCTCGATCTCTTTGACGCATTCTATGTCACGATCAAGGATCGCAAGATGACCCTGAGAACGTACGTAGGTGGTCGCTACCGGTGACGGTACACGAAGACGGATCCGATGGTCTTTTGCATTATTCTCAAGTGTCAGCTTAACATCAACACGAGGGGAATCGCTGGTAAGGGTTACTTCGTAGGTAACCGGTATCGCAACATGTTTTTTGCTGCGTTCATCGCCTATCAGTTCCGCCGGAACACTCATTTCCCCCTTGATTTCCAATACTGCACGGACATCGCCCGCTTCTTTCAGTCTGCTTGAAAATGCAAACTGGGTAGAACGTACCACTTCTCCCGGAATCCAGGTTGGTGCATAATCCCATGCATCCCCTGCATCCGCATCCTCTTCCAGAAGATTCAGCTGATATACAGAAAAATCAGAACGTTTGTCATACAGATTGATCAATGCTCCCGCACATTCCACGCGGATCCATTCATTTTCAATGGAATGATCGTCTGCATTTAATATATGTTCTGTTATGATTTCTTTTTCTATTTCTGTTTCTATCTGCACCAGATGATATTTTTTAAGTTCAAATGCCTGGAAATCATCCACAAATAAAACTCTCATAAAATCGTCGTCCGGATAAGATCTGTTTCTTGGCTGTCCCTTGCCATTTCGCATGGCTGGTTCTCTTTTTTGCACCTGAGTCCTTAACAGCTTTCCATTTTCATCCGCGATAGCTACCCGGTCCTGATCAAGTGGTACCATAAGGCTGCTGTCATATGCGGAAAGCCAAAGTTCGACTGTCTGGTTCCTGCCTGTTGTCGGGGAGATCACAAGTATCTCTTCATTTTTCCCTGCCCAGGCGTGCATGTTGCTTCCTATATATTTGAGTGCATCGTGAATGATACCCGCTGCGATCTGGCGTGCGCCCGCAAAACGCGCCTGCATCTCGATATGACACTCATCCACACTGGATCCGTGGATGGAATCGTGGGCACTGTTCACCATAATGAATTCCCATGCCTCATCCAGCAGACGAGGTTTGTCCGGATATCCATATAATGATGCTAACGCATCGAGAGGCTCCGCATATCGCTCGAGGAGTGTCTCACATGCAAAGTTTTCACGTTTAAGATATGTACGTGTGGATAATGCTCCCAAAAGCACGTACTGATATTTGGAACCGATAAGTTCCATGCTGTAATGCTGACTGGGTGCATTTTTATCTATATTTTCAAGAGCACGTTCTACATACTCTTCCACATCACCCATTACGAATTCGATCTCATCCTGCATCTCATTTGCCGCTTTGACCGATTCGCCGATTCCTGCCTGTGGCGGCAGATGATCATACCCTGCGATCAATGGAATAATACCTGTAGGATAACGATCCTTGATACTGTGTACATTTTCTATCAAACTTTTTGCTATACGCTGGGGATCATCATGCTCCGCCAGTTCTTTGTGCTGTTCATAAGAAAGATAATCTGCATAATAAGGCACTTCCCTTGGCTGCGGCGGCAGTGTTCGCTTGCTGAAGATGTCAAAAGCGCCCCCATAGCTTTCACGAAAATGACTTGCAAATATCTTTGATCCATCGATTCCTTCATAGATAAACTCATCGTGATGTCCACCCTCGATCTCCGGCATGCCTCGCATAAAAAGCAGACTGTCAATTCCAAATCCCTGAAGGATCTGAGGCATCTGGAGCGGATGTCCAAAATTATCCGGCAGATAGCCGGCTCTCATATATCCGCCAAATTTTTTACATAATCTGTCCCCATATAAGCAATTGCGGATCATAGATTCTGCACTTGGCAGCCATTCATCAAATTGAGTAAAGAAGGGTCCTATGGTAAGCAGACCCTCCTTGATCATATCTTTTATGATTTTTTCATCTTCCGGTACAACATCCAGGTATTCTTTCAGTGGATAGTACTGTCCATCCAAACAATACGTTACAAAATCATCTCTTGTTTCATGGATTCTCTTGAGTTCTTCCAGTGCTTCCACCGTCCAGAAACGATAAGATCTAAGCGGCTGATACCATTCAATATCCAAATGTCCTGCTGTAACTATAAATCCCGTTATTTTCTTCATTCTATTTTTGTACCTCCCTTATCATATAGGTGATATCACACCCCCTTTGGATCATGTAATATTACCTACATCTTACCACTTTCTGTTTTATTACCGGCGTTTTCCCTTTATATTTTATAAACTTTTCATACTGCTATTTGTTCTTATCTGATTACAGTTTTCCACCACTTGTTGCGATACCTTCGATAAACTGTTTCTGGAAGATAACATAGATCACTACCATCGGAACACAGGCGATCAGGGATGCAGCCATCAGTTCCGGGAAGTCAGATACGAACTGTCCCTGCAATTTTGAAAGTGCAGAAGAAAGAACCAGTGCATCTACATCTGTATTTACGATCATTGGCCACATCAGGTCTTTGAATGCGAAGATCGCAGTAAAGATTCCCAGTGCAACCATACTGGAACGGGTAAGCGGTGCCATGATATAGAGGAAGGTCTGACCGATGTTACAGCCATCCAGTCGTGCTGCCTCTTCCAGATCATTTGGCAGTCCCATGTATCCCTGTCTTAAGAGGAAAGTACCAAAGGAAGTTACCAGACCCGGGAAAACAAGAGCAAACATACTATTGAGCATGCCCAATTTACTTACCATCAAATACTGCGGGATGATAAAGATCTGAACCGGAACCATCATCTGAAGCAGTACCAGTGAAAATGCTGCATCTCTTCCTTTGAATTTTAATCGTCCAAATGCATAACCTGCCAATGTCGCTGTCAATACCGCACATAATACGCGGAAGAAGATCATCAGCAATGTGTTTTTGTAAAGTACGATAAAGTTCAGGTTTCTGGTCACATTTACAAATGCATCGGTTCTCCACACAGAAGGGAAAACAACAAACGGGTCAACTGATGTTGCCTCTGTTACAGATTTAAAAGCAGTCAGTATCATCCATGCGAAAGGAACAAGCATCGTAAATGATACAGCGATCAGTATTGCATGTATGACAAATCTGGTGATTTTTTGATTTCTTTCCATACTCTTATCCATTTTTCTTCCCCCTTTCTAATTGTAGAATACCCATTTTTTCTGAGCGATCATCTGGAACACTGTCATGATTAGGATAATAACAAGCAAAAGAACTACGATCGTAGAGCCATAGCCCATATTCTTATTCGTAAATGAATACTTGTAGAACAGGTATACCAATGACTGGGTTTTTGCCAATGCCGGATTGGATTTTTCCATTACCATGAAGATCAAATCGAAAACCTGCATACCTGCAATAACTCTTGTTACACATACAAAGAAAATTGTCGGTGATAACAGCGGTACGGTAATATGGAAAAAGCTTTTAACTCCTGTTGCACCATCAATTGCAGCTGCCTCATAGTAATCGTGAGGAATTTCCTGCAGACCAGAGATAAACAGTACCATGTTATAACCAATGATGGACCAGATACCAATGATAGCGATGGAAAAAATAGCAATCTTCGGATTCGAGATCCATTTTACATGTGTGTTGAATACATTATTGATCAGACCAAAATCAGAGTTGAACAGCCATCTCCATACCATAGCAACTGCTGCAGGTGCTGCTACCATCGGGAGAAAGATGATCGTTCTGTATGTGCTTCGGCCCTTCATCTTTCTATTCAGCAATACCGCCAATACAAGTGCAATAATGATAGAAAATGGAACTTCTACGATCGCATATTTGAATGTGTTTAGCAAAGACTGCCACACTTCTGAATCCCCAAATACTTTTACATAGTTCTGTGTTCCTACGAATATATTTCCTTTACCAAAATCTCCTGTTTTAAACATACTCTGATAGATGGTCTGGAAAATAGGAATAATGTTCAGCACGATCAATCCGATCACTGTAGGAAGGATAAAAGCCCACCCCCATAAAAATTCGCTGCGTGATCTTCCGGTACTTTTTTTCTTACTTGTCTTAACTTCGTTTGCCACTCCACTCACTCCTTTCAAAACAGGCAGATTCTTGCGAACCTGCCTATTCTCTATCCTATATGGTTTGCAGGCAACTGGTCCATATCTCGAATCAATTACTTATGCAGTTTCAAATCTACTGAGCTTCTTCTGCCAGTTTTTCATTCATCTGCTCGGCCATTGCTTTACAAGCTTCTTCCATAGTCATATCGCCTGTGTATACATTTTTCAGGATCTCGTTGTCTTCATTTTCCCATGTTACTGTGGATCTGGAGTATGGTCTGATCACCATGTCATCCATCATGTTCAGATATGCCTGAAGGTTGAAGTTCTGTGATTTTACCCATGCATCTGATGTTCCTGTGTATGCGGACATTGTGATTCCCAGTTCTGCCTGTCTCTCCTGACCTTCTTTGGATCCAAGGTACTCTACCAACTTCCATGCTTCTTCCGGATGCTCTGTGTTTGCTGCGATCGCCCATCCAAGTCCGTTGTACAGAGATGCTCTTCTTCCTGTCTTCGCATTCTTTGGAAGTTCTACTACATCACAGTTTGCTGCTGCGTACTCATTGTCGGCCATTGCTGCAAGCATCCAGGATCCCTGTGGGATCATCGCTACTTTTCCTGATGTGAACAGTACATCTTCCGGATTCTCTGTCATAGTCTCAAGTGATGGCATGATTCCCATGTTGATCCATTTTTCGAACTGCTGCATAGCTTCGATCGTCTCTGGTTTGTCCCAGCCTGATTTTGTCTTGTCTTCTGAAATTACTTCTCCGTTGTTATCATAGATCAGGTTGTAGTATCCTGCCTGGTTGTTATCACTCTTACATGCGAATCCGTACTGGCTTCCATCTTCTTTTGTAAGTTTTACGGCTGCTGCTTCCATGTCATCCCATGTCCAGTCTGCTGTCGGATAGTCAAGTCCTGCTTCATCAAACATAGTTTTGTTGTACCACAGTGCGATCGTATCGATATCTTTTGGTACTGCGTAATATTTGTCTTCATATGTATACAGACCCCAGATGTCTTCCGGATAGTTTTCCGGGTCGATCTTGTCGCTCTCTGCGATCTTATCTGTCAGGTCAAGGAGCAGATCATTGGACATATATCTTTCGCTTTCATTTGAATGCATCCAGAATACATCTGGCAGTTCTCCGCCCTGTGCTCCTGCTTCCAGCATTGTCCAGTACTCAGCCCATGCTACTACAGAAGTCTTTGTCTTGATCCCTGTCTCTGCAGTAAAGTCTTTTAAGATCTCATTGATCCCCTTCTCCTGATTTGCATCCCAGCAGGTAAGGGAAAGTGTAACATCACTTGTTCCTGTTGATTCTTCTGCCGCATCGCTTTCTGCTGCATCACCCTCTGTTGCTGCATCCTCCGCTGCCGGTGCATCTGTCTTAGCACTGTCACCTGAACCTCCACATGCTGCTAAAGAAAGAATCATCATACTTGCCATTGTTAATGCTAATACTTTTTTCAATTTCATACCTTTTCTCCTTTTCTTATAGAATAGACTCTCGGAATCTCTAAGCCTCTGTTTATCTGGCTTCTGAGATTCCATTTTTATTTTTTCTCCACCTTTTTCAAAAAATCACTTGACACGAAGT
>SAAH01000098.1 GCA_009929525.1 Clostridia bacterium | reverse complement strand
GGTCATATCATTGACATTAGGCAGGTAGTTCGTATTGATAAAAATCTTAAACACCGGCACAAAATCAAAGCTGTTCTCATTCAGGAATCGGGCATTGATTAACTCCATTCGGAATAAATCTTGTCCTTCTTCCGTATGTCTTCATAAAATAATTCTGCACACCTTCTGAAAGAACAATTATTTCATCTGCGTGTTTTACTGCACACTTTTCTCCAAGCATAATATATGTACTGGCGAGTTTTCCCCATTTTGCTCTTTGATGATCCAACCCTCCTGATGTTAAGCAAGGAACACAAAATATGGTGTTTTGTAGAATCAAATCACTACATATAGATTTTCCGGGCAAAAAAATAAGGCTACCGACCTTTCGATCAGCAGCCTTACACAGCTCACACATTATTCAATTTTCTGCAACGTTTACAATTATAGCAGCACCCCTAGCCCGCTGGGTTACCTTCCATTTTGCTTCCTTTTAGCAAGGTGGAACATGACCCGGTGGGCTTGTCTTTTCATCAGCTACAGCTATTTCTACCCCGCAGCACTCATGGTTGCGTCATTCAATTTAAATGTAACCAGATTTTTCTCTTTCAAATATTCCCCGCGGATTCGATAGTTCTTTTCTCGCTCCCAGCCATTTGCAGTCATAAGAGCATCAAGGAAATTCTTGCTGTGGATTACACAATCACATTTTTGGTCGTCCAGCAACTTATCTGGAACCTTAAACGACATCACATTTTTTGCGCTACAGGCTCCTACTGCCACAGATCCATAATTCTCTGTTTTGTATAAACACACATATTCTGGCATCCCCAGCAAACGGATCACATCGATTCCTATGTACACCCCATTTCGTTTCCCACAGAATGTAATCAAAGGATTTCCCAGATTTTTACTCATTTTATCCATCTCCTTACCTAGTCTATACTATCCTCTCCGATCAACAACACTCATTTTCCAAAACATCACAGAGAATTCCTGTTATTCTTTCATTTCCATCGCTCTGGTGCCTTTCTCAACCTCTAATAGCGTTTTATAGTGAGATTGCCACACAGCTTCCAACTGGTCATGCTTTCCCTTGTATTCGTTGTTTTTCCGCCTCTGCACAAAATAATCTGCCACCGTACCAAAGTCACTCTTAAACAGGCCAACCTGTTCTTCAGAAAGTGTTATGTTTTATGCCGCATATACTCCAGTTGGTCGAAGCTACTATCTTCAATTGGCGGCAAGATATCCACTCCGGTGGGAACCTGCGTTGTCTTTGAAAAATCAAGCGTTCTTCTCTCCGATGTGTCTTGCAGTACAGTGCTTTCCTCTTGAACGCTATGATCTGCCTCCGGCCGCACGATACTTCCGTCCTGACTGAAGTAGTTTGCGAAATCCTCAAACATATTTAGCTGTCTGGACTCAGCATAGTCGCTATAAGACATTCCTATTCTGCCCTTGTATTTTTCCGGATAGAATTTGATATCCTTGCGCTTCATTTTGACTTCACCAGTAGTTTCATCCAGATACTCTGTCTTTTCTGTGGTAAACATAATGGCCTCATCCAATTCAAAGACCAATATCGGTCCTCTTGCAGAAAGGCGCACTTCCCCTAGAATTTTATATCGGCAATTCGTATCCCAGTTCATAAAACTACCGATTTTTGATACCAGATCACGGTTTGTGATGGACTTACTGACCCATACACCATCTTTGCGTTTCCTCGCCCAGTCAATAGAACTCATTTCTTCTTCCTTACATGGAATCACAGCCAACCGATGTCTCTTTTCATTTACCACTGGAAGTACGTACTGGATGTTCTCAAAAAGACGAATACTAGCCATGTTGAAATTTATCTGCCCATTTTTTATGGTCACAGCCGGCTTTTTGAGCATAGAAAACTGTGTCCGCGGCGGGATCTGATACTCCTCCAGATTCTCATATTGAAGTTCCTGATCACTTCCCACTCTGGACTGTACCAACTGCTGAATCAGTTCGTACTCACGCTCTGAAAATGTTTGTGCCCGGCTTTCCGGCCCAATCGCAGTGTTTTTTTCACCCATGACTTTCTTCCTCCTACATTGATATTAGCAGCCTGTCTAATTCTTCCCCGATTTCCTGCCTTGTCGGTATGTGCCCGACCAGCGGATTCTCAACTATAACACCATCCGCTGTAATATCGGCTCCTGTAATTGAGCTAATCGCATAATCACGCTTAGCTCGCAACTCGTAACTCATGCCAATACTGTGGTTCCATTCTTCCGGATATCCATAAGCCACCTCCAAAAATTCATCGTTAGCGGCATTTGGCATTTCTTTATATGGAATGTACGCTGTTTCTGAACTCATATCGATTCCGGCAGCTTCCATTTCTTTTTTTTGTTTCTTCCCCAGAATAATCTGCGGCTCGTCGAGGAAGAAAAACATTATTTTTACACCATCACGTTCCTTCGTAATACCTCTGAGGCGGAAACTATAATCACGCCTCCAACACATATTTTCATATACCGCACATGAAAATTCTTTTGCTGGCATTCCTAAAATAATGCTTCCATCATCTTTTTCCCATGCAAAAGCGGCAGGCTGACTCTCATCCGAAGCTCGGATAATAATTGCCTGCATAATCGGATGATAGAACATCTCAATGTACTTTCCCGCTTCCAGTCTTTTGTGACAGGCTGCATTAAATCGGATGGCCTTGGGGGTAATCGTCAGAGAAGGCATTCTTGCCGTCAGATACCCTACACCGTAAGGAACATCATATCCACATAGGTTCATCTGAATTGTCTTGGAATGTGCCTTTCCTGTAACAATATCTATGTAGCGATGAAGTTCCTCCAGTTCATGCTCCTCATACACACTTCTGCACAAAACATGGAATGTATTGTTATCAACTCCACCCCAGGAAGGCATAACACCAACAAATCCTTTCAAAGCTCCCTGTGTTATGATTCTGGAATCGAAAAATCCGCCTTCATAATTTATTGCACTTTTTTGAATGCAACCAATCGCTCTGGCAATCTCAGGAGATACGATTCCCTCATGATGTTCTGGTACAAAAGCCGAGCAACGGTCATCATGGTTTCGGGCTACTTTTCCCTTTTTGTAGTTGATAACAATGGTCTTACGAGCTTCTAACGCACCCCAGCGTCGCTCGTTCTGCATGACGTTCGCCACCATGCTTCGGTTCCATTCCTGCCGTCCCCGCATTGTAGAACGTTGCTTTTCCGTAAGGATTTCTGCAATTTCATCGCAATCATATCCGTATAGGTAAGCCAGAAAAATGAACTTTACCGTCTTTGCTTCTTCGGGTACAACAACCAGATTCCCTTGCTTTGTATGCCGATACCCTAAAAGATCGGCCACAGGATACTGCCCCGTAAGGATTCTCTGGTCATAGGACAGGATCATACGGCGGCTCTTATTTGCAGATTCCCAGTCTGCAAGAAGTGCATGAACAGATAGTGCCTGATCGCTATCCGGATTTAATGTGTAGATATTCTCTGTCTCGAAATACACACCAACCGGGTGGGACGGATTCATCGTTTTCAATTCCGCCACCTGCTCTAAGCAATCAGACACATTTCTTGCAAAACGAGATACGCTTGCACATATAATCAGGTCCATCTTTTTCTGCTTTGCATCACGCAGCATCCGTTTAAATTCATCCCGGTGACGCATGGATGTTCCCGATTTACCTTCATCGCTATAGATTTTCTGCAATTCCCAGTTCGGAGTCCCTTCGATTTTCTTCGTGTAGTAAAGGGTCTGATTTTCAATAGAGGAAACCTGCTCAATGCTAGATGTACTAACTCGTGTATATGCTGCCACTCTCTTGTGACCGCTATCATCTATCGTTGGTGTCGGTTTAGCCGGCCGATAATACTTCTTGGCCTGCTCTGCTTTATCTGCGACACCGTGGAAATGCTGCCGAAGTTCTTCCTTCTGCTTTTCTGCCTCCTTATGGCGGCTCTGCCAATCAGACTCCAAACCCATATCAGGTGGCTTTTTCTCACTTCTGTTTAATTCACTTTGCTGATTCTGGATTTCTTCATCCATCAATTACTGCCTCCTGTTTATGTTCTTGCCATGGCATTTTCTAAATTTCTTACCCACTCGCCATATTCGGATATATCCAAATTTACAAACGATTCTGCCATACGGTATAAGCACTCTCGTTGGTTCTCTACATTTAATAAGGTATCGATCCTTCTGTCGTTATCATCTGTGATGATATCAATACGCTGCGAAAGGTCAAACAGATATTTTATCAGATAGCAAAACTCCTCGCTATTGGGGGCAATATACGCCCGTGTCGGTGTCCGTATCACATCAACCTCTCCCGATAAGCAGGATCGCAGTAACCTCACCATTTCCTGACGCTTATAAATATGCTTGTTGCCAGTAATATCAATATACACATCTTGTAATGTTATACCATCTTCAGAAGCACACAGTTCCTGAAAGTACGCGGTATGCAGTGCAACCGCTTCCTCCCTGCTTCGCTCCCACAATTTTGCCAGTTTTACATAACCAGCCACCCGTAATTCCCTGCTCATCCGTTCACCACCATTCTATTTCTTACGTCTGATTTCGCCCAACGACCAGTACCAGTTACCGCCCAGTCTGTAGCTGTATACGCCCATTTCTTTTTTCACTTTTTCTGCGGTACGCTTACTGATACCAAGTTCCGATAGCCGCTCCATGATTTCTTTGGATGCCATATCCGTGGATTTCAGCATCTCTTTAATACAAAAAGCCGCCTTATCTGCTTTGGTATTGGGCAAAGCATCCTGCTCATCCGTTTTTAGAGCATCACATTCATTGCAGCTTATCCACCTGAATCCGCTTTGTGGCCGGATTTCAAACCGAACCTCCCCATTTGACGGTGCAAGACTATTTTTTATCTGACGAACGATTCTCACATCCGCATCTTCTTCATCACGTTCTACTTGTAAAACACTTCGGGCAGCAGCTACAACATCGATGCTTCCCAAACTTCGATACAATCCCTTTGAGCTTTCTTTTTTATTCAAATGCCCAATCATCACGATTGCACAGTTATACGTTGATGCCCACAGTGCCAGTCGGCGCATCAGCTTTCTGGCCTTTACAGCAATCTGTAAATCCGAATCACTTTCAAGATAGGCTTGAATCGGGTCTATCACAACAAGAGCCGGTTTAAATACTTTAATTGCCTCCCGGATTCTTTCATCATCCAACGTCAGACCGGAATGTTTTTCTTCATCTATGAATGCTACATTATCGCAATTAGCTCCACTATCTTCCAAGCGGGGCTTTATCGTATCCTCCACACCATCCTCTGAGCACTGATAGATAACTTTCCGAGGCGCACCGACCGCTTTACCATCCGGCGTATATCCTCCATTAGAAAGCTCTGCAATCAGGTGCATCATCATTGTGGATTTGCCATCTCCAGGATCTCCTTGTATCAGCGTAATTTTTCCAATTGCAATAAACGGATACCACAACCATCGCACCGGCACAGAATGCACATTGCTATATAAAGTTATTAAATCCGAAGTTTCTGTACTCTGCATTCTTGTCCCTCCCAGATAGCTAACAGTTGCAAATTTACACTATAATTATAGCTTTTTAAGGTTGCTTTGTCTGTGACCTCGTAGGTCACACATCCTCAAAAACTGTGACCTAGCAGGTCACTTTTGGGCCTAAGATTGCACTACAGATGGAGGTGTTGGTTTTGCAACCTTAGAAATCAATATCAAACATTTTGGCTTTCTGATTGCTATGTGTATTTTTCAGAGTTAATAATGTAGCGGGCTTATGCGGGCCATATAGAAAGCGAGGTAAATTTATGGCCATCAATTACATTGAACTCGGAAATCGCATCAGCGCCTTCCGCACTAAGAAAGGACTGTCTCAGGAGGAATTCAGCGAACAGATCGGAGCCTCCCGCGAACACATCAACCGGATTGAAACAGGGAAACGGGCACCTAGCCTTGACATCCTCATCGATATTGCCAATGTTCTGAACGTATCCCCCAATGATCTGCTGCTGGAGCGTGCAGATTCGTCCGTTGACACTTCGGAGATTGAACTTCGGAACATCATGCTTGATTGCAACGAAACGGAAGAAAAAATCATTCTTCACACCATCAAGGAGTTAAAAGCCGCACTTTTCAAGGCTGGCGTTTAATATAACTCACCACTGATCACTGCCCGCATAAGTCACAACTGCACTCTGGGGACCACTCAGGGTGCTGTCTGTGATTTATGCGGATAGCTCTCTTACCAGACCAACGTCTCTCCCTACGTTGCCCCCTGTTTGCCCCATGGTCGGCTTTTATGCCAAACCACGGAAAACCATCCCACCAGAAAAATAAAGCCGACACAAAGGCTTTGTAGGAAACACGTGGCAAGGCGGTGGGATTTCGGAAAATAACAAAAAAGAAGCCCACCATGTCGCTTTCCAACTATGCTGATCTTGCATAGCGGGATAGTCACACGGTGGGCTTGTACCAAGGTTTTATCAAAAAATCTCAAAAAGATTTTTTCAATGTAGTTGATTTTTAGCTTCAAATCGAATATAATAGAGATACAAAGAAGTGACTAGTTCACATCTTTAACAGTGGGTATATCTCGACCCTTAACTGAGACATTTACAAGTGGGCATATCTCAGCCCTAAGCGAGACAGTTAACAGTGAGTGTTTCGCCACTCGAAGTGCGAGCTTAACAGCAGGGGCGGGCGACCGTCCCTTTTTTTTTGAGAGGAAATCTATTGTGGGTATCAAACTATATGAAGTAGATGAAAAATATGTGGACTTCTTGTTACCATACGCTCCACATCTTTTTATGAATAAAAAACCTGGACAGCACAATACCAGAAAATACATTGGTGTAATCCTGATTGTTAATGGGTTGGAATATTTTGCACCTCTTTCTTCTTTTAAGCCGAAGCATAAAACCATGAAGCCTGGTGTTGACTTCTTAAAAATAGGAACGTATGCTGTCATTAATTTAAATAATATGTTCCCCGTTCCCAAAGGACACTATACATATGTTGATATTCGCAGCATTCGCGATCTCCAATACCGAAAGCTGGTAGAATCGGAATATCGTATTATTCGCTCTATGCAAGATAAAATTCTAAAAAATGCGAAGGAAGTCTATAAACACAAATGTGAGAACGAAAACAAAACAGCACTTGCAAAACGTTGTAACGACTTTAAAGCATTAGAAAAGATTTGTGTCCAATATAACAAATAATCAAAGCGTTCTTCCGTACAGCACACAACCGCTGCATCGTACAGGAAGAACGCTTTTCCTTATCCACACCTTCTGCTTCTGCCGCTCCCTTGATTCTAGCAGGTTTCGGTAGCCCTGTGGTAGAATAGGTGCGGGGAGACGGAACGCTCATCCCGATTTCCCCTGTTGCTTGGAATCCTGATTGTCCGTCAGATTCCTTGCTTCTTCGGATTCCAGCTTTGTGCTTTGGCCGGCTGGGTTGGAGTCCACCATGTTTCCGGGTTCTCACCTTGTATTTTTTGTACTGGGTTAGAACCCATTTTTATTTTCGCTGCTCTTCTTGCATCTTCACAACTAACTGCATCAGGGTATCACTACATTTATATACAATTTCAAAACTGCCGTCTGTGTGGATGAATACGTTCTCTATGAATGCTTGTACCATCTCTTTGGTCAGCTTCCGTTTTCCCTTAAACAAACCATCCGCAAGGACCACTGTGGTCTGCTCGATCACTTCCTTAACCTCGTCTCCTACCACAATTCTCTGGGGGACTGTTTCTTTGTCTGCCTCTATCCGTTCTTGGATTTCAGTCCTTTTCAGATCGAGTTGCTTCTTTTTCCGTTGAAACTCCTCCAGCGTTATGCTTCCGCTGCTGTAGTTTTCATAGGCCCGCATTTTCTCTGCGGTCAGCATTTCCAGTTTTTCTGCATCCAGATTATATCGTTTTTCCAAAAGCTGCTCTGCCTTGCGAACTTCTCGCTCTTTTTCATCCAACCATTCTCCTACTTTGGACACCAGCTGGAGGTAACGGTTCAGCTCATAAAAAACAATCCCCTCTACCTTTTTCATGTCATACACGGTGTCAGCACAATTCGAATATGCGCTCTCCCGGCCAACTCCACACCAGACTTTGGATTCATAAGCCAGTTCCTGATAATCCATGATGCATTTACAATGCCCACAGCGTAGTTTACCCCGAAGTGCGTAATCATGGATGCAATATCCCGACTTTGGACGTACAGTCCGAATAACACTCTGGGCATCCTGGTATTCTTCTTCCGTTACAATTGGCTCATTTACTCCTCTGGTAATGAACCATTCCTGTTTTGGAGCAACTTTCTGCTTTCCAGAAATTTTCTTCCGCTGCCCCATAATCATTGCACCTGTATAGACTTCATTACGGAGAATGCGGAGAATCATATGAGATTCCCAAATTGTATCCGGATTCAGTCGCCCATTCATATTTTCTTTATGCTGGATTTTTCTTTCTCTGTTATACACAGATGGGATCAAGAATTCTTCCTCATTCATCTTGTCGGCAATCTGTCTGGTATTCCTGCCTTCCAGTGCCAGCTCAAATATCCTTCGTACAGTTCTTGCTGCCTCCGGGTCGATTTTATATCTCGCATGACCATCCGGCAGGTATCCAAAGGGTACACGCCCGGTTGTACTGTACCCTTTCTTCCATTTTACCATGTTTGCTGAGTACAATTTTCTTCCGGCATCTCGACTGTACATACTGTTGACAAGGTTTCCAACCACCATGTCCAACCCCATTGTTGTACCCTTGTAGTTATCACTGTCATATCGGTCGTTGATGGCTATAAAGCGGATACGGAACATTGGAAAAATCTGCTCCAGATATTCGCCCACGCCAATGTAATCTCTGCCAAATCGTGAGAGGTCTTTCACCAGAATCGTGTCAATGCTTCCAGCTCTCACCTGTTCCAGCATTCGTTCAAACGCAGGACGATGAAAATTCGTACCTGTGTAGCCGTCGTCAATAAATTCTTCCGTTGGAATCCCCTGAAACTCACTTCGCTTTCGCAGAAACTCCTCAATCAGACTACGCTGATTCTCAATACTGTTGCTTTCATCCTTTCCATCCTTGCCGAGATCTCCATCTGCACCAGAAAGGCGATAATATAACCCTATCATGCTGTCTCCTTTCCGTGAAATCTGCTGTTACTTTTCACTTAATCCTCTATAAAACCTCGGAATTCATCCTGAAATCGAAATACAATCTCAACCTGTCCATTTGCACTGACCTTAATTTTCTCAATCAGTTCTCGGACAACATCTTCCTCAAATGGCAATGCTACATCATCCGAAAGGATGCCTTCCCAGCGCCTTGCCCAGTTTTCATATTTGACCCACGCTGCATTCAAGGCTTCCAGCTGTTTTTTGGCTTCTGCCAGCTCCCTTTTTACTTTTCCCAAGCCTTCGCCGTAGTTTTTCTTAATATACTCATATTCATCGGCATCCAAAATTCCCACAGCAAAGTCCTCATACAGTTTTTCTTTTTTCTCGGTCAGTTCCCCCTCCTGCTTTTTCAGACGGTCCACGGTCTTTCTCAGTTCTTTTAGGGGCGGGTATTCATTCTTTGTCACCAACTGCTTTAGAAATTCTTCTCTGTTACAAAAATTCCTGATATACCCTGTAACCACATCCATTACCTGCTTTTTCAGATATTCGGCCGTGATGCTATGCCCCCTACAGGAACAATGCGTTCCAATCCCCTGGCAAACATAATAAGCCGTTCTCTTTACTGCAAGCCGTTCATGTGGCAACCTGTCATACTGCATCGAATTGCCACAATCCGCACAATACACCAGCCGTTTTAACAGGTCCTTTTCATCTGCCGGAATCGCTTCTGCTTTCCTTTTTCTTATAAGCTCACTTTTCTTGCGTATCAGCTCTTGCACCGCTTCATAGTCATCCGCAGCAATCAATGGCTCATGGGTACCTTCTGTAATAATCCACTCACTTTCTGGGAGGATTTTTTTCTTCTCTCCGGCAAAATAGGCTTGATTCGTCTTATTGGTGATCGTATCCCCTATGTAGGCCCGATTGGTTAAAATCCATCGAACCGATTCGTTTTGCCACACCACATTTTTCGGTTCGTGCGAAAATCCTAACTGGTGTGCCCTTGTTCTTGGTGTGGGTGCTCCCAAAAGGTCCAGACGTTTTCCAATTTCCGAGAATGAGCATCCGAGAAGTGCCCACTGATACATCATCTGTACAAAATGGGCCACATTCCAGTCGATTTCATTCCGACCGGTTTCTTTATTTCGGATATATCCATACGGGGCACAGTTGCCACAAGATTTGCCCTGCCGTTTCAACTGCTGGTTTGCCGACCATATTTTTCTGGAAATATCCTTTGCATAGAGGTCATTGACTAGGTTCTTGATCGGCACAGACAACCCTCTCACATCTTCCTCACGACTGCTGTCAAAATGGTCAGTCACAGCAATCAGTCGCACTCCAAGGAACGGAAATACCGATTCTATAAAATAGCCTGTTTCCAGATAATTTCGGCCAAAGCGTGAAAGGTCCTTGACCACCACACACTTGATTTTCCCTTTTCGGATATCTTCTATCATGGAAAGGAAAGCCGGCCGTTCAAAGTTTGTGCCGGAAAAGCCATTGTCAATGTAAGTTTCTCTCAGTTCCAGCTCTGGATGCACTTCAATATATTCCTGTACCAGTGTCAGCTGTGTTTTAACCGTGTCCACATCTCCACGTCCTCCATTCTCCGTGGACAGGCGGACATACGCAGCAGTTGGAATCGATACAGCCTTCTGTTCCAGACGCATCGTAGTATTGACCGTGTCCGTTTTCGCCATACCTGTTTGCTTTCTGCTTTTTCTTGCCATCCTTATCCCTCCGTATCTTCTGTAAGAAGTTTTTTCCAATTGCTGTTTCCAAAGGTTATCTTTACCTGCTGCCCTGCCAAGGTGATGCGATCCGTATTTTTCCTTATGTCCTCCCGCACTGTGCGGGAAACAGGGCTCGTATATTGGAGCAGCCACGGATTTTTCAAACTATATGCCCGGTCGATCTCATTCTGCTGCTCCAATGCCCGCTTTAGCTGTTCATCCAGACTGCGAAAGGATTCCTGCATGGCCTCCAGTCGAATGCGGTACTCGGATTCTGTAATCTTCCCAGCCTGATAATCCTGATACAAAGGAAGCCGCTGTTGCTGCTCCAGCTCTATCTCTGCCAGAGAGGTCCTTGCTTGACGCATCCCCTTTTCTTTCTGTGCGATCCGCTTTGCTTCATATATTCCTGCTCGTACCTTTTCCTCATAATCGGCAGCCTGTTTCCGCTCCTGCTCTAAGGCCCGCTGTGCTTCCTGCTCTATCTGTTCCAGCGGAAGATGCGTTCTTCCGCATCCACAATTGCAGGGCTTCCCAATGCTTCTGTTTCGGATTTCCAACCCGCACTCACAATAAACCTGCGGTGGTACATCCCGTTTTTTGCGAACCCGCTGCGTTGCCGTTGTTTTCTGCTCTGCCTTTTCTTTCGCCCGCACATATTTTTTAGGAGAGATTCTCTGGAAATCATCCACGCTGATATAAGCTTCATAGCATCCAGTGTCGAGGATTTGATGTTTTCCATTTACCTTTGCCCCTGTGTAGACCGGATTCGTAATCAGCATCTTTAGCTTTTCTCTTTTCCAACCGCCCTGCAAACGGTTTTCACCACGTCTGATCCTTTTCAACTCACCGGGCGTGGGAACTTGTTCCGCATTCAGCCATTCCACTATTTCATTCAGACTTTCCCCTGCCAGCACCTTCTGAAATATGGCTTCCACCACGGGGCGAACTTCCTCATCCTTGATAACTTGGTCTTCCCCCAGTCTTCTGATGTACCCAAACGGAATGGAATTAGTCAGCAGAAACCCTTTCCCCTTTGAAGCCTTCCACGCTTTCGTAATATCGTAATGACGTTCCCTTCGTTTTTCCTCGAAATATGCATGAACCTCGTGGCTGGTCTTATCCAGCGTGGTAAAATTTTCCGCAACCGAACAAAAGTGGATGCCAGCTGGATATAACGTATCTTCCAACCGCTGCGTAACACTCGGAAACTCATTTGCTGCAAAATAAATGGACTGGAATGCCACACAATCAAAACAGCCTTCCAGTCCACGTTGCATCATTTTCTTGAAATTATCATCAGAGCTTCCCTTATCCGAATAATAACCAACCAGTTCCCAGTCAGAGGCTTCTGCGAAAGTGCGAATCTTCGCTTTTTGCTCCTCAATCGTGTATAAAGGAATATTCTGCTTCCATGAGGTTTCCCTCATATATCCTACACACCTCATTTTTGTCGCTCCTTTCTATCTTAGTCAGATCCCTTACAGTAGGCTTCGCAAAACTGCTCCAAAGCTGCCATCTCATCTTCAAAACGGAAGTGGATGGTAAAATGCTTCTTATCCTGTATTTCAATGAAATCTATCAACTCCACCAGCATTCGGCGATCCAGTTCTTTTACACCCTTATATTTCTTAAAAACCGTAAGGCATTCCAGTTCCTTTTCTTCGCAAAATGCTTTCATACGTTCTTCAGCTTGCTTTTTCCTTACAATAGCCTCATCCAGCTTCCTTGTAAAACTGCCGGAAAATTCTAAATAGTCCTCTTCCGAAATGATTCCCGCATTCCGATCTTCATACAACTGCATACGCAGCATTCGATACCGGCCAATTTCACGCTCCAGCATGGCCAGATGCTCCGACTCAGCCAGCTTTTTACGTTCCAGCAGTGGGTCCTGCCGGATTGCATCCAGCACCTTTTCCAGCACTGCTTTTTTTTCGATCTGTTTTTGGATACTCTCCAAAACGACCGCCGTCAACTTAACCTCACTGACAAGATGTGCGCTGCATCCCAGCTTGTTTTTATAAGTGGAACAATGAAGATAATATCGTTTATTGTTCCCGACACGACTCATTCTTCGGATCATATTCTGTCCGCAATCTGCACACTGGACAAGACCGGAAAAAATATTGCTTCCTTTATTCTCCGCTGCACGGGTGTCCAGCTTCAGCAGTTCCTGTACTCGTTCAAAGGTATCCACCTCGATCAGCGGATCGTGTGTGTTTTCCACACGAATCCATTCATTTTCAGGAACAGCCAGAATCTTCTCCACTTTATAATTCACCTTACGATGCCGTCCTTGTACAAGGTTTCCAATGTACAACTCATTGGTCAGAATCCGCCGAACCTGAACCGCACTCCATTTTGCCTTTTCCTTTGCCTTGAAACCGGAATTATAATTCATGCCCAACATCCGCTTATATTCCAGCGGTGCAAGTACCCCGATTGCATTTAGCCGGTCTGCGATTTCCATGCAGCTCATGCCATCCATCTTCCATTTGAAAATTTCCTGAACAACATGGGCAGCATAGTCATCCACAACCAGCTGATTGCGGTTTTGCTCGTCCTTCTGGTAGCCATATGCTGCAAAGCTCCCGATAAAATCTCCTTGTCTGCGTTTTACATCTAGCTGACTTCGGATTTTTACAGAAGTATCTCTGCTGTAGGCATCGTTGATTACATTCTTAAACGGAATAATCATACTGTTAGAAGTATAATCGGAAGTTGCACTATCGTAATTATCGTTAATGGCAATCAGCCGAATCCCCATTGACGGCAAAAACCGTTCAATGTATTTTCCTGTTTCGATGTAATTTCGTCCGAAACGAGAAAGGTCTTTGACAATGATGCAGTTCACCGTTCCTCGTCTGACATCTTCCATCATCCGCTGAAAATTCGGACGATCAAAATTTGTACCTGAATATCCATCGTCCACATATTCTCCAACGATGTGCAAGCTGTGGACTGCTGCATACTCCTGTATCAGTGACCGCTGACTGCGAATGCTATCGCTTTCCTGCTTATCGCCATCTTCTTGCGAAAGGCGCAGATACGCAGCGGTTTTACTTCCTGCTGTAGCAGGGGTGCTATGATGAAAGCGTTCCATCCCAAATTCTCCTTTCCCCAGTTGTGTTCCTAATATCACCCCAGCAGTTCTCGACTTGTCTTAGGGTAGTGACAGTATCCCGTAGATGTCCCTGAATAGCAAGTTGTTTTTCTCATCGGGCCGTAGATTATTTTAGCTGCATTCCTCCCGGTTTTGTCTGATTTATGACAGCTTTGCTTTACAATATCGTGCCAGACATTCTTCCAATGTGGTCTTTCCAGAAAACGTCACCTTTACCACAACGCCGTTGCTGATATAACAGTACGGGTTTTTAATCTGTCGGATATAATCGGCGAGCCGTTCCCGCTCCGGCAATGACTGATCCACAGTTACATCCTTAATATCTACAAGCTGAGAACGGTCAACTGTGCGAATATCAACTTCCTGCATCTCCTTCATAGCTTCCACGGTCGGCAGGCATAATTCCTTATGCTCCATAAGCTCCTCCTTAACAAAAAAAGCCCTATGTGAACTGCCCCATAAGGAAGCCGCCACATAGGGCAAAGTCTATCTATCTTGCTAATCTATAATTCAACATTATCAAGAGAAATCCAGCCTGCACCGGATTTCAGCTTGCCCCAGCCTTTCACAGAACCAGCACCAGCAGATTCTGCCACGATGGTGAACACGCCCTTTCCGGTATAATAACCGGTCTTACCGTAATTCGTGCCCGGTCCTTTACGGATATTGAGGTCATTGATGGACACGCGAACCGCATACAGCACAGGTGCAGTCTGATTCACAGGATAGACCGCCTTTCCGGTCGGATCAAAAACCGTATACCCCGGATTCGCATCCGCACACTGCTTCGCATAGGACAGATCATGGAACGCCCCTTTCTGGGAAGCTGCATTCTGCCAACTCTTACGGACACGGTACCAGCCGGAAATGGTGGTGCTGCCAGAGGCTGCATTATACTGTGTCAGGTTCCAGCGTTCGATGATATTGCAGAGATTCTGCACATAAGTGTGGCTGGTGGCATAGCCGCCGTCCTTGATGATCTGCACAGCCTTCTTGTAGTCCATGCATCCGGTCAGACCTTCATAACGTTTCCTGCTGCCATTCATCGCACCAAGCAGGTAGGCAGCGTGGTCAGAAATGGAGTCCTCCACACAGGCGTACTTTCGGAAATCAGCGGTGATCGTGACCATCGAACCGTCATCATTCTGTTCCTGCGTTTTCTTGGTATAGACCGACTTGCCATCCCAACTGCTGCCGCTCCAGCTGTTCCCGGAAAGCGAGATCTTCATGCCAAAGCAGTTATTTGCATTCTGTGCCAGCTCAGATTTACCATAGCCGGACTCCAGAATAAACTGCGCCATCGACACGCAGGCGAGGATGCCAGTGGTTTTCTGGTTCGCAGTAAACAGCGGCCCGATCTTTGCCACCGCTTCTGCTTCAGTGAGATTCTTCAGTGAAGTTGCCTGCATACCGGATGAACCGCCCAGTGCCGACGTTACTTTTGCGGCCAGATCACCCAGACGGGCATACAGCCAGTTTCCGGGGCAGCTTTTGTTCGCAAACCAGCGGTGGACCGTCAGTAGCATCTCGTCCGCAGCCGGAGTATAATTGAGCGTTTTGTTCTTATCGCCCAGCCAGAGCAGTTTCTTCTTGCCGTTACGTCTGCAGATATCGATGCAGAGCTTAATGAGCGAGCCATATACGGCGCTGTTCATGGCATACGGCTCGTTCATGTCGCTGGCACATTCGATGGTGACTGCTCTCTGGTCATTGGAATTGCTGGACGAACACCAGCT
>SAAH01000217.1 GCA_009929525.1 Clostridia bacterium | reverse complement strand
TCTATATCATCTAACAGGTGAAATGCAATATTCAGTTAAAAACTTGTAACTATGCGGCTTTAGCCGCTATGGAATGAATTATCATGAATAATTCAGGTTTATCTTATTATCCTCTGCAAGCAGGATCCGCATACCTTTTATACTAAAGGTATCTTCCCCTGATTTCTCCTCTGATATCACACGGCCGGCATCCGGAAGTGTCTGATCTCCTTCTGCGATCGGAAGTTCAAGAAAAACTGTAAAGTCCGTTCCTCTGCCAGGTTCACTGTCCACAGTAATATGTCCGCCCATCAGCTGGACCAGATTATCCGATATGGCCATCCCCAATCCACTTCCTCCATAGTTCTTCGCAACGGTGGCGTCCTCCTGCTCAAAGGGATTGAATATCTTACTCATAAACTCAGGAGACATTCCCTTTCCGGTATCTCTGACACGCATCATAAGATTTACGCGATTTCCGATAATATGCATCTGCCGGAAGCTTAGTGTGATCTGTCCGCCTGCCGAAGTGAATTTGCTGGCATTTGAAAGAAAGTTAGTCAGTATCTGTGAAATTCTAAGCTCATCTCCCACCACATAACGAATAGTAAAATCCTGCAGTTCCAATTCGAATTTTATTCCTTTATCTTCCACCGTCACCTGGAACATATCCTTTAACTTTCCAGCCAACGAAAAGATATCCACTCGTTCATATGCAAGTTCTATCTTTCCGCTTTCTATACGTGACATATCCAGAACATCATTAATAATAGAAAGCAAAAACTGAGACATGTTCTCTGCTTTATCCAGATAGTCCTCCGCTTCTTCTCTATGATCCATATTCATTTTTGCCAGTGAGATCATTCCCAGCATACCATTCATAGGCGTTCTGATCTCATGAGACATCTTTGATAAAAAACGGGTCTTTGACTGATCGTTTTCATATGCTTTTTGGATCTCCCTTTCCATCTCCAGATGTTTCTCATGTTCTTTCGTAATATCTATAAACTTGCAAAGATAATTTTCCCCATCTTCCGTAAGCATAAGCTGCACTTTTCCCCAATGCTCATCTTCCGCATATGCCTTATGATAAGCCAATTCAATCTCCAGCAATGACTTCTTATCCCATTTTTCTATCTGTTTTTCTACCCCTCTTATGTATTTTCTTGCTGTGATTTTCTCCAGTACATGGAGATCTGCCATAACATCTTCCTGCTTGATACCCAATATCTTTTCTATATTGGCACTCACATAAGTTACACATCGATTTTTTCTGCACAATAAAATGAACACTTCATCGTTGTTCCATAATATCTCATCATAGAACTGTCCTGAACTGTTCTTTCGTTTTTGCACCAGATCATGTACATTTTTCTGTTTTATTATCAGGCTGAAAAGTACGTCCAGTATAAGGATCACAAGCAGCAATATAATGATCACACCTGCGTGCATTTCTAAAAATCGCAGAATTTTATCCAATTTGTATTCTCCCTCATTTGTAATTTGTCTTGCATAAAGCAATTATATCTGTTCAAGATTTCTCCTAAAACTTCACACATATATATCATTCTACTTCTTTTGCCAAAAATGTCAATTTTTAATGTAAAAAAACCCTATGACAACTACTATTCTTGTCATAGGGCTTTGCCTTTACTGATCGATCATTCTTCAATCATCAATTCATCTTTTAATTCTTCGATATACTCTCCATACTCCACTAAGAATTCTGCCAATCGAAACCCTGAGAGTATCTCATCCAAATCTTCCTTTTTCTTGATAACTTCCAAAAGTCTTTCATCCTCGCAGATTCCCTTCACCATAGCTTTCACGATATATTCGTCTTCTGGCTTGATTTTTCTTTCTCCTTCTTTGTTTTTCAGCATATAGCCATTTTTCTTTTCAATTTTCACATCGTTTTTCCATCTCATAGGCTCCTCCTATCCCTCATATATCTCCAACCTTTTGGCTACGTCCTCTGCCTCTTTACGGTTTTTTACACCCAGTTTGCGGTAAATATTTCTATTATGGAACTTCAGCGTACTATATGTAAATCCGCATATCTCACATATCTGCTGGGAAGTCTGTTCCTCACACAAAAGCTTAACGATCTGCATCTCCATATCCGTCAAAGGCTCTTTAAGCTTCTTTTCTTTTCCAAGATAATTCGGATAATAATGAGCCATCTTGTCAACTTCCTGCTTGATCAGGTTAAGATATTCCTCTGATACCGTGGTTTCTTCCAACTCTTCAAGTAAGGGTTGGATAGCTGCACCTTCCTGCGCAGCTATCCGGACGAAATGATATTTTTCCATCTTGATCAGCACCTGTTCTAAGGTATCCTTCCATTCTGTATTGCCTATTCGATATTGGATAATGGCTTTTAATACCTGATTTTCCATCCACATATAATTACGTTCATACTCTGTAAAATATAAATTTAATCGCTCTACAAGACTGCCTGCCTCACCGTAAGCTTTCATTGCGATCAGACAGCGTACCTTTTGTATGTAACGATACCGTTCAAGACAGCAAAATGATACTCCTTCATTTGGTGCTTTTTCCATCCACACTGCAACCTGTTCATTCTTTCCGGTCAAAAGCTGCATCCATATCTCCATAGCATCCAGATTAGGAATCAGCCAATCCGCATTTTCCTTGATCACCTTTTCCCTAAAACTATTTATTGCTCTTTGAGCTGCCCTTGACTGCCCTCTGGATAGATGAAGCCTGGCAAGAAGGCCGATCGCTGCAAAACTCATTTCGATTTTTCCACCGGTGTCTGACATCATATATCCTGTATTCAGTCTGGTCATGACTTCATAAGTGTCCATCGTGCCTTTTTCAAAACCACTCTCAGCAAGTGCAATATTGACGAGCCCTACGCCGTATTTCCCAAGTACTACTTCAATTGGTTTTTTTAGCAGCACCGCCAGTTCTTTATCATTTCTGCTCCACTCACAAAAATCCAGTCCCCCATTCATGATCGAGGGCAGGTTGCTTGTCACAGAAAATTCCGGTAGTTTTACATTTTTATTGGCTCAATCACAAATTTTGTGGGATAAAGGATTTCTGACATAAGTCTTCCTGCTGATATCAAACAGTTTAAGGAAGAAGTATTCATCATCACGATAT
>SAAH01000097.1 GCA_009929525.1 Clostridia bacterium | reverse complement strand
TTCTAAAAACCTAAAACTGGTGCTAAAACAGAAAAATTATTTTCTCTGTTTTGCACAAATATAGTACTTGTTAGATATTAGGGTACTGAACAGTTACCACAAAAGAAAGTTGATGGAAATGTGAGTCTGGAGGCTTATGGTACACTTGTTCTTGGAAGATCCTGCGAATAATCAAAAAAGCAGATGCCGGCAGCAGGAAGGTACACGATAATTACAGGCATATAATAGAATGGGGACGGCCCCTTGATTTGGGAGGATCTATATGAAAGCAAAATTTGTTATGATCGGGTGTGGATGGAGATCACAATTTTATCTGAGAGCGGTACAGGCTCTTCCGGATGAACTGGAGGTTTCCGCTATTTTGGTGCGTTCCAGGGAGAAGGCAGAAAGGGTGCAGCAGGAGACAGGGATATTTGCGACAGAAGACGTGGAAACGGCATTTATGGAAAAACCGGATTTTGCCCTTTTATGTGTTCCAAGATCTGTGATGACAGAATGGATCATCAAATTGATGGAGCGTCAGATCCCTGTCTTGTGTGAGACACCTCCGGGAAAAGATATAGCGGAACTGAATTTCCTTTGGGAGAAAAAGCAGGAGCTTGCCGGAATGGTCCAGGTGACAGAACAATATTTTCTGCAGCCATATTATAAGGGTGTGCAAAATATCATAGGTTCAGGCGTACTGGGAACTGTTTCGAATGTTTCCATGTCAGCGATCCATGGTTATCATGCGATCAGCATTTTCAGAAAGTTTCTGGGATTGGGATATGAAAACTGTTCGATCAGCGGGAAGAAATTTTCTTTTCTGGTAACGAAGACGAGAGACCGGGCCGGTTGGCATAAAAATGGAGAACTCCTTGCAGGCGAAAGGGACCGGGTAGACTTCGTCTTTGAAAATGGAAAGACTGCTTTTTATGATTTTGATGGGGAACAGTATTTCTCACCGATCAGAAACAGAACATGGAATATTCAGGGAGAACGCGGTGAGATCCGCGATATGAGCGTTTGTTATCTGGATGAGAAAAATCAGCCCGTGACAGAAGCGATGCACCGGGAGGATGACGGTGTATACAACATCGATGGATGGAGCCACATGTACATAACATTTCGCGGACAGCGGATCTATGAAAATCCGTTCCAGGGGGTAAGGCTGAATGATGATGAGATAGCTGTGGCAGATGTCCTCATGCATATGAAAAAATATGTGGAAACGGGAGAAGACTTCTACCCGCTCCGCGAGGGACTGCAGGATGCTTATCTGAACTTTTGTATGGAAGAAGCATTGGAGATAGGAGAAGCTGTAAAAACGGAGCCGCAAAGCTGGGTTTAAAAAGATATGATCATGGGAGGAATGTATGGACAAATTATTATATGGTGTGGCATATTACGATGAATATATGCCTTATGACCGTCTGGATAAGGATATTGAGATGATGAAGGCAGCGGGGATCAACCTTGTCAGGATCGCAGAATCTACATGGAGCACCTGTGAGCCTCAGGAGGGTGTTTTTGATTTTAGTCATGTGACCCGTGTACTGGATGCCATGGAGAAAGCCGGGATCTCGGTGATCATAGGAACACCGACGTATGCTATACCGACCTGGATGGTAAAATCTCATCCGGATGTGCTGGCAACGACAAAGAATGGCAGAGGGATCTACGGTGCCCGTCAGATCATGGACATCACCCATCCGGTTTATCGCTACTATGGAGAACGGGTGATACGGAAATTGATGGAAGTATCTGCTCACAGAAGCTGTGTGATAGGATTCCAGCTGGATAACGAGACAAAATATTATGATACTGCCGGAAAAAATGTGCAGGAACAATTTGTAAAATACGTGAGAGCTAAATTTCATGACGATCTGGATGCTTTCAATGCAGAATTTGGTCTTGATTATTGGAGCAACCGTATCAATGCATGGGAAGATTTTCCGGATGTGAGAGGAACGATCAACGGAAGTCTGGGAGCTGAGTTCGAGAAGTTCCAGAGGACTCTGGTGGATGAATATCTTCAGTGGCAGGCGAATATTGTTCGCGAATATGCCCGGGAGGATCAGTTTATCACCCACAACTTTGACTTTGACTGGCGGGGATATTCCTACGGTGTACAGCCGAAAGTGGATCATTTTCATGCAGCCAAAGCACTGAGCGTGGCAGGTGTGGATATCTATCATCCGACACAGGATGAGCTGACAGGAGCAGAAATCTCATATGGCGGCGACAGCACCCGCTCTTTGAAAAATGATAATTATTTTGTCCTCGAGACAGAGGCGCAGGGATTTCCATGCTGGGTACCTTATGATGGACAGCTTCGCCTGCAGGCATACAGCCACGTAGCTTCCGGCGCAAACATGGTGGAATACTGGCATTGGCATTCCATCCATAATTCTTTTGAGACATACTGGAAGGGGCTGCTGAGCCATGATTTTAAGGAAAATGATACCTACCGTGCAGCAAAAGTCATCGGCAGAGAATTTGCTGAGATAGGGAGTCATTTGGTAAATCTTAAAAAGAAAAATAAAGCGGCTATCCTTGTGAGCAATGAATCGCTCACGGCACTGGACTGGTTTCCTATTGACGGGACGGCGGGGCCGGGCGGTAAAGTGAAATATAACGATGTGGTCAGATACATCTATGACTGTCTGTACAAGCTGAATGTGGAATGTGATTTCCTGTGGCCGGAGACGGACAGGCTGGGAGATTATGATTTTGTAGCGGTTCCCGCATTGTATGCGGCACCGGAAGAACTGCTCGAAAAAATAAATACCTATGTGGAACAGGGCGGGCATTTGTTTACAACGTTCAAAACAGCTTTTACAAATGAAAATCTGAAGGTGTATCCGGATAATCAGCCTCATGGTATCGACAAATGTCTGGGCATTTCTTATAGTCATTTTACATTTCCAAAGAATGTCTGGCTGACATCGAAATATTATGATTGTCAGGAAAGTGAGATCAAGAACTTTATGGAATTGATCATCCCGGATACGGCAGAAGTTCTGGCATCCTATGATCATTATAATTGGAAACGGTATGCAGCTGTTACCCGGAATCATTACGGGAAGGGAACAGCAACCTATCTTGGCTGTTGGACCGAAGATGCTATGCTGAAAGAAATAATGGAAGATACTCTTGTTAGAGCGGGCATCCTGAGCGAAAACCCAGAGGGTGCAGCACCGAATCCGGAGTTTCCTGTGATCGTGAAACGGGGAACAAATGACTTTGGAAAAGAAGTGGTGTATTACTTTAATTATTCTCCTGAAGTCCAGAAGGTGAGCTACAGTGGGGCGGCAGGAATAGAACTGCTTACGAAGAAAACGGTGGATGACGGTCAGAGGATGGAGATCGGACCGTGGGATCTGAAAATAGTCGAGAGATAGATATGCCATAAGGCACAGAATGCGGGGAGGCAGATAAGAGACGATGAAACAGACTATGGAACAGACCATGGGACGGATCACAGAGGAGAATACCCTGGGTGAAATTCTGGCACTGGAGGAGTTTTGCGGGCATGAGCATATGGTGGGCTTCTACCAGGGTGAGCAGGCAAGGCAGACCAGAAAGATCAGACTTTCCAAATTGCCGATCATTTATCCGGACTGGAAGCCGGAGGTTATGGCGGAGGGGCTGAATTATCTTCGAAAAAAGGCACAGGAAGCAGAAATCTTTCGGGATATATGGAAACCGGAGGATATAGAACAGGATCCTTCGAAAGGACGGACAGGGCTGATCGCACTGCCCCAGCGGGGGAAGAGGTTTGTACTGCTTTGTGCCGGCGGCGGATACGAGTCAGTCTGCTCCATGGTAGAGGCATTTCCTGTGGCAAAGCGTCTGGAAGAGCTGGGGTATGGGAGCTTTATATTGAGATATCGGGTGGGAGAGGAAGGAAGAGCGCCCCGACCGATGGAAGATCTGGCGGCAGCGATCCGCTATCTGTCGGAACATCAGCAGGAACTGGGGATTGATATGAAGGATTACGCGGTGGCAGGATTTTCTGCAGGCGGTCATCTGGCAGCTTCTATCGGTGCGGAGTCTTTGCAGGAGATATATGCGGGGCTTCCAAAACCGAGGGTGCTCATGTTGGCTTATCCGGTGATCTCGATGGGCGAGAAAACACATCTTGGATCCAGAAAGAACTTTCTTGGTGTAGAAGCTGCGGATGAAAATGTTGGATGTGCTGATACTAATGATAAACATGAGACAGAAGCAAAAAAGAAGATTTTGACATATTCCATGGAGGAACAGGTTACGAAAGATTATCCGGCTGTCTACCTCTGGCAGTGCGACGAAGATCCGGAAGTTTCCATATGGAACAGCAGGATGCTGGCGGCGGCGCTGGGGGCAAACGGGGTACCCTGCAAATATGAGACATTTCCAGGAAAGTCCCATGGATGGGGACTGGCTGATGGAACAACGGCTCAGGGATGGCTTGAGCGGGCAATTGAATTTTGGAAGGAGTGCAGTATGGGCGGAATTCATTTTGATGCGATTCATCATGTGGCGATCATCGCATCGGATTATAAGAAATCGAGACATTTTTATGTGGATTTGTTGGGCTTTGAAGTGATCAGGGAAAATTATCGTGAGGAAAGAGATGATCACAAACTGGATCTAAAGCTGGGAGAATGTGAACTGGAGATATTTGGCATACCAAATAGCCCGGCACGGCCGAATTATCCGGAGGCCTGTGGTCTGCGCCATCTGGCATTTCGGGTTTCCTGTATCGAGGATACGGTGAGCAAACTGAATGCGTTGGGAATCGAGACAGAACCGATACGAAGAGATACTTATACAGATAAGAAAATGACATTTTTCAAGGATCCGGATGGACTTCCACTGGAGCTTCACGAATAAGCAGATAGAGTTTACATCGAAAGGACGGGACTGCCGCACAAAACAATGGTGCAGCAGTCCCGTCCTCTTTAAGTTACCATCTTAGCTTACTGCCTGATATAAATCCCCTGCGATTCGATGAAATCATCAAGATCCTGCAGTGCATCCTGAGCCCAGGTTTCAGACAATGTGGAGTTTTCTTTTGAGACATCTTCAGATACAGTTTCTTCTGTGAATGATGTTTTCTTATCTTTGTTTTCTTCCATAAAAACACCTCCGTTCAAGATAAAAAGAGCCCACTGATATACGGTGGACTCCTTTGTCTTTTGATAGCAAAAGTATAACTTATTTTGGTGAGGATGTCCACTGTTTAAGGAGCAATTTATTTTGGCGAATTTTTCTTACGGAAATCTCTGGGTGATATGCCGGTTGTCTTTCTGAATATCTGTGAAAAATAATTCTGTGAGGAAAATCCCGATGATTCGGCGATTTGTGTGATTGTGTAATCGGTAGTGGATAAAAGATTCTTGCTGTGGTCAATCCTCTGGATCAGCAGATAATTGATCGGCGAGATTCCATAAGCCTTTGAAAACTGATGGGAAAAATAGAATTTGTCCCAATGGGTGATATTGGAGAGTGTCTCCAGGGTGATATCTTCACGGAAATTTTGCTCTATATAATTTTTTGCCTTTTCACATTCATAGGGAATGGGATTTGGCACAGAGAGAGAAAAATCCTGTCCAGTGATCCGTTTGACCTGCAAAAGCAGGATGGCAAGGTAGTGCTGGCAGATTTCTTCGTAAGAGGGACGTTTTTTTTGCAGCTCTTTTAAGATTGTTAAAAGCAGCGGCAGGACTACTTCCCGATGAGTTTCAAGCGGAAAAACCCGGAAAGAAGAAAAAACATCATCATTATTAAAATGAAACTGCAGGTTGTCAATCCCAAGGACTATGTAGTGCATCTGATTTTTCGCTGAAGAGCGTTCGGTGTGACGTACTTTTGGGTTGACGATCACCATTTGATTTTTTTTGATGGGTACATTTCCTTCGTCTGTACACAGCCATCCTTCTCCATCTGTCAGATAGAATAATTCTGAACATTCATGAGAGTGAAAGACACTGTTCCAGTCATTTCCAAAAGAGGAGGAAGAAATATAGCGCAGGTGCTGTCTTTCGGAATGATCATCAGACAAATCAGTAAAAGTGTAGGAAAGATTTGCCATCAGAATTGTCACCTCCTATTGTAGTAAAAATGCTTATGATATTGAGAAACAAGTATGCCAAGCTGTACTTGAAGTTAAGAAGAGTATATCAAGTTTTATGATTTAAAGCAAGATATCTAATGTTTGTGACAAAAGAAACATAGATTACAGGAGGAAGATTCACTATAATTACAAGTAAACAAGTCGATATTAACTGAACATTTAACTAGAAAAGGAGAAGGCTATGGGAAAAGAGTGTACAAAAGGAAGAGTAACAATTCCAACAGATGTGGATGTTGTTCCGGAAACACTGAAACTGGTAGAACGCTGGGGGGCTGATGCTATCCGTGACTGTGATGGAACCGATTATCCGGAAGAATTGAAGAAAGTGGATGCGAAGGTTTATGCCACTTATTATACTACGAGAAAGGACAATGCCTGGGCAAAAGAAAATCCAGATGAGATCCAGCAGATGTATATCATGACATCTATCCGCACTGCAGTGAAGGAAGAAATCGCCATTCATCTTATGGACAATCTTTATCCGGATATGCTGAAGGTAAATTCCCATGATGATATCACGAGATGGTGGGAAGTTATCGACCGCACGACAGGTGAAGTTGTTCCGGTAAGCCAGTGGTCTTATGACGAAGAGACGGGGGATGTTACCATCAGCCCGGCAAAACCATTTCATGATTATACAGTAAGTTTTCTGGCTTATATCATGTGGGATCCGGTTCATATGTATAATGCAGTGACAAATGACTGGAAAGGCGTAGAAAAGCAGATCACCTTTGATGTGCGCCAGCCAAAAACAAAAGAATTTTCCAAGAAACGCCTGAGAAAATTCCTTGAAGATCACCCATATGTGGATGTTGTACGATTTACTACATTTTTCCATCAGTTTACTTTGATCTTTGATGAACTGGCAAGAGAAAAATATGTGGATTGGTATGGATATTCGGCATCGGTAAGTCCATACATCCTGGAGCAGTTCGAAAAAGAAGTGGGATATACTTTCCGCCCGGAATATATCATCGACCAGGGCTATATGAATAATATGTATCGTGTGCCATCGAAGGAATTCCTTGATTTTACTGATTTTCAGAGAAGGGAAGTAACAAGTCTGGCAAAGGAATTTGTTGATATTGTTCATGAATATGGAAAAGAAGCAATGATGTTTTTGGGAGATCACTGGATCGGAATGGAACCATTTATGGACGAATTCAAGTCCGTAGGCCTGGATGCAGTGGTAGGTTCCGTGGGAAATGGAGCGACTCTTCGCCTGATCAGCGATATCCCTGGAGTAAAGTATACAGAAGGTCGTTTCCTGCCGTATTTCTTCCCGGATACCTTCCATGAGGGTGGTGATCCTGTAAAGGAAGCAAAGGTAAACTGGGTGACAGCCCGCCGTGCTATCCTTAGAAAGCCGATCGATCGTATCGGATATGGCGGATACTTGAAGCTGGCAGTGCAGTTCCCGGAATTTATCGATTATGTGGAGAGCGTATGTAAAGAATTCCGTCTGCTTTATGAAAATATAAAAGGAACAACACCGTATTGTGTGAAGAAAGTTGCAGTGCTTAACAGCTGGGGAAAGATGCGTGCCTGGGGAAATCATATGGTGCATCATGCACTTTATTACAAGCAGAATTACTCCTATGCTGGAATTATGGAAGCTTTGAGCGGTGCACCATTTGACGTGAAGTTTATAAGTTTTGATGATATCCGTGAGAATCCGGAGATATTGAAAGACATTGACGTGATCCTGAATGTGGGTGATGCAGATACAGCATATACCGGAGGAGAGAACTGGACGGATGAACGGATCGTGGCAGCTGTCAACGAATTTGTATATGATGGAGGTGGATTCATCGGCATCGGTGAGCCGACAGGACATCAGTGGGAAGGAAAATTCATCCAGCTTCGAAGTGTCCTCGGCATAGAACGGGAAAATGGATTTGATCTTAACAAGGACAAATATAACTGGGATGAGCATGAACACTTTATCACAGAAGACTGCAAGGGAGAAGTGGACTTTGGCGAAGGCAAGAAAAATATCTATGCGATGCCAAACACAACGATCATCAAACAGACAGAAAAAGAAGTGCAGATGGCGGCAAATGAATTCGGCAGCGGCCGTGGCGTCTATATCAGCGGACTTCCTTACAGCTTTGAGAACAGCCGTCTTTTGTACCGGGCGATCATGTGGGCTTCTCATGACGAAGATGGTTTACATAAGTGGTTTAGCACGAATTACAATGTGGAAGTACATGCTTATGTGAAAAACGGAAAATATTGCATAGTCAATAATACTTATGAGCCTCAGAGCACGACGGTGTATCTGGGGGATGGAAGCAGCTTTGAGGTTGAGATGGGAGCAAATGAGATTATTTGGAAGGAGATTTAGGGGCGTAGAGTGAACGCCATCCATCCTGGATAACCCAACGGACCAGAGCAGTGTCGGATTGGCAACTTAAGTTTGATGCCAATCCGACACTGCTCTCTTTTTATTGACCCGTTAACCTGTTTGAGCTATAAAAATAAGTAGATAGGTAAGCAGCATCTCTTATAACAGGAAGTCCTTTTAAAATCTTGACTTCCATTTTCTAACAACGAAGAAGGTGGGATGGAGTATAGTGGTAAGTGTATAGAAAGGGCGGGAGTAGATGAAACGGTGCACGCGGAGTGTGTGCTGTTGCGTGGGGTGCGAGCTGGGGATGCTTTATAGGATGTGGAGGGTGCGGTTTCATTGAAAAAAATACAAAAGTGCAAAACAATATTGTACATTTTTGTAATGTGTGTTATAGTTGAGTTATCTAAAACATATCTTAGTTATTTGTTTTGATTCTGGTACGTTCGTACCGCAAGGTTCCCTTTGATTAATTTTATATGCTGGCGCACGCAAAAATGCTTGTAAAAGATGGGGGTATTCTATATACTTAAACTAATTATAGGTGGTTGAGTTTGCACTTTAGTTTGTATCTAGATTTATTTCCTGTGGATTGGAGGCTGGGATAGAGCAAGGGATAGAACAAGGGATAAAAGCTCTTATCCTGGATAATTTAGAAGAAGGTCATTCGAGGGAAATAATCCTGGAGAAATTACAGAAAAGATTCAACATTACACCAGAAAAAGCCATTGGGTTCTATGAAAAGTTCACAAAGTAACAAACTTCCTGAGTATGTTTGGGTAAGTATAATAAAAAAATGAGTACGTCATGCATTCTTTTTCGTTGACAAAAATATAACAAGGTGGTATCATGAACTCAAAAGATAACCAAAACATACTCAAAAAGAGTAAAGGAAGAGAGGACGATAATATGGCACTGGTAACGATGAAAGAGTTGATTACGCAGGCTGCCAGGGAAAAACGGGGATGCGGCGCATTCAGTGTTGGCAACATGGAGATGGTAAGAGGTGCTGTGCAAGCAGCAGAAGAAATGAATACTCCTATTATCCTTCAGATCGCTGAGGTACGTCTTCCGAATTCTCCACTGGAGCTTATGGGACCGATGATGATCCAGGCTGCAAAGGATGCATCTGTAAATGTGGCTGTACATTTGGATCATGGTTTAACAATGGAAACAGTGAAAAAAGCATTGGAACTGGGATTTACTTCTGTTATGTTCGACGGTTCAAGAAAACCGTTCCAGGAGAATATCGCATGTACAAAGGAAGTTGTTGAACTGGCCAAAAAGTATGGAGCTACCGTTGAAGCTGAACTTGGTCTTGTAGGTGGAAGTGAGGATGGAAAGAGCGATCACGGCATCCGTTGTACAGATCCGGAAGATGCAGTTGTATTTTGCAGGGAAACCGGAGTGGATGCACTGGCAGTAGCTATCGGAAATGCACATGGAGATTATCCTGTTGCACCGACATTGGCATTTGATGTATTAGCTGAGATCCATGAAAGAGTTGACCTGCCGCTGGTACTCCACGGTGGAAGCGGAATCACAGATGAAGATTTCCAGAGAGCCATTTCTCTTGGTATCTGTAAAGTAAATATTGCTACAGCAAGCTTTAACTGCCTGACAAAGAAGGCAGAAGAATATATGCAGTCAGAAGGAAAACATAATTTCTTTGACCTGAATGCAGCTATGACTCAGGGCGTTTATGAGAATGTAAAACGCCATATTCAAGTGTTTAACACACCTTATACAGGTAAATAGACATCACTGCAATGGAAACTGGCTAATAGACAGAACAAAGTTCTGCTAAAATAACCCCATATAAAGGAGAATAATATGTTAAACAAATCAAAAGTTAAATTAGGAATCGCTCCAATCGCTTGGACAAATGATGATATGCCGGATCTTGGAAAAGAAAATACCTTTGAACAGTGCGTAAGCGAAATGGCACTGGCAGGATTTACAGGATCAGAAGTTGGAAACAAATACCCAAATGATCCAGAAGTACTGAAAAAAGCTCTTGAGCTTCGTGGCGTGGAGATCTGTAACCAGTGGTTCTCTTCGTTTCTTCTTACAAAACCATTTGAAGAAGTAGAAAAAGAATTCCGTGCACAGCTGACATTCCTGAAAGCTATGGGATCTAAGATCATTGGTGCATCTGAGCAGAGCTACAGTGTACAGGGACAGATGGAAACACCTGTATTCGGACACAAATATGTGATGAATGATGCAGAGTGGGATACTCTTTGTACAGGTCTTAATAAACTTGGAAAAATTGCTAAAGAAGAGTATGGCATCAGCCTTACTTTCCATCATCATATGGGAACTGTTGTACAGACAGCTGCAGAGACAGAGCGCCTTATGGACAATACAGATCCAGAATATATGAGCCTTTTGTTTGACAGCGGACATTTCTCATATTGTGGAGAAGATCCAGTTGCTATGGTGAAAAAATACGTGAACAGAATCAAACATGTTCATTTGAAAGATATCCGTCCAGAAGTAGTAGCAAAAGTAAAAGCGGATGACATGAGCTTCCTTGCAGGAGTACGTGCAGGTGCATTTACAGTTCCTGGTGATGGATGTGTAGATTTCCCGGCTATCTTCAAAGTTCTTGAGGAAGCTGATTATGAAGGATACATGGTAGTAGAAGCTGAACAGGATCCTGCAAAAGCTAATCCGCTGGAATATGCTATGCGTGCAAGAAAATACATCGCTGAGAATACAGGACTGTAAGATTGGGTATGATTAATTGGTGAGATTGCATATTTTGCCAAAGCACATGTAACATAAAGTGCGTATATGACCAGATACAGGAGCAGGAGTAATATGGCAGGAACAATACAGCAGATTGCTGATCTGGCAGGAGTGTCCCGGGGGACCGTAGACCGTGCGTTAAATCACCGGGGCAGGATCCGGCCGGATGTGGCGGAGAAGATACAGAAAATCGCAGATGAGATAGGATACCAGTCCAATCGTTCCAAAAAGGCTGAGCGGACAGACAACAGATCGGTAAAGATCGGTGTTGTAACCCAGCTGTCCAAATCTTCCTTTATGCTCCAGGTAAATCAAGGAGTTCAGGATGCAAAAAGAGAACTTGAAGAACGAGGTGCTGCGCTGCTCTGGAAAGATAACGTCACAGTGGATGAGCACGAACAACTGCAGGCGATCGAACAACTGGTGTCAGAAGGGATCCAGGGCCTTGCGCTCATGCCTATAGAGTGTGAGAGTATTCGCCTTAAGATCAATGAACTTGTGGAAGAAAAGAAAATCCCGGTGATAACATTTAATTCTGACATCGTTGGTACGAAAAGGATATGTTTTGTTGGACTGGATAACAAACGAAGTGGATTTACCGCTGCAGGCTTGATGGGAATGCTTACCCGCGGCAGTGGAAAGATTCTTACGATCACAGGATATTTTACAAATAGTGTAAATAGTCTCCGTGTGGAAGGATTTATCCAGGAGGCAAAACAATCTTATCCAGAACTGGAACTTCTGGGCGTACAAAGCAGTTTCGATGATGCGGATGAGGTAGAGCGGATCATCGTAAGTACACTTGACCGGGTACCGGATCTTAAGGGAATATTTGTGGCGTCTGCCGGACAGGCGGGAGTACGCAGAGCCCTGGATAAGCTGAATCTGGAAAAGCGTCCCTATGTGATTGTGTATGATATCACACCAAGAAATGTACAGGCTCTTGAAGCAGGGGATGTGGATTTTCTGATCGATCAGGAAGCCTATGTGCAGGGGAACCGTCCGCCGTTGATGCTGTATGATCTTCTGGTAAAAGGACAGGAACCGGATCAGGAGTATATATTTACCGATATTAATATCAAAACGAAATACAATATATAGATTTGCTATATAAAACACGGTTAAAAAGAGGAGGAAATGAAAAAATGGCAAGAGAATTTATTATGCCGAGTCGTATCGTGACAGGCGAAAATGCATTACAGATGGCAGAGGAGAACTTAAAAGGTCTTGGAAAAAAAGCTCTTCTGGTAACAGATGAAGTAATGATAAAATTAGGAAATGCAGCTCATGTTGAGGAAGCTTTGAAAAATCAAGGGATTGAATATGTGATTTATTCAGAAATCAGCGGCGAACCTACAGATAAAATGATCTACAAAGGATTAGATCTGTATAAAGCAGAAAATTGTGATTTCCTTATTGCTCTTGGCGGAGGAAGCCCGATTGATTCTATGAAAGCAATCGGAGCTATGGCTTCAAATGGCGGAAAAATCTCAGATTATATGGGAAAAACATTTGAAAAACAGACACCTCCACTGGTTGCTATCCCAACAACTGCAGGAACAGGTTCAGAGGCTACTCAGTTTACGATCATTACAGATACAGAAAATGATGTAAAGATGCTGCTCAAAGGCGGCGTCCTGATGCCAGATCTGGCTATCATCGATCCTAGATTTACCATGACTGCTCCGGCCAAGATAACCGCTGCTACAGGCCTGGATGCACTGACACATGCAATTGAGGCATTTACATCGAGAAAGGCACAGAGCCTTTCAGATACATTTGCAGTATCCGCAGTAAAACGTATTTTCAAATATCTTCCAAGAGCATACAAAGATGGTTCTGATGTAAAAGCAAGAGACCGTATGGCTGTAGCTGCGCTGGAAGCAGGAATCGCATTTAATAACTCTTCCGTTACTATCGTACATGGTATGAGCCGTCCGATCGGAGCATTGTTCCATGTTGCACATGGTCTTTCTAATGCGATGCTGTTAAAAGAGTGCTTCACATTTGTTCTGACAGATGCAAATGATGACATCTATGAGCGTTTTGCTCATCTTGGACGTGCTATTCATGTGGCTGGAAGACAGGATGACAATAAAGCAGCAAGTGAAAAATTCCTTCAGGCAGTAATTGATCTCTGTGAAGAGCTGGATACACCTTCTCTTGAAGAGTATGGAATCGATAAAGCACAGTTTATGGAAGTGGTAGACAAGATGGCAGCAGATGCCATGGAAAGCGGAAGCCCTTCCAACACAAGAAAAGAACTTACTGCAGATGACCTGAAAGAAATCTACAAGAAACTCTGGTAAGATACTAAATAAAATGAAAGCTGAGGGTCATATTATGAAATTTCAAATGGTACATGAGAATTACAACGTATTTGACTTGAAAAAATCCATGGATTTTTACGAAAAGGCCCTTGGCCTGAAAGAAAAACGCAGGATAACTGCAGAAGATGAATCTTTTATCATCGTATATTTGGGGAATGATACAACCGATTTTGAACTGGAACTGACATGGAACAGAGACAGGGAGAAACCATATGATCTGGGTGAAGACGAATTCCATCTGGCATTTCGTGTAGATGATTTTGAGGGTGCGCATGCACTTCATAAAGAGATGGACTGCATCTGCTTTGAGAATATGGAGATGGGAATCTATTTCATCATAGATCCCAATGGGTATTGGCTGGAGATCGTACCGACCAGATAGTAAATGTGCTGAATAAAATAAGCGGCAGAATCAGTTGTTGAGATTCTGCCGCTTATTTTATTGTGATGAGATAAACTCTTGTGTGTGATGCGAAGACTTGCCGGAAGCGAACCATTTTGCATTATGGTTAGGCGATAGCAGATTCGGTTTGAGCCAATTTTTTCATGGATCTAAATTCAACATACGCCATAATGAGCGTTACAACAGCGGCCAGAAAATCTGATATCGGTCCTGCGTATAAGATTCCATCGATTCCCATAAAAAGTGGGAGTATCACGACCATAGGAAGCAAAAAGATGATCTGTCTGGTCAGGGAGAGAAAGATTCCCTTGACGGGTTTTCCTATGGAAGTAAAAAATGTAGAAGTTATAGGCTGCATGAAGTTTACAAATGTAAACAGTAAGAATATGCGGAAATAGCTGATACCAAATTGATAATAACTCTCGCTTCCCGATCCAAACATGGACATGAGCTGCCTTGGGAACAGCTGAAATAGTGCAAATGAGAAGAGAGAAATCGTGCCTCCAGCGATAGAGGCAAGCCAATATGCTTTGCGGACACGGTCATATTTTTTTGCTCCGTAATTAAAACTTTCTATAGGCTGACTTCCCTGTGCAAGTCCAATGACAATGGAGAAAAATACCTGGTTTACTTTTATTACGATGCCGGCACAGGCAAGAGGAATGGATTCGCCATACACTGACAGGGCACCGTAATGTTTGAGCGAGTTATTCAGCACGATCTGTACCACCATCATGGCGATCTGATTAAAGAAAGAAGCCATACCAATGGAGACGATCATTCGGGTATTTGCCCAGCGGATTTTTAAGTGTTTCCTTTGGAGCGGAACCGTTTTGTAATGACGCATGTACATGAAAACGAGAACGGATGAGAAAATCTGGCCTATGATCGTAGCGTAGGCAGCACCTGCCATGCCCATATCGAGCCCCATGACAAAGATGGCATCCAATATTGTATTGATAACGGCACCAGAAAGATTGCATATCATAGTCATACGAGGGCTTCCGTCGGCACGGATAAGATGCCCTCCTCCTGTTGTCAGGATGAGAAAAGGAAATCCGATAGATGTGATCCTTACATAGGTCTGAGCGTAAGGAAGTACATCATTTGGTGCACCAAAGAAGATAAGCAGCGGCGTCAGAAAAAGTTGTGTGATGATGCATAGGAAAAAGCCGCATAAAAAAAGTAGGGTTGCCGCATTTCCTACATAGTAAGGGGCATCTTCTTTTTGCCCTCTTCCCATGGCCAGATTAAAGCAGGAAGCTCCGCCTATTCCAAAAAGCAGCGCCAGTGCGATGCAGGAAGTGGAGAGGGGGAAGGCAATGTTAGTTGCGGCATTTCCAAGTGTGCCTACGGATTGACCGATAAAAAGCTGGTCAACAATGTTATATAGAGCACCGACCAGCATGGCGATGATGCTGGGGATGGCAAACTTTATCATAAGTTTTCCAACGGGTGCGGTTTGGAGTGGATTCGTTGTACTTTGTGCGTTCATGAAAGAACCTCCGTGTCTGATTGGTGTGTAGTGATTTTATGTCTTTGATTATTTTGACATAAAAGTGTTGGGGTAGTCAATGGGGAAAATGAATTGGGGGAGATGCGGACGCCTTTCAGTGCCAGGCCGCCACCATCGCTCGAACAGCGGCACGGGGAAGCGGCGGACTGGCGGGGTGGCTTCGCTGTAAAAAGGCTAAGCGTGGAAGACTCCGAAACCGTAGGGATCGGTCGCATTCGGTCTGTATGCTTGATGCATACAGGCCTCAGGCTCCCTTGTTGTGTGCTTTGGTGAGCACACAACACCCTACAGTTTCGGGGCCTTCCACGCTAAGCTTTTTATCAGCTTGTCACCATGCCACTCTGCCGCTTCCCCGTGCCGCTGGTCGAGTGACGGTGGCGGCCTGGCACTGAAAGGCTGGTTGTGGGGGAGGGGAATGGAAAATAGGCTCTCGGAATCTTGAGCCTGCCGACTAAGATTCAACAGTCGGTTGAACCTTGAAAAGTAAATATTATCCAGAATGGATATGACAAGTAATAA
>SAAH01000216.1 GCA_009929525.1 Clostridia bacterium | reverse complement strand
TTATTACTTGTCATATCCATTCTGGATAATATTTACTTTTCAAGGTTCAACCGACTGTTGAATCTTAGTCGGCAGGCTCAAGATTCCGAGAGCCTATATTATAGCATATCACTTTTACTTTTAGAAAATAATCTGATCAAAATACCTCTCGGGATGATGACATGTGAACAGTTGCACTTGACAATCCTCACATTCGGTGGTAACTTTGTTATAGCAAATTGAATAAAAAACTTCGGGGTTGGGTGCGATTCCCTACTGGCGGTATAGTCCGCGAACCTTTTTTAGGCCGATTTGGTGACTGAGACATCGAGTTTCAGAATTCCAAAACCAACAGTAAAGTCTGGATGAAAGAAGTAAAAGTATAAATGTTTTGTCGTCTTGTATACGGTATTTTCACATACCTCTTTATGCCGGACATTCATTACAATTTTACGATCTAAAACCGAAGAGTTTCTGTCTTCGGTTTTTATTTTTGTATACCGGAAAGTCTCGTCTCCTGGCATACAAAATTGCAATATCCCCCCGCAATTTGCACACAAAATGCAAATGCCGGATCACGGCGGAAAGGACTAAATTATGAATCAAAAAACAAGTCAAAAAATGAACCTGAAAACCCTAGTAGCAACCGCTATGCTTGCGGCAGTGGCCGGAGTACTTATGAGCCTTGAGATTTCTCTGCCGCTCATGCCTCCATTTTACAAACTGGATTTTAGTGATGTTCCTTCTGTTATCGCACTTTTTGCTTTCGGTCCCCTCTCAGGTGCCGCAGTGGAGATCGTCAAGATCCTGATCAAACTGGTAACGGTCGGTACAAGCACTGCTTATGTGGGCGAGCTGGCCAATCTGATCGGTGTTGTGCTCTTCATCGTGCCGATATGGTTTGTATTTAAGAAAATGAACTACACAAAAAAAGCAGCCAAAGTATCCCTTATTGTATCTGTTCCGGTCAGGATCGCATTTTCCTGCTGTGTAAATGCTTTCATTACTCTTCCTCTCTATGCGAAGGCAATGGGCATCTCCCTGGATGATGTTATCGCTATGGTATCCGGTGTGAATCCTGGAATAAAAAACCTGACAACTTTTGTGATCCTGGCAACGATCCCATTTAACCTTATTAAAAATGTACTCAACTGCCTTCTTGGCTATATCCTGTACGAAAGATTATCCAATGTCCATGTATTTGAAAGGAGATTTTCTAAGATATGATCCAGAATTACAGAGATCTGACAAGACTTGAGATGGAACAGATCGACAAGGAAAAAACTATCGTTATGATCCCTGCCGGTGCCCTCGAACAACATGGAAATCAGGCTCCTTTGGGAACTGATGATTTTATCGCAGAAGCTATGCTCGACTATCTGAAAAAAGAACTTCCTGAAGACTTCCCCATGCTGTATTTTCCCGTTATTCCTGTGGGGCTGAGTACAGAACATAAAAACTTTTGCGGATCGATCACATTGAAACCTGATACTTATTATCGTATGCTTTATGATATCTGTGAAAGCCTGCATCACCATGGGTTCAAGAAGATTGCTTTTCTTGTATGCCACGGTGGAAATGCACCGATCATTCAGGTTCTCAGCCGTGAGCTGAGAAGCGAGTTTGGACTGTCAGCCTTCATTCTCTCCTCCGGTGCCTTTGGGCATCCCGATGTGAAGGCAACCGTAACCGAAGGAAATATCTGGGACTTTCACGGTGGAGAAATGGAAACTTCCATGGTATTGGCTGTCCACCCTGAATGTGTAAAACTGGAAACCGCTGTGGCGGGACGTCCGGATGCCTTCGCAGACAACAAGGCATTGCTCCCCTATGGAAGCGTCTCCATCGGCTGGGTATCCGAGGACTGGAAAGATCCTCAGGGAAATCCCATCGGTATCGGCGGTGATCCATCTGGTGCGACCGCCGAAAAGGGTGATATTATCCTGAAGACGAGTGCCCGGCAATTAGTTCCGGGGCTGCTGGAAATCTTAAACTGGTAGTCTATCCAGACAAATTAAGTTTTTAGCAATGAATCCTTAAACACTGAATCCTTAAACACTGATTTTAACAATATGCAGAAATCGAGAGTCAGGAAACGAACACATCGTTCCTCTGGCTCTCGCTTTTTCTATCATATTTAATCTAGCAGATTACATTTTCCAAGCAACCGATTCCTTCAATCTCACATCGCACCTTATCCCCTTTTTTCAAAAACCTTGGCGGGGAAAATCCCATTCCTACTCCTGCAGGTGTTCCCGTAGCGATGATCGTTCCTGCCAATAAGGTCATTCCTTCCGAAAGCTCGCTGATGGCTCCCGCCACATCCTGTATCTGAAGTTTTGTATTACTATTTTGTCTCAGTTCCTCATTGACATAGCATCTTATATCTAATTTTTGCGGATCTGGTATCTCGTCTGCCGTTACGATGCATGGTCCCATAGGAGTAAATCCATCCAGGCTTTTTCCTCTCAGCCATTGCTTATGGGCAGTCTGCAGATTCCTGGCACTGATATCATTAATGATCGTATATCCAAATACAGACGCAAGTGCCAACTCTTTCGAGGTGTCTTTTACATCTTTCCCCAAAACCACTCCCAGTTCTGCCTCATAATCCAGGCTGTCAACCAACCCTTCATAGGACGGAATGCCATCCCCGGTTCCAGGCGCCTGGCTGCATCTTTTGGAGAAATAAATGGTCCTCGGTCTCTCTCCCCCAAATGCCTCCTGTGAAAATCCTGCCGCTTCCCTGGCATGTTCATAATAGTTGATTCCAAGACAGATCACATCCTGTCGTGGTCTTGGGATCGGAGCACAGATCTTATAGGTTTCCATATCTGCTTTATTTCCAAAATCTTTGATCCCATAGATTTTCTTTGATAACTCCTCGTTCCAGTCTTCGATCAGATCCTGCATCTTAGAATAATCTATCCCGTTTTCCCGCAGTACATAATAATTTTCTTCATTTCCAAATGCCACAGCTATCTCTTGGCAATTTTCTTTCTCAATCGTATACAGTCTCATATGCTATGCCTTCCTTCTTCTTCAATTATCCCTCGCCCCACAGAATCCTATCATCAGGATTCGTTCTCATGGCCTATGAACAGTTATATTTAATATATCGTAACTGTTCAGTACCCCATTAGTCAAAAGTGATTTCTGGGGTACCTGCTATTGCATTTTGAATTGCTTTGTAAGCATTAATTCCATGCTTTTTTGC
>SAAH01000096.1 GCA_009929525.1 Clostridia bacterium | reverse complement strand
TTCGTGTCAAGTGATTTTTTGAAAAAGGTGGAGAAAAAATAAAAATGGAATCTCAGAAGCCAGATAAACAGAGGCTTAGAGATTCCGAGAGTCTATAATTCATGAAAGGGAGAATAAAAAAATGAAAGTAGAAACATTTCAGTATTGCCTTCCAGTCAACCTTATTTTTGGATGGGACAAGGCAGAGGAGATTGGAAAAGAAGCAAAAAAATATGGTAAAAAAGCATTGATCGTCACAGGACAGGGAAGTACAAAGAAGAGCGGACTTCTTGACCGTGTACTTAAACTTCTTGAAACAGAAGGAATGGAAAGTGTCGTATATGATAAAGCAGTTCCGAATCCGCTGGCATCTACAGCAAAAGCTGGTGCAGCAGTTGCTAAAGAGGAAGGCTGTGATGTTGTTATCGGTCTTGGCGGTGGAAGCATCATGGACTGTGCAAAAGCGGTTGCTTTTCTTGCTGTCAATGAAGGAGAACCATTTGATTACATTTATGGAAAAAAACAAAGTGACAGATCTCTTCCAATCGTACTTGTTCCTACCACATGTGGAACCGGAAGTGAAGGAAATGGATTTGCAGTTCTTACCGATGATGAAACACTGGATAAAAAATCACTCAGAACAAATGCTATCGTAGCTAAAGCATCCATCATTGATCCCAAGCTTATGACTACTATGCCGAAGAGTGTTTTTGCTTCTGTAGGTTTTGACGCACTGTGTCACTGCATGGAAGCATATCTCAGTAAAACATGTCAGCCAATTGTAGAACTTGAAGCTATCTGTGGAATACAGCTTCTTGGCGAAAACCTTTTGAAAGCATACAATGATTATAATGATAAAGATGCATGGAGTGCAGTTACTCTGGCAAGTACTTTCGGCGGAATGGTCATTAATCAGGCCGGTGTAGTCGCACCTCATGGACTTGAACATCCAGCCAGTGGTCTTCGAAACATCACCCATGGACGTGGACTTGCTGCACTGACACCTGTCATCTATGAAAGAAGCATCTCATCCGCTCCTGAAAAATTTGCAAAAATTTCACAGCTTTTAGGCGGAACGGATGAAACAGATTGTGTAGCAAAGATTCGCGAACTTTTGAGCGAACTTAGCTTGACCATTACTTTATCTGAACAGGGTGTAAAGGAAGAAGATGTAGATTGGATGGTAGAAAACGCATTTAAGGTTTCAGCTCCGGCTATTGCTAATCATCCAAAAGTATTTACTGCTGAGGAAGTAAAAGAGATATACCTGGCAGCATTATAAAATGTATTTTATCCTTTTTATAAAAAAGACATACGGGTTGATCAGATACGATGATCCTGTATGTCTTTTTTATGGGATTATTTAGGTAAAACTTTAAAATATTTCCTTTTGAAAAAAAGACTTGTTTAATTGATTGCGGATGATATAATAAGCTTATGCTGTCTAATTACGGCACAATTAAACTAGGATAGTCGAAAATCTGTCATCTTATGGTGTATCAGATTTTTGCATTTTTGGAGGAAATATGAAAATTATCATTATTGGATGCGGTAAGGTTGGATTTGCACTGGCCGAAGAATTGACATCTGAAAACCATGATGTAACCATCATTGATTCTTCTGCACGAAGGATGCAGGAAGTGGCAGAAGATTTGGATGCGCTTCAGATTGTGGGAAACGGTGCCAGTATCACAACACTGATGGAAGCTGATATTAAAGAAACGGATCTTTTTATCGCTGTTACCGGATCGGATGAACTAAATCTATTATGCTGTTTGATCGCAAAAAAACAGGGGAATTGTCTGACTGTGGCAAGAGTCAGGAATCCAATCTATAGTAAGGAAATTGAATTTATCAGAGAGAGTGTGGGAATCTCTATGATCATCAATCCAGAGCTGGCGGCGGCGGCAGAGATCGCAAGACTGCTTCGTTTTCCATCAGCCATTAAGATTGATACTTTTGCAAAAGGAAAGATTGAACTTTTAAAGTTTCGTTTGAAACCAGAATTCAACCTGGATCATATATCTATCGCAGAACTTCCGCTCAAAGAAAAATGTGATATTCTGGTATCTGGTGTAGAGAGGGGAGAAGAGGCATTTATCCCTAACGGCGATTTTGTGTTGAAGAATGGAGATCTTGTTTCAATCATAGCTTCGCCCCAAAATGCGGCTGCATTTTTTAAAAATATCGGATTAAAAACAAACCAGGTAAAAAACTGTATGATGGTCGGCGGCGGAACGATTGCTGTTTATCTTGCAAGACAGCTTCTTGCTATGAAGATAAAAGTTGTCATCATCGAGCAGGACCCTGATGTATGTCAGAAACTTGCCGAGAACCTTCCAGATGCCATGATCATCCAGGGGGACGGTACTAACAAGAAACTCCTTCTGGAGGAAAACCTCGAATTTGCAGAAGCATTTGTCACTTTGACGAATATGGATGAGGAAAATATTCTTCTGGCCTTATTTGCAAGAGAAAATTCCAAAGCAAAATTGATCACAAAAGTTAACCGTATCTCTTTTGATAATATCATAGATCAGCTTGACCTTGGCAGTGTGATCTATCCAAAATACATAACCACAGATTATATTCTGCAGTATATCCGTGCCACTCAAAACTCTATCGGCAGCAATGTTGAGACTTTATATCATATTCTTGATAATAAAGCAGAAGCGCTTGAATTCTCCATCAAGGAAAAATCTCCAGTTGTAGGCGTTGCGTTAAAAGATCTGAGATTAAAAAGCAATCTGCTGATCAGCTGTATCTATCGAAAAGGTCGCGTAATGATACCACGTGGAAACGACAGTATCCAAGTCGGCGATACCGTTATTGTAGTCACTACTCATAAGAATCTTGGGGATATCCGGGATATTCTGGCAAAATAAGGAGAGATTGCAATGAATTATCGAGTTATAAGTTATATCATAGGCATGGTCCTGAATATAGAAGCCGCCTTTATGATTCTTCCTATCATCACAGGATTGATCTACGGGGAAAAGGCGGTTCTATCTTTTGTGATTTCCGCAGTTATCTGCCTCGCAATAGGACTTCCACTTGTATGGAAAAAACCGAAGAATCAACATTTTTATATACGCGAAGGCTTTGTAACAGTTGCCCTTAGCTGGTTGATCATGAGTATCATGGGAGCACTTCCTTTCTTGTTTAGCGGGGCTATTGCACATCCTATTGATGCTGTATTCGAAACGGTCTCCGGCTTTACAACTACAGGAGCCAGCATATTGCCTGAGGTTGAATCTCTTCCAAAATCTGTATTGTTTTGGAGAAGTTTTACTCACTGGATCGGGGGCATGGGTGTTTTGGTTTTCTTGCTTTCTTTGCTGAAGATGGTAGGAGGATCCCGCATGAACCTTATGAAAGCGGAAAGTCCGGGACCATCTGTAAGCCGTCTTGTGCCTACCGTACGTTCTACAGCTAAAATCTTATATGAGATTTATCTGGGACTTACACTTTTAGAGATGATCATTTTGCTTTGCGGTGGGATGCCTTTATTTGACGCGATCACTACATCATTTGGCACTGCCGGTACCGGAGGTTTTGGTATCAAAAATGACAGTATTGCCGGATACTCAACCTTTATCCAGGTTGTTGTGACTATATTTATGATTTTATTTGGTATCAACTTTAATATTTATTTCCTGTTTCTTGCGAAAAAATGGAAACAGGCTTTGAAAAGCGAAGAACTTCACTGGTATTTGCTTACAATAGCTGCTGCCATATTATTGATAGGCTGGAATGTACGCGGACTTTATCATACATTAGGAGAGGCGATACAGCAGTCATCTTTTCAAGTTGCTTCAATTATTACGACTACAGGGTTTGCAACTACGGATTTTAACAAATGGCCAGAAGTATCAAGAACTGTGCTTGTCATGCTGATGTTTGTCGGTGCAAGTGCCGGAAGTACCGGAGGGGGAATCAAAGTTTCCCGATTTATCATTCTCCTAAAGTCCATGGGAAAAGAAATCACTCAATATCTTCATCCTCGTCAGGTGCGAAAGATACAGATGGACGGGAAACCGGTAGAACACGAAGTCGTAAGGAATGTAAATGTTTTTATGGTTGTTTATACAATGATTTTTGCTTTTTCTATGCTGTTTTTGGCAGCTGATGGAAAAGATCTTATCACAAACTTTACGGCTGTTGCAGCTACTTTTAATAATATCGGCCCTGGACTTGAACTGGTGGGGCCTTCTGCAAACTTTGCAGTATTTTCTTATCCTGCAAAGATCGTATTGATATTTGATATGTTGGCAGGGCGTCTGGAAATATTCCCGCTTCTGTTATTATTCTTCAGAGATACCTGGAGAAAATTCTAAATCGTGGTACAAATATGGAAAGAGTATAAGAAGAACCGACAGCTCACGCAGCAGTCGGTTCTTCTTATGCTCTTATGGTTCTTCTGACTTCCATCATATTAGGGCTGTGTATGGGCAGTGGCATAGTATTTGCTCAGCTATATGGTACTGACAGGATAGAAGATATTACAGGAATGATCGCTTTTTTTCAAAAAAAAGGTGATCATATGTCCTCTTTGAAATAGAAAAAAGTAAAAAAGTATGATAAACTCTTTTGTATTAGCATAGTAAAGCATGCCTTGATAAACTCGAACAATTGATACGAAAGGAGTCCTTGGACAAAATGAAGAAAAAACTCACCGTAATATGGACTATGATCGCGCTCACCTTATTATCTATTTCAGTAGTAGATGCTGCAGAAACTGCTGGCAGTGATACTGCTGCACTTGAAGAAGATATTGATTATGTGAAGGGGCGTCCTTTGACAGAAGAAGAAATCAATCAACAGCAGGAGATGGAACCGGATAGCTTCGGAGCAATGGATCTTGGCAGTGGTATTGCAAGAGTCGGCAGTGATACGATTGGAAGAAGTACCTGGGCATCCCTTCCTTCTAATTATAGTCTCCTTGACCTGGGAAAAATCACCTCTGTGAAAAATCAGGCTAATTCGGGTCTGTGCTGGGCATTTTCTGCTTTGGCATCAGGCGAATCCAATCTTCTGGCAAAAAATGTGGGAACCTATGACCTCTCTGAGGCACAACTGGGATACTTTACTTATGGAAATGTACTGCCTAAGGGTTGTGAAGGCGATCAGATCAACTTGATCAATTCACAGAACTGGTATAACGTAGGCGGAAACGATATTGTAACCACATTTGCGCTTTCCCGCTGGGTCGGTGCTTCTGATGAATCGACAGCACCGTTCCAAACTGCTTCCAAATCAACGACCTATGGAGAGGATCTGTCTTATTCAAAGGATACGGCTCACCTGAAAAATGCAGACTGGATATCTCTTTCGGATTCTTCAGCTGTTAAAGAATATCTTATGCAAAATGGAGCCATGAATTTTCCATTTTATTACAGCAGTTCAAATCTTAATTATGATACGATGGCTTATTACAATGCCACCCAAACTTCTATCAACCATGCAGTTTCCCTTGTTGGATGGGATGATACCTATAAAAAAGAAAATTTTAATTCAGATAATGCACCGGCAGGTGACGGAGCATGGCTTTGCAAAAACAGTTGGGGAACAGGATGGGGAGATGACGGATACTTCTGGATCTCTTATTATGACAGATCTCTGACCGATGAAGATGCAACAGCCTATGGATATCAGATGGTAGCTGCTGCAGATGACTATAGCTATAATTATCAATATGATGGAAGCGGGTATGTGGAATATACCAGTTTTCCATCAAATAGTGGAAAAGGACTAAACGCAGATAACTATATGTCCAATGTATTTACTGCAGACAGTGATGAAGATCTAAAAGCAGTATCTTTTGCAGTAGGTGAGGCAAATACCGGATATGAAATCCAGATTTATAAAGATGTAGTGGATATACCTACCTCTGGCACGGCTGTATATGGTTCTGCAGTGACAGGAACCTGCGAGTATTCAGGCTATCACACGGTGGATCTTTCAGAATCTGTATATCTGGAAGCGGGCGAGAAGTTTGCCGTTGTCATCAATCTAAAATCAGAATATGGTGATGCACAATTTCCGGTTGATAAAACCAATACCCGAATAGCAAACTGGGTGGAATTCATCAGCAATTCCAAAGCTGGGCAAAGTTATATAAGTGCAGACAATAAAACATGGAAAGATCTCAGTGCTGCTGGTGATTCCAATCTAAGAATCAAAGCATTTACAGATAAGGCACCTGAGAAAAAAGATATTAATACGGTATCATATTCGAGCATTGCCGATATAACCTATACTGGCAGTGCGGCAGAACCTTCCGTTGCACTCACAGACGGAAACTACACATTGACTGAGGGAACCGATTATACGATCACATACAAAAACAATGCAAATATAGGGACTGCATCGATACTTATAAAGGGAATCGGACAGTATAATCGTACCTTAGAGATTCCTTTTCAGATTGTAGCGATTTCTATAAAGACAGCGGTGATATCCAATATATCAAATGCTGCTTATTCTGGAAAAGCGATCACTCCAACACCTTCTGTGACGCTGAATGGCCGCACCCTGTCATCCTCAGCGGATTATACCTTATCGTACAAGAATAACATATCACCAGGTATTGCAACTGTTACTGTCACAGGTAAGGGAAACTATACCGGTACAGTATCATCAAACTTTACGATCACGATCACTAAGACAGGCTGGTCAAAGGTCGGTAATGATTGGTATTACACACAGGCTTCCGGCGTTCCTCTGAAAAACGCATGGGTAAAATCATCTGGTCTGTGGTACTATATGGACGCTGCGGGCAAGATGGCAGTCAATACGCTTGTTGATGGAAATAACTACTATGTAGACCGCAGTGGTGTCATGATGACCGGATGGATCAGATCTGGAAGCAGCTGGTACTACGCCAGCGCATCAGGATATCTCGTTCGCGATCAATGGCATCATCTGCAAAATGTCTGGTACTATTTTAACACGGATCGAAAGATGGCAACGGGATGGATAACTCTTGGCGGCACGAAATATTATATGAAAGATTCGGGGGCTATGGCGACGGAATGGCAAAAAGTTGGCAATAGCTGGTATTATTTGAAAAGTTCAGGGGCTATGGCAACTGGTTGGCAAAATATCAATAATACATGGTATTATTTGAATTCTTCCGGTTCTATGGCTACCGGTTGGGTGAAGGATGGAGCTACCTGGTATTATATGCGAAGTTCAGGGGCTATGGCTGTCGGTTGGATCAAATTAGGAAATGAATGGTATTATATGAAAAGTTCAGGAGCCATGGCCACAGGATGGATAAATGTGGGAGGAACCTGGTATTATCTATACGATTCCGGCGTTATGGCTGCAAATACCTGGATAGACAATTATTTTGTCGATGCAGGCGGTGCATGGACACAGACCCGGTAATTTAAGACAGGAGACACTAAAATGACTATAAATGAGGCTGAGCGCATCCTGGGTGTAAGTTTATACGATGATAAAAAAACAATAAAAATACAGTTTCGAAAGCTTATGAGCGTATATCATCCGGATGCTGTTCGGTCGGATCATTCCATATATCTTGAAAGAGCGCAGCAGATCAACGAAGCATACACCCTGTTGCTGAAAAATATAACCAAAACCGAAGGACAAAATACAAAAAGATTTTCTACGAGCACACCCAGAAGAACAGTCTGGAAAGCCAGAGTAGTCAATGAAGCTTTTGAACCGCGAACAATCTATATGTTTGACAATATATGGCCTGGTTCCGAAACAACTTATATCCAGGTGGCTCACGGAAGATATGAATGGGATCCTGATCTGGAAGAATTCCATTGCCTGCTCTACAGCTTAAATCAACTGGCAAAAAAAATATTAGAAGATGCCGTCTCGGATATGGGATCCAATTACAGGTACAGCTCTGATAGTGACCAGGACTTGTTTTCATATCAGGTTCAGCTGTTTCATTTGCTGGCAAGGCAGTATATTTCACCTGTCACATGCCTTAAGAAAATCATGCATCCGGTATCTGTCGATGAAGAGGGACGGGAAATTTATGCCTTTGATTCATTACTTATGAAACAGGAAAGCAAACAGATTCCCAGAATGCTAAATAAGTTAAAAAAAGGAAGTTCTGTCTATGTAAGAGGACTGCAGCACAATCGAATCATGGTATCAAATGAGGAGGGGATATCTCTTGGCTATTTATCATTTTCAGACGATCAACTATATTATATCGTCATTCCAATACTGCAAAAAAAGAATGTACAGGTAAAATGTGTGATACAGGATTTGTCACGATCCAAAGTGGCTGTAAAACTGTATCTGCGCGTATCGCCGTCGATAGAAGAAGACATCCCTGCCGCATGGAATCATCAGATTCTATCTCTATTAAAAGAATATAAAGATGCCTCAAAGGCTACAAGGTGAGATTATGTGCTTCTGTCTGTACGGCGAAAATGCTTGATATTAGTGTACTTATTCATTATAATGAGATAACATGGTTAGAATTCAAAATAACAGTTGGATAGAATACCAAAAAAAGAATAAATAAGGAGTTTTCAATGCGAAAATTAGCGTTAAGTGACGAAATACTGTTACAGATTGAACAGCCTGCCCGCTACATAGGCGGAGAAGTCAACTCTGTAATGAAAGATAAGAATGCAGTAGATGTAAGATTTTGCATGTGTTTTCCGGATGTATACGAAATTGGCATGTCCCACCTGGGAATCCAAATACTTTATGACATGTTTAACCAGCGAGAGGATGTATGGTGCGAACGTGTCTATTCCCCATGGCCAGACATGGATAAACTTATGAGAGAGAAACAAATTCCTCTCTTTGCGCTTGAATCTCAGGACCCGATCAAAAATTTTGATTTTCTTGGGATTACTATCCAATATGAAATGTGCTATACCAATATCCTGCAGATTCTTGATTTGTCGAATATTCCACTTCTTGCTTCCGAAAGAACCGATGAAGATCCTATTGTGATCGGCGGTGGTCCTTGTACCTATAACCCAGAACCTCTGGCACAGTTTTTTGACCTCTTTTATATCGGGGAAGGGGAAACTGTATACTTTGAATTGCTGGATTCTTATAAAGCAAACAAGGCAAACGGCGGATCCAGAGAAGATTTTCTCCATATGGCAGCAAAGATTCCTGGAATCTATGTGCCATCACTTTATGAAGTGACGTATATGGAAGACGGCACCATTGCATCTATGCTTCCGATAAAAGAGGATATTCCAGAGAAGATTGAAAAACAGATTGTTATGGATATTACAGACACTTATTATCCAAAGGCTCCTATCGTTCCATTTATCAAAGCAACTCAGGATCGTGTTGTTTTAGAGATACAGCGTGGTTGTATCCGTGGCTGTCGTTTCTGTCAGGCAGGTATGCTGTATCGTCCGACCAGAGAACGTGATGTGGAATTTTTAAAAAAGAAAGCAGTAGAAATGTTAGATGCATCCGGTCATGAAGAGATTTCACTGAGTTCTCTTAGTTCCAGTGATTACAGTCAGCTTCCTGAACTTGTGACTTTTCTGATGGATGAATGTGGAAAACGAGGAGTAAATATTTCTCTTCCTTCTCTTCGTATTGATGCATTTTCTCTGGATGTTATGAAGAAGGTCCAGGACATTCGTAAGAGTAGTCTTACCTTTGCACCTGAGGCTGGCTCCCAGAGACTTCGTGATGTTATTAATAAAGGACTGACGGAAGAAGTTATCGTTGACGGTGCAGGAAAAGCATTTGATGGCGGCTGGTCAAAGGTCAAACTTTACTTCATGTTAGGACTGCCTACAGAGACAGAAGATGATATGAAAGGAATTGCTCATCTTTGTGAGCTTATTGCCAAACGCTACTATGAGATACCAAAAGAAGAACGTCATGGAAAATGTCAGATCACGGCAAGTACCTCATTCTTTGTTCCGAAACCATTTACCCCATTCCAGTGGGCACCTATGTGTACTAAGGAAGAATTTTTAGACAGGGCACATATCGTAAGAGAAGAGATACATGCCCAGTTGAATCAGAAGAGTATCCGCTATAATTGGCATGAGGCAGACGTTACCGTACTCGAGGGTATCTTGGCTCGAGGTGACCGTAAGATTGGAGATACGATCCTTCGTGCGTATCAGAAGGGTTCTCTTTTTGATGCCTGGTCAGAATATTTCCATCCGGAATACTGGAGTGAAGCTTTTGAGGAGTGCCAAATTGATACAGATTTCTACACTGTCCGCAAAAGAGAAGATAACGAAATATTCCCATGGGATTTTATCAATATCGGAGTAAGTAAAGATTTCCTTCTTCGTGAATGGAAAAATGCAAAGGATGAAAAAGTTACGCCTAATTGCCGGATGCAGTGTTCCGGATGTGGTGCAGGACAATATAAGGGAGGTGTCTGTATTGAAAGTAAGGGTTAAATTTGCAAAAGAAGGTGCTATGAAATTCATAGGACATCTTGATATCATGCGTTATTTTCAAAAGGCTATCCGAAGAGCCAAACTTCCGATTGCTTATTCAGAAGGATTTTCACCGCATATGATCATGTCATTTGCATCGCCTTTAGGTGTTGGTGTGTCAAGCAGCGGAGAATATTTTGATATGGAACTTACCCAAAGCCTTCCCTCTGATGAGATGGAAAATCGTCTGAATGCCGCCATGGCTGATGAAATGAAAGTGCTCAGCATCCGTGAGATTCCCGAAGGAAAAGCTCATGCTTGTATGTCTCTAGTGGCAGCTGCGGATTATACAGTATGTTTTCGCAAAAACAAAGAACCTGATCCTGATTGGAAAGAGAAATTGTCTGCATTTTATGCACAGGAATCTATTGTGATCATGAGAAAAACCAAGAGAAGTGAACAGGAAACTGATATCAAACCGTGGATCTATAAACTGGAGATAAGGGAGGAAGATGTATTTATGCAGCTTTCTTCTGGAAGCGTGCACAATCTGAAACCGAACCTTGTCATGGAAGCATTTGCCAAATATCTCGGGAAAGAGCTTGATCCTTTTGCTCTTATGATACATCGTGATGAGGTATACGCTGATATTGGTGACGAAACTGAGAAAAAACTGGTACCCCTCGAAGAGCTGGGAACTAAAATCATATAAAGGAATACTCCATGAAACAATTAGTCATAACACATATGGATTTTAATGGATGTCCCTGTCTGGTGACAGCTCAGACAGAAAATGGCCGGGTTATCAATATTCATGTTGAAAAACCGGATAAGCAGCGTCTTCTAGGCAGTATCCACGTGGGAAAAGTACAAAAAGTACTTCCAAATATCAATGGTGCTTTTGTCGAAATAGAAAACCATTTGCCCTGTTATTATCCGTACACTAAGAATACCAATCCAATTTTTACAAATCGGGACTCTTTTCGTGAATTAAAGGCAGGAGATGAACTTCTCGTTCAGGTGACACAGGAAGCTTTAAAGACAAAAGCTCCCTGTGTTTCATCAAATCTGAGTTTTACTGGCAATTATCTGGTTTTGACTACGGAAAATACAAAGCTTGGTGTCTCTCCTAAGATTCCAAAACCAGCTCGCGAGGGATTAAAATCATATATAGAACAGCTTCTTCCGGCAAATGAAGCTCGCAGCTATGGTGTGATCATCCGTACAAATGCAGCAAAAGCTTCCATGTCAGACTTGAGTTTTGAACTTCAGCAGCTCCAAACCGAAATGGACTCTGTTATTCACAAAGGAAAGTTCAGCCCCTGTTTTACACGGATCAAGGATGGAGTATCTGCCATGCAGCAGCTCCTAAAAAACATTTATTGGAGCGAAATAGAAAAAGTTGTCACAGACGACCGTGATATTTTCCAGTTAGTAGATACTTATATCAGAAAATTATCTCTTGCCTGTCCCTGTCACGTAAATTATTACCAGGATGATCTTTTGCCGCTTCACAAACTTTATCGTTTGGAACATAGCCTTATCCAGGCAGTCAATAAAAAAGTCTGGCTAAAATCAGGTGGATTTCTAGTTATCGAGCAAACAGAAGCTTTTGTTTCTATCGATGTGAATTCCGGAAAAAGTGTAAGTAAAAAGCAGGCAGAAGAGATGTATCGCAAGATGAATCTGGAAGCAGCCAAAGAAATTGCCCTTCAGCTTCGTCTGCGAAACCTTTATGGAATGATCTTAATAGATTTTATCAATATGAAAGATACTGGTGATCAATCAGAACTGATAAATGCCATGAGAACCTTCGTAAAAGACGATCGTATCAAGACCGTTATCGTAGATGTAACTGCTTTGGGGATCATGGAAGTAACACGAAAAAAAGAGGAGAAATCTCTTGCAGAACAACTATTGGAACTTAATGAATAACTTACACAGCAAATACTTTACAGCAGGAGGCAGTTTATGAATCGAAGAGCACTAAAACCCTGGCATGGAATCGTTTTTTTCATTATTATCATGGCATCTTTTTTCTTTATTTGTGTACCAATGCAGATGTACTGGGGACTGTATGGTGTCGCAACTACAGAATTGCTGATTTTAGTGATAGCATTAATCTTTGCCCGTATTATGAGATTTCCATTCAAAGTAATATTTCCAGTCAAGATGCCAGGGATCCTTCCGATACTAGGGACCGCTATCATGTGGGTAAGTACCTATCTGATCTCAATGGTGGTGATGCTGATCCAATATCGACTTTTTCCACAGCAGATGACTGAAGTGAGCGGAGGATTAAATGATGTGATCTATAGCCTTCCTTTCCTGATTTCTATTTTTATTGTGTCAATCATGCCTGCTGTCTGTGAGGAAGCCGTCCACAGAGGCATTATCCTGCATACTTTATACACATTAAAACATGAATGGGTCATCGTGCTTATCATGGGAATTTATTTTGGATTATTCCATACCAGTGCTGTCAGATTTCTTCCGACGGCTATTTTGGGAGCTGCGATGTCTTATATTATGCTTGAAACAGAAAATATGGTTTATTCATCATTCTTTCACTGTATTAATAATCTGCTGCCAATGCTTCTCCAACAGTTTCTTCTTTCTGGAATGGACACACAACAGATCACATCACAAGCTGCTTCTGCCACAGTTCCAGTCGCTTCGATCGGAATCTATATGGTTTTTGCGGCAGCAGCACCATTTGGACTTTACCTGGGCAATTATCTTCTTCATTACAAAAAAGGTATCATACGAAGATTTATACCTCGTGAAAAAATTAAGAAGATCCTCCCGGGAATCCTTATACCTACCGTATGTCTTTTCGGTTTAGGTATCCTTATAATGATATGCGGAATATTATTCGATCCTGCATTTCAGGAAATAATGAATGAAGCTACCAATATGGCTCTGCGATAATTCAACACTAATGTTTTGGGGAAAATATTACTGATATACATTCTGCATTGAGACAGAAGAAGGGAAGGTATTATGATGCTTCGTATAAAAGAAATCGCTGTTAATTATCAAAATAATCCTGTGGGCATAGATAAATCTCCTCAGTTTTCATGGAAAGCTCTTTCTGATAATACTAATGTTCTTCAAACTGCCTACCATCTTCAGATTGGCACAAATAAAAATTTTTCGGATATTGTATTTGACAGTAAAAAGGTCTTTTCCGAAGAGTCCGCACATATTTTGGCAGATGGATTTGACATGAAGAGCGTATCCAAATATTTTGTAAGGGCAAAGATATGGGATAACTACGGCAACGAAAGTGAATGGAGTGATCCGGCAGAGTTTATAACGGCCTTCCTGACCACAGATGAATGGAAAGCAAATTTCATCAGTGGAGAAACTCCCAAGGATAAAGACAATTCCAAGGGGACTTATCTTAGAAAAACCTTTTATATAACAAAAGAAGTTCAGGAAGCTTATCTTTTGTCTACTGCCTGTGGTCTTTATCACCCTTATATCAATGGTCACAAAGCTGGTCATGATGAACTGGCTCCTGGATGGACCGCTTATCAAAAAAGGCTTTTATATCAGACCTATGAAGTAACAGATTCTATCTGCTTTGGAGAAAATACTCTGGCGGCTCATGTTGGAGCTGGCTGGTACAAAGGAGCAATGGGATTTGAAAGGACACGTAATCTATATGGCGAGATCACAGAATTCTCAGCTATGCTGGTCCTGCGTTACTCCGATGGAAGTGAAGAATCTATCATAACAGATAACAGCTGGCATACTAGTGACAGCCCTGTTACATTTTCCGAAATATATGATGGGGAAATTTATGATCAAAGACTGGAGCAGGCTGGATGGAATTCCCCTGGCTTTGATGATACTTTATGGAAGAATGCATATGTATGCCCTTCTAAAAAGGGTATTTTGACTGCACAAGACAGCTGCAGGGTTCAGGAGCTGATTCCGGTTTCTGTAAAAGAAATCATTCATACACCTGAGGGCGATACGGTTCTTGACTTTGGCCAAAATCTAACCGGATGGGTCCATGCAAAAATCAACGGTAGTTCGGGAGAAAAGATGGTATTAAACTGTTTTGAAGTCCTTGATTCGAATGGAAATGTATATACAGAGAATCTTCGGACAGCAAAAGAGACCCTGACCTATATCTGCAGTGGACAAGGAGCATCCATATATCGTCCCAATTTTACCTTCCAGGGCTTTCGCTATATAAAAGTAGCTGAATATCCTGGCAATATCAAAAAAGAAAATTTTACAGCCTATGCCGTTCATTCCCGGATGGATGATACCGGACAGTTCAGCTGTTCTAACCCTTTGCTGAATCAATTACAACATAATATCGAATGGGGACTTAAGGGGAATTTTGTAGATATTCCTACAGACTGCCCCCAGAGAGATGAGAGACTTGGCTGGACAGGCGATGCTCAGATTTTTTGCCGTACAGCTACTTTTATAAAAAATACATATCCATTTTTCAGCAAATGGCTGAAAGATGTAGCTGCTGACCAGACACAAGAAGGAGCTGTTCCTCATGTTGTCCCGGATATCCTGTCCCATCGTACCGATGATGACTGGCTGTTAAAAGATGGAAGTGTAGGCGCAACTGCCTGGGCCGATGTGGCTGTGATCGCACCATGGACTCTTTTCCTTAATTACGGAGATACACGCATCATCGAAGAGCAGTATGAAAGTATGTGCGGCTGGGTGCAATTCATGACGGATCACTCTGAAGATCATATATGGCACTATCAAAGACAGTTTGGTGACTGGGTGGCTCTTGATGCCGAAGAGGGAAGTTATTTTGGTGCAACCCCGGATGAAATCATTTGTACTGCATATTATGCTTATTCTACCGGGCTGCTCGCAAAGATGGCAGACGCTGTTGGCCGAACAGAAGATTCTCTTCGATATCATTTGCTGTATGATGATATTGTTGCCAGCTATCGCCGTCATTTTATTACAGATTCCGGTCATATGACAGCAAGAACACAGACTGCTCAGATCATAACATTGTACTTTGATCTTGCATCTAAAGAGCAAAAAGAAGTCATTATCAAAGATCTTCTTGAATTATTAGCGGAACATGACGGACATCTTGTGACAGGATTTGTAGGAACTCCTTATTTTTGTCATGCACTCAGTCAGAACGGGTGTACAAAAGAAGCCTATGAGCTCTTACTGAAAGAGGATTTCCCATCCTGGCTGTATCAGGTGAAGATGGGTGCAACTACAATCTGGGAACACTGGGATGGCCTCAAACCGGATGGAACCATGTGGAGTGCTGATATGAATTCCTTTAACCATTATGCATACGGAGCTATCGGTGAATGGCTTTATCGTGTGGTTGTGGGAATTGAAGCAGATATAAACTCACCAGGATATAAAAATATTATTTTTCAGCCTCACATAGGCGGTGGATTGACCTATGCGTCAGGAAAATATGAAAGTATCTATGGCACGATTGAAAGTTCATGGAAGATAAATAATAATATTGCAGAACTTTCCATCACAGTTCCGCCAAATACAACAGCTAAGATCATTCTGGAGCCATCCGCTGCTATATGTCAGGATCAGAAGGTTGATTTTCATATGGAAAACGGCCATCCAACGGCCTGCATTGGTTCGGGAAAGTACCAGATTGATTTTAAAAAATAATATATCATACATATTATTTTGATATCTTGAGTTTCCGCAAAATGTAATTTCAAAAGAGATAACTTCTTCTAAAGTACCAATCTGTCCTATTTTTGAAAAAAATGAAAAGACAGTATTGT
>SAAH01000011.1 GCA_009929525.1 Clostridia bacterium | reverse complement strand
TGAACTGCTTGGCTATACACAGCCTGCCATGAGCCAGATGATTTCCTCCCTGGAAAATGAACTGTCCATAAAATTGCTTTCCCGTTCCAGATATGGTGTACATCTCACCATTGAAGGAGAACGGCTCTTCCCTTCCATTCAAAAGTCCGTGGCTCAGTATGAATCCATGAAAGAAATCGTCAAGGAAATCAAAGGGCTGGAGACTGGTATCGTCCGTATTGGAACAATTTCCAGCATATCGTGTCACTGGCTCCCACCGCTCATTAAAGAATTTTGGGAAAGCTATCCAAATGTACAATTTGAAATGCACCAGGGCGATTACACCTCGATTCCTGAATGGATACGTACCGGACAGGCCGACTTTGGATTTGTGAATCCAGATGCCCTGGCTCCCCATATAAAATGTGAATTTCTAAAAGAGGGGGAACTTCGTGCTGTATTACCTAAAGATCATCCTCTTTCCAATAAGACTTCTCTTACATTAGAGGATATCGAAAAAGAGCCATTCCTCTTGTTGGAAGAAGGCTCTCTTAGTGAACCCTTGGAAGCATTTAGGAACGCTGGACTGACACCCAATATCCGATTAAGGGTTCACGATGACTACTCCATTTTATCAATGGTTGAAAGTGGATTGGGTATCAGCATTTTGCCTGAATTGGTATTAAGGAAAACGAACTATAATGTTACTATTCTTACGCTTGATCCTGTCATCAAAAGAAAAATTGGTTTAGTTATGAAAGAGACAGATACGCTGCCAATCGCAAGTAAATACTTCATTGAATTTCTTATAAAGCATATTGATGTACTTCCGTAAATTTCGATTCACTCTCGTTTGGTTTCTGGAATGATTCCGCCAGAAAGAATTCCTGCAGATTGGCCTGTCGCGTAAATACGATTTTCATCAACATTATCCTGTTCTTCTTCCGTTACCCAAATGTCCGCTCCATAATACTCTCCAACAATTTCAGCCGCGCTTTTTCCTGCACCAGTAGAATCAGGGATATACATCAAAAGTGGGTAACTTGTTAATTTCTACTCCGTCAATACTCAATAGACACTTCACAGAAAGTTCATTTGTCATATCCCTTAATCATCATATTATAGCGTATCGAATTTTTCTCCATATTCAACTTCATCCAGATACAGTTCCCGTGGAAGCATATTCGGATAAGCATGCCATTGGCGAACCGACATAACACCTCTTCCTCCTGTCAATACCCGCACATTTCCCTGTTTATCTGTAAATGTCCCTTCTACCGTATCATATGTAAGCGTTCCTACTGGATTATCCGGCACTTTATGAGTTACGCCCCATGTGGTTGTATTACAAACATGGGCTTTTACTTCATAGATTCCATCTGCTACCTCTATTTTTATTTTATAAACTGTAGGGATGAAGCCATCCAGTTCTCGCAGGAATGCCCAATCCTCATGTGTGATTGTCATATTTCCTTCTGGGTAATGCTTTTTATTTTCCAGATCATATAAAGAAAAATCTTTCATTCCCAGTCTCATATCGTACATGGATGAATGCATTTCGTTAAAGGAAACCCATCCCCAGTCTTCCCATCCACCAATCTCTGCTGCACAGGAATCAACAGCCACATAACGCTCTCGGATTCCGAGGCCTTCTACGTGGACTTCTTTTCCTTCCAGCCATACAGTGCCCTTGACATTACCTGCCCAGTTATAGCCATATGTAATAGAATGCTGTGTTAAATAAGACGGTTTCTCTCTTCCATACCATAATGGATAGCCCTTTGGAGAATGGTACATATCTGCCTTGTATTTTCCATCAAGCGAATCTATCATGATATGCCAGGAATGATCTTCAAAGCATTCTACCTTATATTCGTCTCCGCAGGTAACCGTTACCTTGTCATCCTCCTGTACGATTTCCAAAGTTCCTTCTGGCTTTCTCAGAAGCTGTTCATACTCCATGCCTGGGAATCTTGCAATCTTGTAGATGGAGTTTGGTAACTGCTCTACCGCTCCGCTTCCTTTTGTCCAGTTGAAGCTGACAATATCCATTTTTTCCAACGCCAGTGATAAAATAGAACCTCCAATACTATAATGTTCCCCATCATCTCCTGTTACAGAAAATTGAAATAGCCAGTCCAGGAAACCTGAGCGTACTTCCTCTTCTACACCTTTTCTTGCTTCATCAGCTAATGTTACTTCTGGATTATTGATTTTCATTTTATTCTATCCTTTCTGTTGTTTTTATTTCTTGTGAATGTGTTGGCAATACTCTTTTTCTTTCTCTTAGATTTCATGATCATTGAAACGCCAAGCCACAAAAATATCACGCATATACCGCATCCAGTCAGCAAGGTCATCAAATGCATATTCTTCATTGTATTGTCAAATGATGCAAATCTTACTCCTACTTGATTCCCTTTACAAGTGGAATCAGAGAAAGCAGGATTACGATTCCGACAAGGCCGATGATAACCCCTATAATCATTTGTCCCCATACCATGGTAAAACACATCCCTACGCCAAGAGCAAGGGCACCAACAATACCAACGATTACAGTTAATATGGTTTTACCGTTCAACTGGATCGGATCTTTATTCTCCATTTTTCTCCAGATCATTACAGTTATCAGTCCAAGGATTATTCCTACACAGCCGAAAATAATACCCGGTTTAAATGCGTTCCATTCTGGCAGAAGTGCCATGCACATACCGAGGGCAAAGAGCACACCGCTGATTGTGCCTAATACTAATGCAATAAAATTACTTTTCTTCATGATAAGTACCTCCTTATTTTTACATTAAAACAACAGTTGTGTTTTTAATGTGATTCGAGTATAATATTTGATAAGATAAAAAGCAATCATCAATAGTGCTTCAAGTGTTGGGATAATGGTGGAAAACATGAATACAGCAAATAATAAACGCCGCAGAGCATCATGCGAAAAAATAGAAAAAGCTTTTATGGAATTGATTCAATCACAAGAATTGTCCAAGATTTCTGTCTCTGAAATTTGCAAAATCACGGGACTTAATCGAACGACTTTTTATTCAAATTATACAGATATCTATGAGTTAGCCGATAAAGTAAAGGAAAAATTAGAAGATAATATAGACGAGATGTATAAGGAAGAAATGACGGTTGGTTTTAACAGCAATGATTATCTCCGTCTGTTCCGTCACATTTATGACAATCAGTTATTTTATAAAACCTATTATAAACTGGGATATACAAACGAATATAAGATTGTAAAATATGATATGGAACAAGCTGAAAAACATTTTCAAAACAAGCATATCGAGTACCATTGCGAATTCTTCCGCGCAGGCATTACCAGGATTATTGAAATATGGCTTGACGGTGGATGTAAGGAGTCTCCAGATGAGCTAGACGAAATTATCAGGAGTGAATATCGCGGTAGGGAATAGTACTCCCTTAGTCGCGGCCTCCATGATTTTTCATCTGATTCCTGCAAGTCTGTATTATACAAGGAAAAACATTTCGGAATTGCGATCCCTTCTTTGTTTTATTTCCACATACTATAAACGCATTCCAGTAAAGTAAGTGCAAGAATGATATTGATGATGCGGTAATGCTTCAAATACTCTTTCTGTATCAACATTCCCATCGCAATCCAAGTTGATGTTGCTATCGTACCAATGGTAGCAATCACCAACTCAAATAGAATCAGAATCCTAAAATCTGTAGAATACTCTGTTACATATCCCGTCAAGGCAGTAATGTCAAATAAGTAGATTTTCACATTTAAAACATTCGGCAAAAACGCGCTGACCCCAAATACGAAAGTTCTCTGTGCAAAAATACATGAGGCGCTGCTGTAAAGAGTTCATGAAACTCCAGATTGTTTTCCTCAAAAATCTTTTTCAATATACTCTCATTATTTTTGCATAGATATAATATCCCCAAATCGCTGAAACGATTTCGCACGTCTTCGATGATTTGATGTGTCTGCGTCTCATTCAATATGAATGATTTAGGTTCATCTCTGAGGTTATTCTACCTTCCTTTTCTTGGATTGAGTATGATTAATTCAGGAAGTTAAGAATTATTTCAAATCCTCCTTTTTAAAATGATAAAATGTAAATATGAAACCCACTGCCGAAACAATCCCAATCATAAGGACCGCAAGGGGAATGGGATATCCTGTATTTTGCACTTTCCCTACTACTAAGAAATACGTTGCCGTCCAAGGATAGATTGCACCAATATTTTGATTACATAAAGCGGCACTTCCCATTACAATCACAGCAGATGCGATCACCGGAGCTACAAATCCTTTGGTCTTGATGGAAATATATGCAAAGGGTGACAACGTGAAAAATATGAGAGCACTTCCTAACAGATACTTTACCAGCCATACAGCTCCAACCGATGCAGTATAGCCCTCTAATCCAAACATCATATGATAGATTCCTGAGAACGCCAAGATTCCTGCCCATGTTAAAAATGTAAGGATGGCTGTCCAAAGAAACAATAGGAAAAACTTACTCATTAATAGTTTATTTCTTGAAATCGGTATTGGCAAGATTGTCTTCCATGTGTTTTCTGTATATTCGCGGCTAAAAAGATGTGCCGTGATCACAATATATATCATCATGTTCGTAAGAAGCATCATATATAATAAGCCATTATCATAAACACCTGCCAATGTTAAGATGCGTTCTGGATGTTCAAAGTGTGTCTGCAAACATGCGATACACATCATGCACGGTGTAGACATAATACCAAAAATACTGATCAACGCTATTTTCGAACGCTTTAATTTCATTAATTCACATACCATAAGACTAAGCAATTGAACCACCTCCAATCAATGATGAAAAATACTCTTCCAGATTTTCTTCGCACTCATTAATTTTTGAAACAATCAAGCCATTTTCTACCAACACTTTATTAATGTTCCCTGCATTATGTGAAAAATCGTAGATTTTAATCCTATTGTGTTCCGCTGTGAATTCTGTAATTTGAAATTTCTTCTCCAATAATTTTGAAGCTTGTTTTACGTCAGAAACTTCATACTCCAAATATTTTCTATTTCGCTTATGAAGCTCTGCCATATTGACCTCCTCAATCAATCGTCCTTTTTGCATCACCCCAATGATGTCTGCCGTCTGTTCGATTTCATTCAATACATGGCTTGAGATAAGAATCGTTGTGCCTTTCTCATGACTAAGCTCCAGCAAAAAGGAGCGGATCTCGGAAATGCCGATAGGATCAAGACCATTGATCGGTTCATCCAGTATCAGTAGCTCCGGCTGGTGCATGATAGCTGCTGCTATGCCAAGCCGCTGTTTCATCCCTAATGAGTAATCGGAAAATACCTTCTTCGTTTCTTTTTCTAACCCAACAACACGCAATGCCTCCTGTATGTTTTTTTCTGATCCCCTTCGTAGCATGGATATTATTTTCAAATTTTCATAGCCCGTCAGATTGCTGTAAAATCCTGGTGTCTCGATTATGGAGCCCATTTTTTCATATGGTGCTTTTGATCCATCCTGATAGTCATGTCCAAAGAGACGAACAATTCCTTCTGTTGGATATACAAGCCGAAGCATCATTTTCATGGCAGTAGTTTTCCCTGCACCATTCCTGCCCAGCAAACCATATATTTTCCTTTTTGGCACATGCATGTTAATATGGTCCACAACGGACACCGTTCCATATCGCTTTGTTAAATTTTGTGTTTCAATCATATATTCCATCTGCACCTCTCCTTTTCTTCATCACATTATTGTTTGTTTTTGCCTGCACACTCAGTATGGTGCAGAGTCAGGTAAACCTCAAGAAACTTACCGTAACGACAGCAAAAAAGCCCTGATACGAATCGTATCAGAGCCAATATTATAGGTTTTTAGGCACTCTTATTTAATTTTTGCTTTCTTTAACAACAATACTACTTTTACGACCAAAAAGAGAAATACCAATGTGGTCGCATAAGGTTCTCTGGCTGCTATTAAAAAAATCATGGAAACAATACTCAGCCCAACTGAAATTTTGGTGATTCTATTTTCCCCCACTGCCTTTTGAAAATGGATAAAAAGAAGTTTCATGATTCCGATTACTATCAGTGAAATATAAATCACCCAATAGATAAGCAAATTGAGTGGGGTCGTGGCTGAAAATGAAATCAAATTAACCGAGTATATATATCCCTCAATAGGATTTCCATAAAGAGGCAGCACGATCAGTATAATTGCCATGATATCCATGACACCAATTAACACATCATACATTCCTTGGATATTGGATTTATTCTCTTTCTCAGCTAAAGTGATCAATTCATCCCCAGATAACAATTCATCAATTGAAACCGAAAAAAACTTAGAAATAAGTTTTAGGGATTCTATATTAGGATAGCCCTTACCTGACTCCCATTTTGAAATGGCAGCTCTTGATACAAATAATTGGCTGGCAAGTTCTTCCTGGGTTAATTCTTTGTTTTTACGCAATTCCTGCAATTTTTCGTTGAATTCCAAGATCGTCACCTCCATGACGAAGTTCGATAGTCCTCCGCCAAAATCTGAGTCTATTCATAAGCACTCAACATTCATTTACTCTTTTTTTGAAAATATTCCCATGCTTTTTCTCCTTTGTGATTTTACTCTGCATATCCCTGTTCTCCTGCTTGCTAAACTGTAATTTTCTGTCTCAACCTATAGTTAAGATACCGGTATCCCTTTGTTTCGTATTAGACTTAAAAATCTATCATAATTAACCATTCGCTTTGATACTGAGAACATTCGTCTTCCTTTTCTATTGTATGCAACCGCTACTATGTATTTTTCCAAACTGGTATCATCAAAAGTCCAACCATATTTTAACTTCACTCTTTTGATTTCGGTGACGTCATACTTTTTTGTAATAAAGAATGAGTTACGATAGTACAATTTATTATCCATTACTTCAATCTGAGAAAATATCATTCCCATAACATAAAAAGTATAAATATAGCACGCGATGCCAACTGGAATCATATTCCCATATACAATAAACATAATTCCAAGAACTGCCCCTACGACAGCCATTATTCCGAAAACAATTTTACCCCCAAGTATCATAGTCACCTTATAATTCCTCATATCTACCCCCATCACTCGCCACAGAGTAAAGTATGCCAACCAAAACAAATAAGACCGTCACTGTTAGAAGCAATATCCCCAAGGCAATTACTCCATAATGCTGTATTTTAAATTCCTTTTCTCGTTTATCCATAATCCTCTCTTCCAAGTTCTTTCATCAGACAAGTTCCATCTTCCTGACTTTCCGTCAAGAAATGTCCTTCACTTTCAGCTTGGTTAATTTCGATTTTATTTCTGAGGTTATTCTACCATCAAAGCCCTTGTTTTTCAACGCAAAAACAGCCAATCACCAGATTCATGTTCTTAATTTGCTCCTTGATACATATACTCATCTTTCCTAATTTCTTCCTTAAAAAATCCTTGATAATAAATCTCACTCATCTGTGCAGAAACTGCTTCATAATCCTGTTTCAGATCACGTGCCTGCTTCGTCACCTGAAATCCACCATTTGTTTTCATAAAAATACTCCTATATCGTATGATAATAACATACTATATAGGAGTATTTTTTAACTAGATACAACTTCCTGTAAATTTTCCAGGTAAATATAAGCAAAATGCGATTCAGCCTCCCCCGACTGTGGCCGGGAGACCAACTCCGGAAGGCGTCCGCCCTACACTTCTCTCTACTTGAAAGTAACCTTCAAAGTCTTAATCTCAAACGGCTTCATCACAAACCAAGCCTTCTTCCCCTCAAACTCCACAGGCACATTCCCCTGTTCCATCATGTCGCACTCCACAATAGAAGCAATTTCCTTACCAAAAGTAAGTTCCGTCGCCGTCCGCTTATTATAGCACTCATAAAGTCTGACAATCGTATCATCAGAATCCAAAGCCTTCTTAACAACTTCCACTACTGCATTTTCCTGATCTGAAGATACTAACGAGTAAGATGTCTCAAGAGTACCTGCCTCATTTTCTTTCCATACGGCCTTCAGCGGTTATTGATCTGATAAGCCTGTTTTACTGTGCCAGCCTCTCTCCAGTCTCCCTGATGAGGATATACCGAATAAGTAAATTCGTGCATTTCCTTATCAGCATCTGGATTTGGGTATACCGCTGACTTGAGCATGGACATTCCTATCACTCCGCCCCTTACACTGACACCATATTTGCAGTCATTGAGCATACTGACTCCATATCCTGTTTCGGACACATCCATCCACTTATGATGACACACTTCAAACTTGGCAAAATCCCATGAAGTATTGTCGTGGGTATCTCTCTTGACATTACCATACTGGATATCAAAGGTTGCCTCATTTGTATGCACATCAATCGGGAAGTAATCTTTCAGGAAGATCTGATGTTCTTTCCAGTCGATCACATTCTTGATATCAATTCTTGCAATATCCTTATACATGTAGATATACTGAGTGATCACAGAATCCAGATATTTTCTCTCTACTTTCACACAAGATCTCACCGGACCATTTTCAATGACTTCCATAGAAGATACATCATCGATATCCCATGATTTCTCTGTATAATAGTTATTTACATCCCATGCATCATAATTATGTGGGCGGTCTTCATAACTGACGATCACATTTCCTGCCTGACCTGGTTTCAGAACTTCTCTTTCTGCCTTTTTATCATAAATGCGTGCAAACTGAGCCTTCTCATTGTACTCTACAAGGAAGAAATCATTCTCCATGACGGTATTGGATACCTTTACCGAAGATTCCTGACCTGCCTGATCATCTGCATCTTCCTTGACTGTATAGGTTTTATATCCCTTTGCCGGTACTCCTTCTGCGAAGAATACAAACTGGCCATCTGCTGTCTTTTGAACATCCAGCTTCTTCTCCCCATCATATACCGATGGATTCGTGATTCCATCCGTCAGTTCGAAAGTCACAAGTTCTGCTGACAGATTACTGTTCGGGTTATATACAATAAGAGAATGTTTCGCTGCATTTACATTTTCTGCAATATGAGTCAGAGTTGCAGCAGTCATTTTTGCATTTTCCGCAAAAATTCCTTCATACTCAGCCTTGGAATCATCATATACTTCCTTGATAGAGGATCCTGGCAGGATATCATGGAACTGATTTCTGAGAATGACTTCCCAGCCGTCAAGGAGCTCTTTTTCCGGATATACACCGCCAAACTGGCTGTCCAGAGTTGCATACATCTCTTCATTTTGATAAGCAAATTCTGACTTACGGTTATATTTTTTATTTCTGGCCATGGAGGTGTAAGTTCCTCTGTGATATTCCAGATATAGTTCACCAACCCAGGATGGAAGATATTTCTTTCCCCTTACATTTTTGTCCAGGTTTTCGAAAAATTCTTTTGATATAGCCATCTTCGTTCTCGGCACACCCGGGATACCTTTTTCCAGACGTTTCTGGTTTTCCAGCATTTCCTTTGTTGGGCCGCCGCCGCCGTCTCCAAAACCAAAGCAGCACAAAATCTCTTCGTTCAGGTATTTCTGGCTGTAACGTTTCCATCCGCCCTTCATCTGTGAAGGATTGATCTCACCATTATAAGAAGTAAAATGTTCTGTCTCAAATCCACCTTCCACTGCGCCCTTGTTATAATCACGCGTTGGTACAAAATGTGTCAGCACGCGGCTTCCATCGATTCCTTCCCATTCAAAAGTATCACAAGGCATCTTGTTGAATTCGTTCCAGCTGATCTTCGTCGTCATAAAGTAAGGAAGGCCACACTTTTGCAGAATCTGCGGCAGAGCTGCGGAATAGCCAAATACATCTGGAAGCCAGAGAATCGAATTATCCACGCCGAACTCTTCTTTGAAAAATCTCTGTCCATGGATAAACTGACGTACCAGAGCTTCACCAGATGCAATATTACAATCTGCCTCGACAAACATACCGCCTTCTGGTTCCCAGCGTCCTTCTTTTACTCTTTCCTTGATCTTCTCGTAAACTTCCGGAGCATTTTCTTTTACATATTTGTAAAGCTGAGGCTGGCTGGACATGAATACATATTCCGGATATTCATTCATCAATTCCAGTACTGTGGAAAAGCTTCGTACTGCCTTGTCCTCTGTTACCCGAAGCGTCCAAAGCCATGCGCAGTCAATATGTGTATGTCCTACACAATAGACAACAGGAGTCTTTTCAGCATCACAATATTTTTCATAAAATTCCTTTGTAATATATTCCTGAGCCTTTTCCATACTGTCATAGAATTCTTTGGAGCCTTCCTTTCTCATATCAAGAAGATTCAAAGATTCATTCACTGCCTGAATGATCGTAATATATGCCTGGTCTTCGTCAGAGAGAAGTCTTGCTGTCTGATATGGTACCTCCAGATCATAGTAGTATTTTTCGATTTTTCGATCCAGTACTTTCAACTCTGAATCAAGCTTCAGGCTAAAGTTCTGATCTCCTGTAAATGCAGATAATACGATTCTATAAGTCTGACCTGCCTTTGCACAGTCTGCAAGAATAACCTCTCTATGGTTAACATCCAGACCCTGTTTCATAACCCCATCGATAAAGATGGAAAACTGTGGATTTGTGGCATCCCACTCTCCCTCTCTGCCAGTTCTCAGCTCATAAACTACACATTTGCCGTCAAAATCCTCGGGAATAGTAACAAAAGTCTCAAACCAATAGTATTCTCTATGGCCACCCCAGATCTGTTCCCTTTTAAAAACTTCCCAATCAGAAGTATCCAGATTCTTCACATCACAAAATCTTTCATCTGTGCGGATCATCTTATACTCCTGGATCTCCATCTTCTCTGGATATACCTGCTCTTTCAGATACTCCAGCATCTTTCCGATTCTCTCTTTAATTAAAATCATTTATGTCTCCTTTTCTCATGTCTGAACTCATCTTTTAAAAAAAGGGCCATCCGCAAAGATGACCCTTTTCAATTCACGTTTTATAAATATCTCAATAGATATACTTTTTCTTCTTCCTCGCTTATAGCATCAACCTTTTGCAGCTCCAGCCATAGTAAATCCTTTTGACATGTAGTTCTGTGACAGAACGTACAGCAGGATAGATGGCAGTGCGTAAATGATCGAATATGCTGCCAATGTTCCATAAGCAATGGAACCATGCTGTCCAAAGAACTGATACAGCATAACAGATGCCGGCAGTTTATTGGATGAACTAAGCAAGATGTACGGTACAAAGAAGTTACCCCAGCTTCCTGAGAATGTGTAGATAAATACTACGCAGATTCCAGGGAACATCAGAGGTGCTACTACTTTACGGATAGAAGTCATTGTTGTAGCTCCATCAACCCATGCAGCTTCCTCAAGTTCAACAGGTACACCATCCATGAAGTTCTTCATCAGCCAGATACCATATGGCAGTGAAGATGCTGTCAGATACAGGATAACACCAGGGATGCTGTCGAGTAATCCGATATTTAAGAACATTTTGTAAATTGGTACGATAACAGCGATCATAGGAAGAGCTGTCATGAACAAAATAATGTACATAAATGGTTTCTTATAGCTCAGATGATATCTTGACAGCGGATAAGCTGCAAGACCTGATACCAGTACTACGACAAATGACTGGATTACAGAAATAATAAGACCAACACCAAAACCTCTCAGGTTATCTGAACTTTTCAAAACATCGATAAAGTTCTGTAATGTCCAGGTTGTAGGCCATTTCAAAGCCTGATTAGCACCTGAATCAAGTGCTGCCAGAACCAGCCATATTAATGGCAGGACAAAGAGAATGGCTATAAGTGTCAGAATCGCATAATGAATTGCCTTTGTAGTTTTCTCACTCATTTTCTTATTCTCCTTCCTTAATCGTCTGTTTTCATCAGTTTTGTATAGATGACACTACATACAGCACCTACAACTAACAGTAACATACCAATTGCAGTACCCTGACCTAACTGGAAGTTCTTCATACCAGCATTGTACATGTAAATGGCAAGTGTTGTTGTTGAGCTTCCAGGGCCACCACCCGTAAGAGCCCAGATAAGTCCGAATACACCCAGAGTTGACAGAGTATTCAGCATAGTGTTAGTAGCAATTGTATCTTTGATACATGGAACGATGATACGGATCAGTGTCTGGAATCTGTTAGCTCCATCCACACGAGCTGCCTCTTCGATATCTCCTGATACATTATCCAGAGCTGACTGGAAGTTCATCATAGAGAATGCAGCACCATGCCATACGTTGGCAATAACTACAGTAAGCATAGGATGTGCATACAGCCACTCAACTGGTTTGATGTGAACAAGTCCAAGAATGCTGTTCATTGTACCTGACATATCAAAGAATGCCAGACAGCAAAGAGAAACAACGATCTCAGGCATAACCCATCCAACAAGGATACATGGTCCAACTACACTTCGGAATGCTTTTGCTTTGTTTTTCATTAAGTATGCAATAACGAATCCGATAACACTCTGTCCTACCAAACTTCCTACCAGGAAGAGTAATGTGTTCTTGATAGAAACCCATGTATTCGGGTCTGTCAGCATCTTAACGTAGTTCTGAACACCAACGAACTGGAAGTTCTTGGCATTTGCACCTGTCAGTGCCATATTTGTAAATGAATAATATACGGTCAATATGATGGGAACGATAAAGAAACATGCTAAAAGGATAACTGCTGGAAGCAGGAGTACTGACTTTTTAGCTTCGTCTTTGATCATCGCCGCGCGGTTTGGTTTTGCCATACCTTTTTCCTCCTCTTTCTAAAAGAATGGGCGGAACAGTAATTATTGCTGTCCGCCCATTACTATTATTTAAGATTACTGAGCAACGTTTTCGTCTCCAACATCACGAGCTACATCGGTGCCGTACTGTTTCATTGCATCTTCTGGGCTTGTGCCTGATACTACAGACTCAACCATCTTCTGGATAGAAGTAGATACTGTTGAGTACTGGTCATTCTGTGGTCTGAAATCAGCTGTCTCAAGGAACTGAGTAGCGATACCGAACAGAGGCTGTGCTGTGTATTCAGCTTCTTCTGCTGTATCAGTTCTAACAGCGATGTTTCCTGCCTGCATGATGTACTGCAGATAGAACTCAGGTGACATAACCTGTTTGATGAACTCCCATGTGATATCTTTCTGATCAGAGTTTTCTGGGATAGAATAAGCCCAGCCACCTGCCAGTGTTACAGAACCAGGATCCTGTCCTTCGCTTGTAGGCATTGGAGCAAGACCAACTTTGTCTGCATAACCTTCCCAAGGTGAAGCTCCTGTATCTTTCCAGTTACCTGTGATCCAGATACCGTCCATAGACATTGCAAGTTTGCCTTCTGGCATATATTCTTTTGCAGATGTGTTGGAAGCCTGTCCGTTAAGTACTAATGATAATGAAGGGCCATATCCGTTTGTATAGATATCGCTCAGGAACTGCAGAGAATCTTTGATTCCGTCACTGTTAACGATCCATTTTCCGTCATCGCCGATCAGTCTTTCGCCTGTTCCGTAAAGCAGCATCTCATATGTCTGCATGGAAGTTGCTTCTCCTGTTGCTACACCAGAGTTGCACCAGAAAGGTACTACATCCGGGCAATTGTCTTTAACTTTCTGACAAGCATCCAGGATATCCTGCCATGTCTTTGGCTCGAAGTCTTCGCCTTCAGCGATTACACCAGCCTCTGTCATGATCTCTCTGTTGTAGAAGATACCACGAGTATCTGTACAATATGGGATACCATATACAGATCCGTCAGCTCCTGTTACAGCGCTCTGCATAGATTCGAAATACAGTCCGTTGTTCCAGTCTTCGTAATCTGCTACGTAGCTGTCAAGGTTTGTCAGGTAACCAGCACTTACATCGTTCGGAAGCTGGAATGTATCTTCACATACCAGATCAGGACAAGTAGAAGGATCTGCTAACTGCAGAGCGATCTTTGTGAAGTAGTCACCTTCTGAAGCTGTGATAGGAGCAAAGTCAAGTTCAACCTGATCTTTTTTGTCCCATGCTTCGTATGCTGCGTTAAGTGCAATATAGTTTGCATTTAAGTTAATGTCTGTTCCGTCATCACGCCATGTGATCGTAATTTTCTGTTTCTCTCCTGATGCTGCGTCATCTGTTGCTGCTGCATCATCCTCTGTTGTTGCTGCTGCATCATCTTTAGCTGCTGTGTCATCTGCTGGTGCGGATGAGTTTCCACATGCTGCCATGCTGAATACCATTACTGATGCAAGCATAAGACTTAATACTTGTTTCTTTTTCATAGCTTTTCTCTCCTTTTACTTTTTGTATATGTTGTCGTTTCAAGCTGGGTTTATCTTATCAGTTTTCGTCATTCTTGTATATTTCAAAATTTTAAAAAAGGGGTAAATTATTGACATTCGCCAATTTTTTACCCCGACATTATTGCAACTCTGACTTTATCGTGCACTTGGTCTGCAATTTCTTCTGCATTCGCCATATTAGTTCCCAGCATTTCATAGACCCCATCCGTGATAGCTTCGCTTATTTTCGTCCATGAATTGTATGGTTCCGGTATACGTGCCTCATCCAGAAGAGCTTCGGCATTTTCCAGATATACCTTGGACTTCTGATGATAAGTAACATCTGAAAAAACAGGAAGGGTCCCCATCGCATTACTGATCCGCTCAGATGCGTTGGCTTCCGTCAGATATTTCACAAAATCCCATGCTGCCATATCTGTATCCTTGGTCAATCCAATATTTTCACCAGTCAGAAACGTTCCTCCTGCCTCATCATCCGGCACCTTTGCCACGCCGATCTCAAAGGAAATCTGGTTAGTCCTTAAAATCGTTGCAGCACTCATCTGATTGATCATCAGGCTGATACGTCCCTCAGCAAATTCCCGTGCGAGATCCTGCTGTGTATAATTCATCATTTCCTGCCCCAGCAAAGCGTATCGTGACATTTTCTGAAAATTTTCAAAGCTTTCCATGCCAGTCTCCTGATTGATCCCATGAAAATTTCCTCCCATGCTGTATAGCATGATGCGATATATGTTAGCCGTCTCCTCTGAACGTTTTAAGGCGATCCCTATACTTTTTATCCCTGTCTTTTGGATAGCCTGTCCACAGTCGATCAGTTCTTCCCAAGTTGTCGGTACACTCTGATCATGTTCCTCCAGCCTGTCTGTTCTGTAATAGAGTACATAGGGATCACAGGTAAATGGAACTCCATAATATTTTCCATTATCCCTTGTGCTGCTCCACAGCTGCCGCTGTGACACTCTTTCATAAAGTTCATTTGGCACCGGCACTTCTTTTAATATATTGATCCTGATAAGTTCTGGCATGAGACCGCTGTCACAGATCACCACATTCACCTTTTCCTTACCTGCAAGACTTCTTAAGGAAAGTTCTTTTTTCATGTTTTCCTTCGGAACAAACTCATAAACGATCTGGGGATTTCCAGGAATCCTTCCATATTCGCTTCCGATTTCCTCAAGGATCTGCTGTTGAAGAGCCGTCTCATATGGTGCGAGTACACGAATAGTATTTATACTCTCATCCTGCGCATTAGAAACCTCATTCGCTTTCAAAAACTGAACGTACAAAATAACCAGAGCCGTCAAAACCATACCTGCAAGAAACACAAGCAGTCTTCGAATCTTCATCGGCAGTTCTCCTTTTTATATTCTGAAGGTGTGACGCCACATACTTTCTTAAAGACTTTCTGAAAATACTTTTGATCAGCAAATCCCACCATTTCTGCCACTTCCACAACTTTGTAATTTCCAGAATACAGCAGTCTTTTTGCCACACTGATCCGAAAGTTCGTCAGGAAGTCAACAAATTTGACCCCCGTTTCTTCTTTAAATATCCTTGAAAGATATTCCGAACGGACATTACAAAACTGTGCCACTTCATACAAGCCTATATTCTTTCCATAATTTTCTCTGATATATGATATTGCATTCAACACGATCCCATTTTCAGTGATCGCAGTCTCATCTTCATTATCCAAAACTGCAACATTCTTCAAGATTTTCTCGAACTGATATCTGACCTCACGCTGGGTATGGCTTTTATTAATGCTTCCCATCATGTACTGGATCTCTTCTTCCTGATTCAGCTGTCTTCTCACATCACCTATGATACGAAGAATACCAACTACAAAACGAACAGTATAATCTCTGATACACTCTGGTGATGCCTTGCTGTCTATCACAAGTTTTGCGAATTCTTCACCTTTTTCCAGTATACGCTCGCGTTTCCCATTTCGTATGTACTGGATCATTTCATTCTCCAGTGAAGATGGGTAATCCAGCTTTTCATATACGATCATCTGTGCTGTTTCTTTGTCGATGATATCTCCCTCCGGTATGGAGAAAGAATATTTCAGCAGTGCCACCAGTTCGTCCATTACCTGATTGATCTGTCTGACTCCATGCATCTGCACCATACTGCAGACACAGCCGGATATCTCCTGCAGCTGTGGAATGATCCTTCTCACAAAGATAGATTTCAGACTACGGTTTCGTTCTGTATCTATCAAAAGAGCAAACACGCCACCTGATTCTCCTGGTCTTACCAGAAGGTAATAGTTTTCCATACAGAGTGCTTCCAGTGTATGCTGCAGCTGCTTTCTAATCTCTCCATAAGTCTCACTGGCAATACTGTCCGGATGGATCAAAAACATCGTGGAAATTATCCTGTCATTGACTCCCAGTTCTTCCTCGAGCATAGGCTGCATACGTTCCTTCTCCACCTCGCTGCTGACAACATAACTCCACAGCAATTGATCTGGTGTAAGACGCTCTGCATTTTTCTTCTGTACTTTTCCCTCTGCTTTTTTCAATATAGAAAGAAACTGATCGATCTCCAACGGCTTTAGCACATACTCAACCACCTGCAGTTGGAGAGCCCGTCTGGCATATTCAAATTCTGAATAACCAGTCAGCAATATTGCCTGTACATCAATCTGACTTTCCTTTATCTTCTGAAGCATGCCCAGTCCATCAAGAACAGGCATGCGAATATCTGAAATAACCAGATCTGGCTTCAATTCTGTCGTGATCTTATATCCGTCTTCGCCATTTTCCGCAACGCCTACAATCTCATAATCAGTAAAACGTTGGATGATGTTTATCAATCCTTCTCTGGATTTTGGTTCGTCCTCGGCTATAACAATACGCATTCTTATTTTCCTCCCGGATATTTCTTGATTTTATTTTTTTACTTCCCATAAGGTATTCTCATGGTGATCCTTGTTCCGTCTTTTCCTGATACCATGTAAAAGCTTCCCTCTTCTCCATAGTAAAGTTTAAGTCGTGTAATGACATTTCTCACGCCGATACTGGACTCGATTCTCTCCTTCTGATAATCAAAATGATTGAAAAATTCCACCTTCTCATGTTCCATGCCCACACCATTATCCTCAACAATGATCTGGATCATCCTTCCGTCTTCCACGGAACTGATTTTTATATTAATCTCATCCATACCACTGTTTCCCGGAAATCCATGGACCAAAATATTTTCCAGCAGCGGCTGGATCAGCAATTTGTGTATCTTATAAGAAAGAATACTTTCATCTGCATCAATGATGCATAAGAAAGAATAGTCAAACCGCTGCTGCTGCAGATACACATATTTTCTCAGATATTCCAATTCACTTTTTATTTCCACGATTTCATTGCTTTTGTGGATGCTGTATCGAAGAATCGTTGCGAGACTGGTCAGCATACGGCTTATGGTATATTCTTTCTGATCCAAAGCCACCCAATTGATCGCATCCAGGGTATTATAAAGAAAATGTGGATTGATCTGGGCTTCCAGAGACTTGATCTCTGCATTTTTCTTTCGTACCAGTGCATCCTTTTCCTGCTCATTTGACAGTCTGATCTGTTCGATCATATGGTTAAACTGGTGGGAAATACGGGCAAATTCATCGCTTCCATGTATCTTGATCCTTGTCTTTAAGTCACCTTGATTTGCTTTATCCATAGCCCGCAGGATCGGTTTCACAGAATTGTCTACCTCTTCTGAAAATCCTATGGCAAGTATCATACATAATAGGCCTGCCAATACACCAAACATCAGCATGATTTCAACAACGTATCTGAAGTTTCGCATGGCATAATCTGAGTTTTGGACATTGATCACATAACAACGTCCTTCCAGTATCTCCTGGCTCACCGCCTCAAGGCGATTTCCTTCCAGATATTGATTATCTCTCAGATATTGTATCGCCGCCTGCTCCAGTTTTGTTCCGGTCACTGCCACCTCGGTGCTTCCTTCTCCCAGATATCCCTGACCCGGTTCTGACTTTGAGGTCGCTTCAATAAGATTTACCCCTGCCAGAGATTCCTGCGGAAAAGAAAGAATATCTCCATATTGATTCGTAACAAGCGTGATATTAGAATCTGTGTTACTCTTCCCGTAGACATCCTCAAGTGCCTGCTCATCAATGCACAGCATGACACACCCCATTGGATTCGCCTCAAAATCCTCAAAATCTCTAAGCTGACAGGCAATGTATAGTACATCCCGATTTCCATATTCACTGTTACTGATATGACGCAGTTCGGAAGAAACGATTCTGTTCTCGTTCATTGCTTCCTGCATATATTCATTGTATCGGATAGTATCCACATCAAAGCATACACTTGACTGGCTGGATTCTGTAATACTGTCGTAGAAACAGGTGTCGAAATAGGAGCCCATGACCACTATTCCCAGAATTTCATCATTTGTATATACAATATTTTCCAGTCTTTTGTTGATCTCAGACTTGGCTTCGAAGTAATTGCTGCTGTCCCACAGATTGATAGGCTCCAGATTCTCACCGTAAAAATCATCTATATAGATACTTTGGATGATGTCTTCATAAGTCTGCCAGAAGTTCTGCACATTACTCGCGGACTGTTCCAGATTCGCCTGGATCAGCTCACTTGTCTGTGAACGCATGGACGATGCACTCAGCCAATAGAACATGACCATTGTGCAAAAAAGGGGTATCAGAGAAACTGTAAACATAAGAATCAATGTCTTTTTTGCAATACCCAGATCTCGAAACTCTTTTCTTTTTGCTTTCAGCAATTCTCTGCCTTTTCCCATCTGCCGTCCCTCTATTTTCCCAATGTCCTCAACTCTGATGCTTCCCGACGTACTGCTTCAATCTCACTGCTGCCGTCAAGGAATGTAAATACTAACTTTTTATGTTCTTTTTCAAAAGGCTCCATCGTATGCAGATCTCCCTGCTCCTCATGGAATAATCTTCCATATACGCTGGAATTTGCCGGTTCAAGACCAACCACATAATCGCCGGATGCCCGTGATTTCCACTGCATAAAGTATGGAAGTTCTTTTTGGGAAAATGAAATCTTGATTCCTATCCCCAGCTTTTCATTCACGATCGATGCAAATGTGTTGCCTTCTTCATCAGCGGCCAGACGATGTAAGAATACATATTCCGGCTCATTATCACTTGGTGCTTCCATGTGGTCATATTCTCCCACATGATCTTTCGCTGCCTCATCTCTGGCAATGACCTCCCGAGTAGGAAGAATAATCTCACAATCTTCATCCAACAGTGGCCATCCGATGTTGCAGTGATATAAAAGCATCATCGGCTCCGTCCGAAAAGACTGATTTTCAATCTCATCTTCCACCGTAATAGTTTTTCCTGGATATGTAGTTGTTATCTTTCTTCTGAGGACCATGTTTTCTCCAAACAGTTCTGCCTCCCGCATCTCTCCAGAGATACTCATCACATATTTATCCTCATTCCACACACCATCGGCGCAGATATGTTCTGCTGGTGTGGTCCTGATACGCCCATGCATCGGATAATCTTTTCCGTCACTGGTACATGGAGGACAGATATTTTCCAGTCCGGCTGTAAACATAAGACCTCCCATGATACTGCGAAGTGCCTCGTCACCATTGGTATCAAAGTGATTTCTTCCCATCAGACCTGGTTTTGAAAGAAAACTGATGTTGATCCCACGATACGATACATCTGTAATGTCCAGACACTTATCGCCTAAGACAGTAAACTGCAGAGGTCCATTTTTCACTTCAAAAGCTTTAAGCTGCTCTGCCCGTCCCTCACTAAACTGGAGTGGACGAATCTTCGCCACCTGCTGTAAACTTCCCACATGTCTGTGCAAATCCTGTTTATTCATCATATTATCTGCTCCCTATCGTTATTGTTATATTCAAGTACATGCCGGGTATTACCTATTTCATAGAAAGTGCAAACAACGCAAATAAAGAATTCGCCCATGCAAACCATTCTCTTGTGAATTCTTCCGGCTTATTGCAGTCAAATCCCTCGTGCATCACTTCGCATCCAGCCTCTGTATCTAAAAGAAGATTCAAAAGTTCCTTTTTCTCCTTTGGATCATCTGAAGTAAGTCCCTGCATCGTAAGAGCAATATGCCAGATATACTGGTCCGGTGTATGAGGACTTCCGATTCCTTTTGCTTTTGTTCCTTCAAAGTAATACGGATTCTTTTTGCTGAGCACAAAAGCTCTGGTATTTTTATAGATTGGATCGTCCTTTTCGCAATAGGACAGCCATGGAAGAGACAAAAGGCTTGGCACATTTGCATCGTCCATCAGATTGTAATTTCCAAGACCATCTGTCTCATAAGCATACATCTCACCAAAAGTCTCGTCTTTTACGATACCATATTTTTTGATTCCTTCTTTAATCTGTGCCTTTAACTGAGCTGCTTCCTCTGCCATCGCTTCATCATTATATTCTTCTCTCAAAAACTCTTCCATATAGCCAAGTACAACGCTGGCAAACATATTAGACGGGATAAGATATCCATACTTACATGCATCGTCGCTTGGGCGAAATCCCGACCATGTCATTCCGGTATATCCCACCGGTTCACCTTTTCCTTCGCAGCTTAAGGTATCAGAAGGAGGGCAATTTACACGTATAAAAGAATACTTGGAGTCCTCATGATTCTGCTCCAGCTTCCACACATTAAGGATATCTCTAAAAGCCTGTTTTACTTCCGGAGTGAATACGTCATGGGCATCTGTATGGGCAACGTACTGTTTGATCAGCCATATCGGATAGCAAAGGGAATCGATCTCATACTTTCTCTCCCAGTTCCATGGGTTATATTCAGTAATGTCTTTTTCCCAGCAGTTTCCGTTGTCCTCTTCATTGAACGCATTTGCATATGGATCAATATGGATATACTTTGCCTGTCTGGCGATCAGTCCTTTGACCATCTCCTGTAAAATAGGATACTTTTTCAAAAATGCAAGATAATGAACTACCTGTGCGGAAGAATCACGCAGCCACATGGCTGAGATATCTCCTGTAAATACATAAGCCTCATCATTTTCTAAAAATTTTGTTGTGGTTTTTGCTGTACTCACAAAGCAGTTTTCAAAAGTCTTTCTCATTTTTTCATTATCTTTCCAGTATGCGCCCTGTTCTTTTGCGATCTCCTCTACTGTCTGAATGAGTTTCTGCAGTTTTTCCTGTGAATTCATTATTATCCCTCCTGTTTTTACTTTTATATATTGTATTTATTTAACTAATCAGTTTTTTTACCTCATGAGCTTTTCTCTCACATTATATTCCGCTTAATCCCTGCTTTGTATCATGACTAATATTCCTTTTTCCCATGAGACTTTTGCCATGTCACTTTCGATTTCGTTGCTGACTCCAAGCCCTTCCAGATTTCTCAGATGATATCTGTCCAATGGGTACTTGAATCCTTCCAGTGTCAGTCCTTCCACTTCTTCACCCAATGGAAAAAATGATACGTACTTTCCATATTGCTCTTCTTTTCTTATAACAAATCCCGATTTTACCGGAAGTGTGATCAGATTTCTGCTATCCACGATGTAAGCCGGAGTATTCTTTTTCCAAGCATTTTTCAGGATATGTATATTGCAAAGCACATGATCGATCCTTGTGCCGGTGCCTCCCAGTATCCAGATTTCTGAACTTTTTTCATCCAATGCCTTTTCCAGTGCTATCATAGTATCTGTTGCATCTTTTACAGGATTATACTCCCGTATGGGAATCTTACCTTCCGTTTTATACCACTCGAGGATCTCAGGCGGCAGACTGTCAAAATCTCCCACAATATAATCCGGGCTAATCTGATGCCTGTAACAAAATTCCAGTCCCCGGTCTACACCCAATATATAGTCCGGATCCATTTTTTTCATAAAAGAAAGGGCAAAATCTTCTTCGATATTGCCCCCTGTGATAATCAGTGTTTTCATTTTCCTTCATGTGCCTCCATGATGCCCTTAAGCTGTCTGACATTTTCACCGATATCTCCGGAAAACACTGCCGAGCCTGCAACTATGATATTGGCCCCTGCATCCAGAACTGTCTGGATCGTATCCCTGTTGATGCCGCCATCTACCTGAAGATCTATCGCAAGACCGGTCTCATCTATCATTTTTCTTAGTTTTCTTATCTTTTCTGTACAATTAGTAATATAGCTCTGTCCGCCAAATCCTGGATTCACAGTCATTACAAGGACCATATCCACCAGATTCAGAACATGATCCAGTTCATGAAGCGATGTTCCCGGATTCAGTGCAATACCGGCTTTCATTCCGGCTGCCTTAATATCCCTGAGAGTTCCATCAAGATGTCTGCAGGCTTCTGCATGGATCGTTAGCTGATCGGCTCCGCATTCTTTAAATGCCTGAATGTACCGGCCCGGTTCCTCCACCATAAGATGTACATCGAAAAAAAGCGCTGTTTCCTTTCGTATCGATGCTATCACTGGCATCCCATAAGAAATACTTGGTACAAATGCCCCATCCATCACGTCAATATGAAGCCACTTTACGCCAGCTTCCTCTACCCTGTGTATCTGCTCACCCAGACAGGCAAAATCCGCAGATAAGATTGAAGGTGCCAATTCAAACATACTAATATCTCCTTTTTTCCTTTTCTTTTAACTCTTCATAAAAGCTCACATAATTGTCATATCTTTGTTTACTGACTTTTCCCTCTTCCACTGCCTTTTTAAGTGCACAGTCCGGTTCATTGACATGAACACAACCCTGGAATCGACAGAATCCTTCATAAGGAGAAAACTCAGGAAAATAATTTCTCAGTTCTTCCTTTTCCATACCCTCGACAAAAAGCGAACTAAATCCCGGGGTATCCATAAGATATGTGTTCTTACCTACCGTAAGAAGCTGCGAATGTCTGGTAGTATTCTTCCCCCGTTTTAGCTTACGGCTGATCTCACCGGTCTCCATACTCACTTCTTTTTGAAGCAGATTAGACAGGGATGACTTGCCCACACCGGAAGGTCCCGCTACCACTGTAGTCTTTCCCCCCAGTATCTTTCTCACCGGGTCGATCCCCTCTTCATTTGCTGCGCTCGTCAAAAGGACCTGATATCCGCAGCTTGTATAGATCTCGTACATTTTCTGAAGATTTTCTTCCTCTGCCAGGTCTCGCTTATTAAAGCAGATGATCGTAGGGACATTCTGCTGTTCCATTGTAATCAAAAAGCGGTCCAACAGCGCGTAATTCGGTTCCGGCTGACGGACTGCAAATATGACCAGTGCCTGATCCACATTGGCTGATGCCGGACGGATCAACTGATTCTTTCTGGGTAAGATCTGTACCAGATTACCAAGCTTATTCGCTTCATCCAGCACTTCAATCTCCACATTATCTCCAACCAAAGGTTTCATCTTATCTTTCCTGAAGATTCCCTTTGCTTTACATTCATATATTCCGGATCCTACTACGTCAATGTAGTAGAATCCGGCTATTCCTTTAATTATTTTTCCCTGCATAGGCCCTCTTATGACTGTTTGAACGGAACATTGGAATAATGTCCCCGCTCAACGTATTCACCGTCAACCATCTCTTCCAGATACACCGTTCCTGTCTCCACTGCATCAGCTCCTGCTGCTGTAAGAACATACGGGAAAGTAACTGTCTGTCCTTCCAGAAGGATCGTTTCCACATTAGTGCCGTTTACATTCTGTATCAGACGAAGTCTGATCGGTCCGCCTGCATAGTTCTGCGGCTGTTCCAGCTGAACGTTGCAGGTCCAGCTTCCTGTGTTTGTGCCAGTTCCCTGTGCATTTGATTCATCTGGAACTGTTGTAGGTGTTGCTGCCGGTGCATGATAGATCTGAAGTGTGATCGTGGTTCCCGGATCAGCCTCTGTTCCTGCTGCGATACTCTGATTTGCTACACAGCCTTCTGCTATACCTGTTGCCGTTGATGTTGTCTCCACGTTTACCTGGAATCCACTGTCATTCAGTGTTTTCTTGGCCGTCGCCTCATCTACGCCAAGTACGCTCGGTACTGCAACCTGTTTATTCTCCTCACCAAGACTGACAGTAAGTGTGACCGTCTGTCCTGCTGTCACTGCTGTTCCCTCGCCAGGTTCTACACTGATCACTCGTCCAATTGCTACAGAATCACTGTATGACTGCTGGATCGAAGTCTCAAGACCTAACGCTTTGATCTTTGCCTCAGCCTCTGACTGAGAGATACCTGTTACCGTTGGTACAGACAACTGATTGGAGCCTGTGCTTACAACATATGTGATCGTGGTTCCCTGATCGGCTTTTTCTCCCGCTTCTATACTCTGGGAGATGATCGTTCCGGCTGGGAATTCACTTGATTCTTCTTCTCCGCTTTTACTTCCAACCAGACCAAGCTGTTCCAAAACGCTGACAGCATTTTCTTCTGTCATGCTTGTGATCTTCGGAACAGTAACCTGTCCATTCTCATCAACTACTTCATCCGGATTTTCTTCCTGCTCCGTCTGCTGATCGGTATCTGCATCTCCAAAGTTTACCAGACCTGCTGCCCTTGCGATAAAGAAAATCAATATACAAATAATGATCGCTCCAATGATGAATCCTCCGATCGTCATGGCTTTCTCAAGCTTTGAACTTATCTCGCCTTCATCTTCATCGTCCTCATCTTCATACTCTGCATCATCTTCTTCAATATCTTCGTCTTCCTCATACGCCGGTTCCGGTGCGGACTTTTTCGAAACCGCATAACCTGAACGACCGTCGCGGATGGCTTCCAGTTCATCTTGTGAAAGCATCACAGTCTGTGCATGAGATGCCAGTGGAGTGAGTGTAACAAAATTTCCCTCAGGATCCACCAGTGAATGCTTAAGATCTGTGATCACATCTGTCATATTACTGTATCTTCTCTCCACACTCTTCTGTGTGCATTTGAAGATGATCTGTTCTAAGCTGTACGGAATATCCGGGACATATTTTCTCGGGGACTCCATCTCTTCCTGCAGATGTTTGATAGCGATCGCAACCGTTGTGTCACCATCAAATGGTACATGACCTGTCACCATCTCATACATCGTGATACCAAGAGAATAGATGTCACTCTTAGCATCGCTGAATCCTCCACGGACCTGCTCCGGTGAACTGTAATGGACAGAACCCATAACATTGGAACTGATCGTGTTTGATGAAGCTGCTCTTGCGATACCAAAATCTGATAATTTTACTTTTCCATCTGTGGAAATAATGATATTCTGCGGCTTTACATCTCTATGGATAATGTTGCTCCTATGTGCCGCTTCAAGACCAAGAGACACCTGGATTGCTATACTGGTTGCCTCTCTGACAGAAAGTTTGCCCTTCCTGGTAATGTAATCTTTCAGAGTAATACCCTGTACAAGCTCCATGATGATATAATAAATGCCATTGTCCTCCCCTACATCATAGACATTTACTACATTTGGATGAGCCAGTCCGGCTGCTGCCTGTGCTTCCTTACTGAACTTTGAGATAAATACCTTATCCTCACTGAATTCAGCTTTCATTACCTTCACTGCTACGAGACGGTTCAGCTTATGATCCTTAGCCTTATATACATCAGCCATGCCGCCGCTTCCGACCCTACTGATAATCTCGTATCTTTCTCCTACAATCATGCCCTCTTTTAACATTCTTTCACCTCGTTTGTAAATGGTTCTATGATAATTACTGAAATATTATCTTTGCCTCCGTTATCATTGGCAAGATCAACCAGCTGACTGGCTGACTGCTCTATGTCAAGTGAAGAACTCAGGATCTCCTGGATCTTTTCATCCTCCACCATATTGCTTAGCCCATCACTACACATGAATATTTTGCTTTCTTCTTCTAATTGTACATCGAAGAAGTCAATGCTCACGGACTCTGCGCCGCCTATCGCACGTGTGATTATATTCTTATCAGGATGGTTTTTAGCTTCTTCCCTGCTGAGCTCACCCCTTCGCACCATCTCTGCGATCCAGGAATGATCTCTTGTTATCTGCGTAAGTGCATGCTGGTCAGACATATATAAACGACTGTCCCCTACATTTGCTACATAGGCATAATAGCCAACGATCGTGACAACCACAAGAGTTGTCCCCATGCCGGCTTTTGACGGATCCTGCCTGGCTTGCTCATACACCTGTTCATTTGCCGTCTCTATCGCATGGCGGATGATCTTGATCGGATTGAAACTCATATCCTTCTTTGCTGCTTCCACCAGCACATTAACAGCCAGACAGGAGGCAAAATCCCCGGCATTGTGACCACCCATTCCATCTGCGACCACAAATAAATTGGGAAGATTTCCGATCGGCTGTTCGGATGCATACACATAATCCTGATTCTCTCTTCTTTTCTGTCCCACATCTGTCACAGAATACGATTTCATGACAAATTCTCCCTTATATCTAAGTAACTTTTTCTTAATTGGCCACAGGCACCATCGATATCCCTGCCCATTTCTCTTCTAATAGTAACATTTATTCTATATTTTTCAAGTTTATTTTTGAAATTCTCTATTACTTTTTTGTTGGATTGGACGAAATCCCTTTCTTTTATGGGGTTTACAGGAATCAGATTCACATGACAATTGAGTCCTCTGATCAGCCCTGCAAGCTGTGCTGCGTCCTCTTCACTGTCATTTTTCCCGCCTACCAGGCTGTATTCGAAGGTCAGTCTCCGTCCTGTCTTATCAAAATAGTCTTTACAGGCCGGCAAAACCTCATCCAGCGAATATTTGTATGCGATCGGCATCAGTTCTTTTCTCTTCTCGTCATTCGGTGCATGAAGAGACAACGCCAGGGTGATGCCCAGCCCCTCTTTAGCAAGTTCGTAAATCTTTGGCACAATACCACAGGTGGATACTGTAATATTTCTCTGGCTGATATTCTGTCCCTTTTCATCACTGATGATATGGATGAATCTGAGCAGATTATCATAGTTATCCAGAGGTTCGCCGGTACCCATCACCACTACGTTTGATACTCTCTCTCCAGTTATCGCCTGGATCCGGTATATCTGATCGAGCATCTCTGAGGGCAGTAAACTTCTTGTAAGCCCTCCTATCGTGGAAGCACAAAAGCGGCATCCCATCCTGCAGCCTACCTGTGAGGATATACAGACAGAATTGCCATGCTTGTATTTCATCCATACACTCTCGATCACATGGCCGTCGTGAAGGCGGAACAGATACTTTCTTGTTCCATCAATCTTCGAGATCTGCTCTTCCACCACTTCCAGGCTTACAAGCATTTCCTGTTCCTTCAATTTTTCCTGAAGTCCCTTTGAAAGGTTGGACATCTCTTCATAACTGCCGGCTGTTTTTTTATGCAGCCATTCATATACCTGTTTTCCTCTGAACTTTTTTTCTCCCAGAGAAAGCATTCTTTCCTGTATCTCATCCTCATATAAGGATTTTATATCAAGTTGTTCCATATTTCCCCCTTTTGTTTCTAAAACACCGGAAGTTACGGAGTAACCTCAACATTTTTTTTCACCAGTCTCGCCAGGAAAAATCCATCTGTTTTATGAACGCCCGGCAAAAGCTGCAGATATCCTTCTTTTGTCGTCTCACTGTGAAGTTCCTCACAAAGGTATGGATCAAGGCTCTCCAATTCATATGGATAATTTTCCAAAAACCATCTGACATTTTCAATGTTTTCTTCCCGGGTGATCGTACAGGTGCTGTAGATCAAAGTACCACCCGGTTTTACGTAAGCTGCTGCATTATGAAGGATCTGACGCTGCAGCACTACCAGCTCTTTGATTTTCTCCGGATCGATCCTATATTTGATGTCTGTCTTTTTCCCTATGACTCCAAGTCCGGAACACGGAACATCTGCAAGTACAATGTCTGCTTTTTCTATGGAATCTTTGTCAAGCACTGTTGCGTCCTTCTGATTTGCTTCTATGTTGATTGCTCCCGTACGGTGGATATTTTCCCGAATAAGATCTACTTTATATTCTGTCAGATCTCTCGCATCCACATGTCCGTAGCCTTCCATCTTATCAGCTACATGCAGGCTCTTCCCGCCCGGTGCTGAACACAGGTCGATCACATAATCTCCTTTTTTAGGTGCTGCAGCCTCTGCCACCAGCATAGAGCTTACATCCTGAACAACGAATCGCCCCATAACAAATGATTTTAATCCTGCCAAATGACTATACTCTGACAAGTACCATGCATAGGGCAGATACGGTGCCGGCTCAAGGTGTGCCCCCTGCCTTCTGAGGCTGTCCACTGTAAGCTCCGGATCCATCCGGTAAAGCTGACAACGGATCGTCGTCGGCCGGTCTGCCAGTGAGTCTTTCAGCATCTTCTCTGTAACCTCGACCCCATATTCTCCAAGCCATCTCTCAATCATCCAAAGCGGCATAGAATAATATATTGACAGATACTCTGACAGATTCGTCTCCCTTTCAGGATATCTGATGCTTTCCTTTTCTCTGGAAATCGTCCTGAGGACTCCATTTACAAATCCCTTCAGGCTGTAAAATCCTTTTTTTTGTGCCAGCTTTACAGCCTCATTACAAGCTGCCGAATCCGGCACGCTGTCCATGAATAATAGCTGATAGACACTGCTTCGTAATATATTTCTTATGACCGGTTTCATCTTGGTCACTTTTACATTCGAATATTGGTTCAAGATATAATCGATGCGGAGCATATATTCTATCGTTCCTTCTACGATGCGGTTGATAAATGCCCGCTCCTGCTTTGGCAGGTACTGTACTTTATCGAGCGCATTGCGGATCGCTATATGACTGTATTCCTGCTTCTGCGTAATCTCTAACAATATCTCCAGGGCTATTCCCCGGGTATCTACACCATTAGTCACGATTTCTTCCTCCAGCTAATATGATCAGACGAAGAAGCTGCAAAAGTGCACTTGCAAGAGCTGCCACATAGGTCAGTGCTGCTGCAATAAGAACTTTCTTTACTCCCCTTACTTCCTCCTCTGTCTGTATGATTCCTGTACTTTGGAGCATGACAACTGCTCTTCGTGAAGCATTAAATTCTGACGGAAGGGTCAAAAGCTGAAATGCTACAACAACACAAAACAGCACGATCCCCAATGTCTGAAGCGGACGAAATGATAAGATCAGTCCCAGAATAAAGATGGGGATTGCCGCATTGGAACTAAGCTGCATCACCGGATTGACCAGATTGATCGCACGATTGACCACATAACCGCTGGCATGCTGCATCGCATGGCCACACTCATGAGCCGCCGTTGCCACTGCTGTGATACTCGGCTGATGAAATAATTCATCTGACAGATTCACTGTTTTATCATATCGATAAAATGAGATTCCTCTTCCACCCATCTGCCGGATACCCACATCATAGATTCCTGCCGCATGCAGTACCCTCTCAGCGGCTTCCTGCCCTGTAGTACCTGTGGAAACCCTCATCCTACTGTATCTGCTCATGACCGATCTGCAATAAGCAGATGCTGCCATAGCGATCACTGCTGCCAGGATCACCAGTATATAAGTAGGATCAAAAAACATCCCATAGCCCATTCCATAACGGTACATTATCATCACTCTCCTGTCTTACTGTCTAAAATGGAAGTACTCTTCCTGTTTCTACCGAATAGCCTCTTAAAAACGCCTGTGTTTCCATCCGTTTCTTTCCTTCCAGCTGAAGTTCAAGGATATTCAGGATTCCATCCTTTGTCTGTATCCAAATCCCTTTCTCATCTGCTCTCAGGATCGTTCCTGCACACAGATCGGTTTCATTGATTTCTTCTGTCTTCTCTTTGGTGATCACAGACGCTTTCCATATCTTTAAAGTCTTTCCATTTAACTTTGTATAAGCACTTGGCCATGGATTCAGTCCTCTGACCAGTCTTTCCAGTTCTATCGCCGGGCGGTTCCAATCCATATCTCCCATGCTTTTTTGTATCATTCCCGCATAGGCTGTAGGACTCTCCTCCGGCTGTTTTTCATAAACGGCAGTCTGAGCGGCCAAAGAAGGAAGGGTTTCCACAAGCAGCTTTGCACCGGCTTCACTCAGCTTGTCAAACAACGTCCCGCCTGTTTCGTCTTCCTCTATCCTGACCTCTACCTTGGATATCATATCACCGGTATCAAGACCGGCATCCATCTTCATGATCGTAACTCCGGACTTTTCCTCTCCGTCGATGACTGCCCACTGGATCGGAGCTGCTCCTCTGTACTTTGGAAGCAGGGATGCATGTACATTGATACATCCATATGGAGCCAGATTCAATATTGATTCCGGTATGATCTGTCCAAATGCAACAACCACGATCACCTCCGGCTTCAGACTTTCCAGAAGCTTGAAAAATTCCGGATCACGTACCTTCTTAGGCTGATATACAGTAAGCCCCATCTCAAGAGCTGCCTCTTTGACCGGTGTGGGCTGAAGATTTTTTCCTCTGCCCTTTGGCTTATCCGGCTGGCTTACCACACCCACGATCTGATGTCCTTCCTTGACCAGGGCTTTCAGCGTACCCACTGAAAAATCAGGGGTTCCCATAAATACTACTCTCATCTATTCTTCTTCCTCTTCTTCTATGGTTTCATTATCATATAGTTCGCCTTCTACATGTTCCACATACATGATCCCATCCAGATGATCACATTCATGGCAGATTGCTCTTGCCAAAAGGCCCTCACCTGTCAGTGTGTATGGCTCCATATTCTCATCAAATGCTTTGACCGTCACAACATTAGGACGTGTTACTGTTCCTGACTTTCCTGGCAGACTCAAACATCCTTCTGCACCCGTCTGTTCTCCAGATGTCTCAACAATCTCCGGATTAATAAGCACCCATGGACGATCTCCCACATCGATCACCACGATTCTCTTGAGCAGACCCACCTGCGGTGCTGCAAGACCAACGCCGCATGCATCATACATCGTATCCAGCATATCCTGAATAAGTTCTTTGATCTTTGGTGTCATCTCCTCGATCGGCCGACATTTTTTCCCTAATATCCTGTCACCCATGATTCTTATCTTTCTGATTGCCATCTGTATATCCTCCTCGTTATCTTCTAATGATTGAACTCAAATTGTATCCTGATATTTTTAAATCCGCTGTTTATCTCCAGATATCTCTCCAGCTGATTCTTCGCTTTTAATAATATCCCATGGTCATCCTGTTTGATGTACAGCACCTTCCTGTACATATCAGCCACCTTCGCCACCGGTTCATCTGCCGGACCGATCATCTGAAGCTTTCCTTCACCATCTATTTTCTTCAAAAACTTCTTTATATATTCCATTCCCATTTCCAAAAGGTTTTCATCCATGCTGCTTCCATGTATCGCAAAGAGGTTCGATACCGGCGGATACGACAGTAACTGACGATACCCTATCTCTTCCTCATAGAAAGCCGGATAATCCTGTTTTACCGCCGCCATGATGCTATAATGTTCCGGCTGATACGTCTGTATAACGGCTTCTCCCGGTACACTTCCTCTTCCCGCCCGGCCAACCGCCTGGGTCATCAGCTGAAATGTCCTTTCACTGGCACGAAAATCGCTCATATTCAGGGATAAATCTGCTGCAAGCACACCTACCAGTGTCACATTTGGAAAATCATGACCTTTTACGATCATCTGTGTTCCAATTAAAACATCTGCCTCCTGATTGGCAAATGCTGACAGGATCTTCGCATGCCCTTCCTTTTTTCTTGTCGTGTCCAGATCCATCCGGAGCACTCTCGCCTGGGGAAATCTTTTCTTCACGATATCCTCGATCTGCTGTGTGCCCGCCCGAAATCCTCCAATGTATGTGGATCCGCATTCCGGGCATTCCTGCGGCTGCCTCGTCTCATATCCACAGTAATGGCACACCATCCGCCCCTGCCGGTGAACGGCCAGGGATACATCACAGTGGGGGCATTTCATAACGGTTCCGCAGGAACGGCAGGATAAGAATCCGGCATATCCCCGCCGGTTCAAAAAGAGCATCATCTGCTCTTTTCGCTCAAACCTCTGCTCCATCTTTTCCTGAAGCTTTCTGCTCAGGATGGAACGGTTGCCCTCTCTTAATTCTTCCCTAAGATCGATCGTATAAACCGTGGGAAGGTTTCTATTTTCATAGCGGGCATCCATCTCGAATAACCGATAGGTTCCATTTTTCCCACGATAGTATGCATCCACGGAAGGTGTGGCGCTTCCCATCACAACCTGACAGTTTTCCAATTCTCCTCTTGCGATGGCAGTCTCCCTTGCGTGATAGCATGGAGTCGTCTCGCTCTGATAGGAATTCTCATGTTCCTCATCCATCACGATCAGTCCCAGATCCGCAAACGGAGTGAAAAGTGCTGAGCGGGGACCGATCATGATCTGGATCTTTCCGGCCTTCGCACGTTCAAACTGATCCGAACGTTCTCCCGGAGAAAGCCTTGAATGCAGGACCGAAACCTTATCACCAAATCTGTGATAGAATCGAAGAACGGTCTGGTACGTCAGTGCGATCTCCGGGATCAGCAGGATAACCTGTCTGCCTTCCCGGATGATCTGCTCCATAAGTTCCATATAAATCAGGGTTTTACCGCTTCCTGTAACTCCGCGGATCAGACACGGTCTATTATCTCCCCGACTCCAGCCTTCCTCTATCGCCTCTGCGATTCTTCGCTGATCTTCGTTCAATACGATTTCTTCATGGCTCTGTTTTTCATCCTGAATCGGATTACGGTACACCGTCTGTGCCTGTATCTGCAGGATTCCCTGGTCTTCCATGGTTTTCAGTACATTATTTGCCACATGAAGTTTATTGACTGCAAGAGTATAGGACAGCTTGCCCTCCTCGAGCACAGCCTGAAGGATCCTCTGTCTTGCTACATGATGTTTCTTCTCATAGATTGCAAGCTGTTTGCTTGCTTCCTCTTCGGATATCTTCAACGTGATCCAGCGTTCCTCACGCTGCTTTAACTTTTGTTTTACCGGCAGGACTGTCTTCAATGCCTGTATCATAGTAGAACCGTACTGCTCCCGTATCCAGGCGGCCAAAGAGATCAGTTTTGATTCGATGCTGTTTCCTGCATCTACCACATCCACGATTTCTTTCATCCGCTCCACATCATAGGTCGGACGGTCTGTCATCTGGATCACATAGCCTTGTATCGTTCTCCCGCCATTTCCAAAAGGTATCTTTACCTGCATACCCGGTTTGAGAATAGATATCAGTGTTTCCGGCACCAGATACTGAAACGTCCGGTCCAGTTTTTCACTGGTAATGTCTACGATAATATCGGCAAATAACCTACTCATTGTCTTCTTCCATAATCTCCTGAATCAATACTCTCTCGTCCATCGGGTATTTTTTACCTTTGATCTCCTGATAATCCTCATGTCCCTTACCTGCCAGCACAACGATATCTCCCGGCTGTCCGTGATGGATGGCATAGGCTATCGCTTCTTTTCTATCTATGATCTCTACGTATTTTCCATCTGTCTTGTTGATTCCTGTCTTAATATCATCGATGATCGCCTGTGGCTCTTCATTTCTCGGATTATCCGAAGTAATGATCGTAAGATCTGCCAGCTTTCCAGACACCTCTCCCATCTCAAATCTTCTGTCTCTGGAGCGATTTCCACCGCATCCAAAGAGGCATACCAAACGGTTCGGATGATACTCTCTCAATGTAGTCAAAAGACTCTCAAGGCTCATCGCATTATGTGCATAATCGATCATCAAAGTAAATTCATCTGATACTTTGATCATCTCAATCCTTCCCTTTACTTTTGCCACTCTGAGAGCTTTTTGAATGTTATCTTCCGACACATGAAAATGGTGGCAGATAGCAATGGCTGTCAAAGAATTATAGATGCTGAACTTTCCCGGAAAATCAATCTCAACCGGGAAATGGAGCAGTCCATCCAGCTGATAAGAGATACCAAGTGTACCCTTTCCGGTTATCAGCTTTGGATCCACTGCACGAAGATCCGCCTTTTCAGAGAAACCATAAGTCTCAAGGGTACAGGTATGACCCTCTATAATCTTCTCAAAATGTTCATCATCACGGTTCACGATTCCGATCTTACACTGACGGAGCAGTTTTTTCTTACATTCCAGATAATGTTCAAAACTGGTGTGCTCATTTGGTCCGATGTGATCCGGTTCGATATTCGTAAATATACCTATTTCAAAAGTAAATCCTGCTGTCCGGTGAAGCATCAGTCCCTGAGAAGAAACCTCCATCACAGCACAATCGCATCCTACATCCAGCATCTGACGGAAATATTTTTGTACGAGCAGGGATTCCGGCGTTGTATTCGCAGATGGGATCACCTTATCCCCGATGATCGTTTCGATAGTTCCGATAAGTCCCACTTTATATCCTGCATTTTCAAGAATCGACTTCACCATGTAAGTAGTGGTCGTCTTTCCCTTTGTTCCTGTGATACCGATAACCTTAAGAGTGTCTCCAGGATATCCGTAATATGCCGCTGCGATCACTGCCATGGCATATCTGGTGTCCTTCACAAGGATCACTGTCACATCCTCCGGAACTTCTACTGGTTCCTCCGCCACGATTGCCTTTGTACCTTGTTCGGCTACCGCTTTAGCAAATGTATGTCCGTCTGCCGCCGCACCTCTGATACAGATAAAAAGAGAGCCTTCCTTCGCCTTGCGGGAATCCGCCTCGATCTCCTGGATCTCCAGATCCGTGCTGCCCTGCAGACATGTATATTCCAAACGTTCCAATAATTGAGTTAATTTCATAAAAAAGCCTCCATTTCTGAGCTTATACTCTTACTAGATTGACTTGCCCATAGATAAATATAGGATATCATATTTTCATCAAAAAAAGAAGAGGGGATTTGTGCGGCACTTGGCATCGTTTTAAAAGATTGGAAGGCGGACGCCGGCCGGTCTGGAGGGGAGGAGAGGGAAACGTGGGCAACGCTCCGGCAAACTATCTGTTAACTGCGACTAGGAGCGCTCGGGAGAGCCCTCGCGTCCAAGTCTACGTAAACAGAGGATTTTGCCTGCGCTAAGGGCGCCCACAAATTGTTTCCCTCTCCTCCCCTCCAGACCGGCCGGCTGTTGGTTGGTGGTGACTTTTGGGGACGGATAGATGTGGAGAAGTAGCGCATAAATATTGGGAGAGTGGGGCTACCTCCCGTCTTATGCGTATCCCCCTCCCTCCAACGAACAGCCGCCATACCAGTGGGGGTGCCTGTGGGGAACAATTTGTGGGCGCATTTAGCCGGTGCAAGATCCACCGCTTACGTAGTCTTAGACGCGAGGGCTCTCCCGAGCGCTCTTAGACGAAGTTAGCAGTTAGCTTGCACTGGCGTTGCCCACGTTCCCCACAGGCACCCTCACTGGTATGGCGGCGTCCCCCGTTCATTTTAACCTTTATTCAGCATTTCTTAAGAGATTTTCGATTTCTTTTAGAATTTATACATATTCCTCTCACATTTCACCCGTATACTAGATATTAGATAGTTGATTAACCACTCACTATCTCCCCCCTCATTAAAAATAACGGAACAAGGCTATTTGCATAACGCAGATAGCCTTTTCTGTGTCCTATTACTCTTCTTGGTCTCCTTTCAGTTCTATAGCAATATATATTTCCCCGAAAAAAACAGCCGCATGATTCTTCCGAATCATACAGCTGTTTTTCTATCATTACTCGATCACAGTACCAGTCTTTCCAAGGTATGCTTCCACAGCCTTGTCGATAGAAGTGATCACTGCTTTTCTGCCTTTTCCTTTTTCAAGGAATTCTACAGATGCTTCTACTTTAGGAAGCATGGTGTTCGCTTCAAACTGTCCCTGTTTCATATATTCTTTTGCTTCTTCTACAGTAATCTCTCCCAGGAGTTTTTCATCCTGTACGTGGTAGTTTACTGCTACTTTTTCCACGCTGGTCAGTATCATCAGTTCATCCGCATCCAGAAGTTCTGCCAGTTTTCCGCTGGTGTAATCTTTCTCGATGACTGCACTGGCACCCTTGAGTTCTGTTTTCTGTTCCAGAACCGGGATTCCACCACCGCCGCAGGCGATAACTACATGTCCTGCATCCAGAAGTGCACGGATAGAATCAATCTCAATGATCTTCTGCGGCTTCGGAGCTGCTACGATCCTGCGATAGCCGTCGCCTATCTTAGTAACGTAGTTTCCCTTCTTTTCCTCTTCTTCTGCTTCCTGCTCTGTCATTGTTCTTCCGATCACTTTTACCGGCTCAGCAAAAGCATCATCGTAAGGATCCACAGCCACCTGAGTAAGAACAGTACAAACCGGTTTGTAGATTCCGTCTTTCATAAGTTCAGACCTGATCGCATTCTGCAGATCGTATCCGATATATCCCTGGCTCATAGCTGAGCATACGGACATTGGTGCATACGTATAATCCGGATGATACTTTCCGAACTCATTCATAGCTGTGTGGATCATGCCGATCTGAGGTGCATTGCTATGGGAAATCACAATCTCAGCACCCTCTTTTACCAGACGGGCGATAATCTTTGCCGTTCTCTTTGTTGCCTCTTTCTGCTCCGGAAGAGTATTTCCCAACGCACGGTGTCCCAGAGCGATTACAACTCTTTTTTTCTCCATCTTTTATCCCTCTTTTTTATATCTTCTTGCAGGTGGTCACTTCTTACAGTTTTGTTTCTCCTACTGTAGATCAATGCCGCCTATATCATCTTGATCAGGAAATAGCCAAGTACCAATACACCAAGCACGATGCGGTACCATCCAAATACTTTGAAATCATGTTTCTGAATATATCCCATCAGGAACTTGATAGCGAAGATAGATACTACAAATGCCACTATCATTCCCAGTAACAGGAATATCACCTCTGTACCTGTAAAATGCAGTCCAAACTTTACGACTTTCAGAAGGCTGGCACCAAACATAACCGGTATCGCCAGGAAAAATGTATATTCTGCTGCAAGTTTTCTGCTCATCCCCAGCAAAATACCGCCCACGATGGTAGCTCCCGAACGGGAAGTTCCCGGAATCACTGACAGAAGCTGAAAGACTCCGATAAATAATGCATCCTTGAAAGTAATCTCACTGAGCTTCGTATGACTCGGTTTTCTCTTTTTATTATAATTCTCGATCACAATAAACAATACACCATATACGATCAGCATCACAGAAACAACCCAGGGATTATTAAAATGTTCCTCTATCCAGTCATTAAACGGTAAAGCAATAATGATTGCCGGAAGACAGGATACAAGAATCTTAAGCCAGAGAACAATCTTACTCATATGGACGTATTTATCTGTAAACTTCTGTACTTTAGCAAGATTTGGTTTTTCACTTATATAGTTCCAATTGCTCTGACGAGCAGGATCATTCAGATGAAAAGGCCAAAGTTTCTTAAAATCCAGTACTACCACGGCCAGAACTGCGCCCAGCTGAATCACTACCAGAAACATTTCCCAAAACTGCGGTGTCACATCCAGTTTGACAAACTCATCGACCAGTATCATATGTCCCGTACTGCTTATCGGAAGCCACTCTGTGATTCCCTCCACAATTCCAAGGAAAATTACTTTCAGTAATTCTATAATATTCATAACCACTCCAATCCCTAAAAAACTCGTAACTATCCGGGACTACGTCCCGAACAGTTACAAATATTTACATTATCATATGAAATTTTAGAGTCAAACATGCTCTATGATTTAACTTTATCAGAACTTTGCCCTGATTGCAACTTAAATACTAAATCTGTGCGATATCGATCAAAGTCAGTTTATTAAGATCTGTATTTTCCAGACTTGTCACAAGTGCTTTTGCTGTATCCATCGCTGTCAATACATTAACTCCTGTTTCAATCGCATTCCTACGGATCAGGAAACCATCCTGTGCATGTTCTACACCCTGAGATGGGGTATCAATGACAAGATCGATCTTATGTCCAAGGATAAGGTCCATCAGGTTTGGAGATGACTGTTCGATCTTGTTAGTACGGATAGCCTTTACTCCTGCTTCCTTCAATGCTTTTGCAGTATTAAGGGTAGCATAGATCCGGTATCCAAGAGCTTCGAATCTCTTTGCAACCTCTGCGGCCTCTGCCTTATCTTCATCTTTTACAGTCATGATCATATTTTTATATTTTGGAAGATTGATGCCTGCACCCAGGAACGCTTTATACAGTGCTTCATTAAAGCTCTTTGCGATACCAAGACATTCTCCTGTTGATTTCATCTCAGGTCCAAGGCTGATATCTGCGCCTCTGATCTTTTCAAAAGAGAATACCGGCATCTTGATTGCAAAATACTCTGCTTCCGGCTGAAGTCCCGGTGTATATCCCATATCTTTCAACTTGTAGCCCATGATAACCTTCGCTGCCAGAGGCACGATAGGAATGCCTGTAACCTTACTGATATATGGAACGGTACGGCTGGAACGAGGATTTACCTCGATAACATACACTTCTTCTCCGCATACGATAAACTGGATATTGATCATACCGATCACGTGCAGTGCTCTTGCCAGTCTCTTTGTATATTCCTCAATCGTATCTTTGGCTGCCTGACTGATCGTCTGTGCCGGATATACGGAGATACTGTCACCCGAATGGATACCAGCTCTCTCAATATGCTCCATGATACCCGGAATCACGATATCCTCGCCATCGCATACTGCATCAACTTCGATCTCTTTACCTACCAGATATTTATCAACCAGGATAGGATGCTCCTGTGCGATCCTGTTGATGATGCCGATATATTCTTCTACGTCCTCATCATTGATCGCAATCTGCATACCCTGTCCGCCAAGTACATAGGAAGGACGAACAAGTACCGGGTATCCCAGCTCATTAGCAACTTTCTTAGCTTCATCCGCTGTAAATACAGTCTGTCCCTTTGGTCTGGGAATCTCACACTGTTCAAGGATAGCATCAAAAAGTTCTCTGTCTTCCGCTGCATCTACATTTTCAGCAGAAGTTCCAAGAATCGGAACGCCCATCTTGATCAGTGCTTCTGTCAGCTTGATAGCTGTCTGTCCGCCAAACTGTACCACTGCACCGTCCGGTTTCTCTACATTGACGATATTTTCCACATCTTCCGGTGTAAGCGGCTCAAAATACAGCTTATCAGCAATATCAAAGTCCGTACTTACTGTCTCCGGGTTGTTATTGACGATAATGGTCTCATAACCTTCTTTTGCAAATGCCCATGTACAATGTACAGAACAAAAATCAAATTCGATACCCTGACCGATACGGATAGGACCAGATCCAAGGACAAGAACCTTTTTCTTTCCTTCTGTGGCCATCGCCTCATTTTCTCCGCCATATACAGAATAATAGTACGGTGTGGATGCTGCAAATTCAGCGGCACATGTATCAACCATCTTATAGGCTGCTGTGATCCCATATTCTTTTCTGAGAGCTTTTACTTCTTCTTCTGTCTTTCCATTCAGTTTACCTACCAGATAATCCGGGAATTCCAGACGTTTTGCTTCTATTAACAGCTCTTTTGTCAGTTCCTGAGTAGCAAGTGCCTGCTCCATCTCTGTCAAAATAGCAATTTTATCGATAAACCAAAGATCAATCTTCGTGATCTCATGGATTTCTTCATAAGAAATGCCTTTTCTGATGGCCTCTGCGATTCTCCAGATACGCATATCATCCACGATCTTCAATGCTTCCAGAAGTTCATCTTTGGATAATCCTGAAAAATCATAAGACATCAGACTGTCCACATGCTGCTCCAGGGAACGGATTGCTTTCATCAATGCACCTTCGAAGTTTGTACAGATACTCATAACCTCGCCGGTTGCTTTCATCTGTGTAGTAAGAGTTCTCTTCGCACTGATAAACTTATCAAATGGAAGACGTGGAATCTTAACAACACAATAGTCAAGCATTGGTTCAAAGCTGGCATATGTTTTTCCTGTGATTGCATTTGGGATCTCATCCAGAGTGTACCCAAGGGCGATCTTTGCTGCCACTTTTGCGATCGGGTATCCGGTTGCCTTACTTGCCAGTGCAGAGGAACGGGATACTCTTGGGTTTACCTCGATAACACAATACTCGAAGCTTTCCGGGTGAAGGGCATACTGTACATTACATCCACCGGTGATACCCAGTTCTGTGATGATATTCAGTGCAGAAGTACGAAGCATCTGATACTCTTTGTCTCCCAGTGTCTGAGAAGGAGCAACAACGATACTGTCACCTGTATGAACACCAACCGGGTCAATATTTTCCATATTACAAACGGTGATACAGTTTCCTGCACCATCACGCATCACTTCATATTCTATCTCTTTCCAACCAGAGATACAGCGTTCAACTAAAACTTCTCCTACACGAGAGAGACGAAGACCATTTTCAAGGATCTCGATCAATTCAGCCTCGTTGTAGGCGATACCGCCGCCGCTTCCGCCGAGGGTGTATGCCGGACGAAGGACCACCGGATAACCAATAGTATTTGTAAATGCAATACCATCTTCTACCGTCTTAACTACGAGAGACGCTGCAACCGGCTCACCGATTTTTTCCATCGTATCTTTGAATTCCTGACGGTCTTCTGCTTTCTTGATCGTCTGGGAAGTAGTTCCGATCAGACGTACATTATGTTCCTTCAGGAATCCACGTTCTTCAAGTTCCATCGCCAGGTTCAGACCAGCCTGACCACCAAGAGTTGGCAGTACACTGTCCGGTTTTTCTTTCATGATGAGCTGTTCTACAACTTCTACCGTCAATGGCTCTATATATACTTTGTCCGCTATATCCTTATCCGTCATGATGGTAGCAGGATTAGAGTTGAGCAAAACGACTTCGATTCCTTCTTCTTTCAAAGAACGGCAGGCCTGTGTACCTGCATAGTCAAATTCAGCTGCCTGGCCGATAATGATCGGACCAGAACCAATCATAAGGACTTTCTTAATATCAGAATTCTTTGGCATTAGTTTTCTCCTCCCATCATATTGATAAACCGATCAAACAGGTATCCCGAATCCTGAGGTCCCGGGCATGCTTCCGGATGGAACTGAACAGTGAAAATATTTTTCCCTGTATACTTCAAACCTTCATTGGTACCGTCATTTACATTGACAAAAGCAGGAACAGCTACATTGGCATCCAGTGTTTCCGTGTCTACCACGTAACCATGGTTCTGTGAAGAAATATAGACTCTTCCTGTCTCCAGATCTTTCACCGGATGATTTCCACCTCTATGTCCATATTTCATCTTATGAGTATCTGCACCAGTAGCCAGAGCCATCAGCTGATGCCCCAGACAGATTGCAAAGATCGGTGTGTCCGACTCATAAAGTTTCCTGATTTCTTTGATGACTTCTGTACATTCCTTTGGATCTCCAGGGCCATTTGAAAGCATGATACCGTCTGGCTCATCACCCAGGATCTCTTCAGCCGTTGCTGATGCAGGATAAATAGTCACCTGACATCCTCTCTCATTCAGAGATTTTGCAATATTATTCTTAGCACCCAAATCCATCAGGGCTACTTTTTTGCCATTTCCTTTTAATACGCTCTTTTCCTGACAAGTTACTTTTTCAACTACTTTGCCAGTTGTATATTCCTTCAGTCTCGGGATGATGGTATCCAGATCATAATTCTCATCTGTTGTGATCATACCATTCATCGTTCCTTTTTCTCTGAGGATTTTTGTAAGGGCACGGGTATCGATTCCGGCAATTCCAGGAATATCAAAACGTTTCAGAAAATTCTGAATCGTATCTTCACACCGGAAATTACTTGGTATCCTGGACAATTCGCGAACAATGTATCCATCTGGCCATGGTCTCATGGACTCTGTGTCCTCATAGCAAATCCCATAATTACCAATCAGCGGATACGTCATACATACGGCCTGTCCTGCATATGACGGATCTGTCAGCACTTCCAGATATCCTGTCATAGAAGTGTTAAATACGATCTCGCTGATGATTTCTTTTCTGGACCCTATGCTGGTCCCGGCAAATACATGTCCATCTTCAAGAATTAAAAAAGCTTTCATCATTCCGTTTCCTTTCTTATTATATTTGGTACTTTATATTTGTTAACTGTTTCATTACATTTCCACACATACGCGTAGAGAAAGGGAGAAATTTCCCCTGAAATTACTCCCCCTTGCGTAATCTTAGAGATTTTACCATAAAGTATTCTTCATTTCAATAGAAAAACCGAAATCAAAAAAATTAATTTTTTTTAATGAAAAGTATTGACTTTTGAGTTAAAATCCGTTATATTATCAACTGTTGCTGAACTAAACAGCGACAGCAAATAAGTTAATTAATGCGCAGGAATGGCGGAATTGGCAGACGCGCAGGCTTCAGGTGCCTGTGGTAGCAATACTGTGCGGGTTCAAGTCCCGCTTCCTGCATTAATAAAACTTCATATTTGTAAATCAATGTGCAGGAATGGCGGAATTGGCAGACGCGCAGGCTTCAGGTGCCTGTGGTAGCAATACTGTGCGGGTTCAAGTCCCGCTTCCTGCACTATCTTTTTGTCCAAAATCAACTCGTCTACACTCTCTTCTTTTTGCTTCTCCCATGATCTATTTCTTGTTTTCCACTTTTGGTTCTTTCTTTCACACCAATGCACTCTTGATGTATCCCGCAAAATGGTATATACTTTTTGCTGACACAAAAACGAGAGGAGTTATCTACTATGAACTTTATATATCCCGCAGTTTTCCATAAAACCAAAGAAAATACCTACGAAGGATACTTTCCAGATCTTGAATCCTGTTATGCAAAGGGTGATACCCTGGATGATGCACTTGAAGATGCTTTTGAGGCCGCTTATAACTGGATCGCTTTAGAATTAGAAGAAGACGATTGTCAGCTTCCCTCAGTCACTGACGAGTCCGATATGAACCTTCAGGAGGGAGACATCGTTCGCAATATCATGGTCCACATCCGTTTCCATCAGGGTTGGGACGAATAACAGTCATTAAAATACAGCAGGCGGCTGGCATCTTTTCGATATGCCAACCGTCTGCTGTATTTTCTCGCAGTTACTACCTATTGAATAGTTTTCATATTTCAATAAGATATATTGTTCATCCACGATCTTACTTTGAAATCACAAATGCCTCATAAGGTCTCAATTTCATAACCTTGCCGATCGCCTGTCCTTCATAATTACTGATCATGTACTCTCCATTCAGGAATTCGTCCGGAATCTCAATCTCCACCTCATTCTCATAGAAGTTACAAACGATCAAAAGCTTCTCTTCTCCCAATGTTCTGGTATAAGCATAGATTTCTTTGGAATCCGGCAGAAGAAGATCATAGCTTCCGTATACGATGATTTCATTTTCTTTTCTAAGCTTGATCAGTTTCTGATAATAGTGGAAGATGGAATCCGGGTCAGCCAGCTGATCTTTTGCATTAATGCTGGTGTAGTTCGGATTGACCATGATCCATGGCTCACTTGTGGAAAATCCTGCGTATGCACTGTCATCCCACTGGAATGGTGTTCTCGCATTGTCTCTGCTCTTATAGCACAGATAGCGCATCATCTCATCATGGGTAAATACTTTCTGTTCCTCAACAAGTTCATGATAAGCATTGATACTGTCCAGATCCCTAAACTGGTCTACACTTGTAAATGGAACATTTGTCATACCCAGTTCTTCACCCTGATATACATATGGAGTTCCCTGCATCATATGAAGACAGGTAGCCAGCATCTTTGCAGATACATCGTGGTACTGCTCGCTGTCATTTCCAAATCTGGAGATAGAACGAGGCTGGTCATGATTTTCCCAGAACAGACTGTTCCATGCGATATCCTCAAGACCCTTCTGCCATTTTGTCAGAACTGCCTTCATATCACGAAGATCCATCTTCTTATCTGTCCACTTATTATCGGCATCAGCATCCACATCCATATGCTCAAACTGGAATACCATGTTCAGTTCTTTCTCATCACTTCTGGCATACTTCTTTGCTTCTTCCAAAGTTACACCTGAGCACTCTCCTACTGTAATGGTATCTGCATTATTCAGGACTTTCTCTCGCATCTCCTGCAGATATTCATGTACATGAGGGCCATTTGCAGCCTCGTTAAAGCTGCCATATCCGTTGATTCCAGGTTTTCCATCAGGATAATCCGGATTTTTAGAAATCAGGCTGATAACGTCCATACGGAATCCATCAACACCCTTATCGAGCCACCAGTTCATCATATCAAAAACTTCTGTACGGACTTTTGGATTATCCCAGTTAAGATCCGGCTGTTTTTTAGAGAACAGATGGAGAAAATACATATCTGTCTTTTCATCATATTTCCAAGCGGATCCTGAGAAACAAGATCCCCAGTTATTTGGCTCTTTACCGTCTTTTGCCGGTCTCCATATATAATAATCACGGTATGGGTTATCCAGGGACTTCTGACTCTCTATAAACCATTTATGCTCATCGGAAGTATGATTTACGACCAGATCCATCACGATCTTGATCCCATGCTCATGAGCAGACGCCAGCATCCTGTCAAAATCTTCCATTGTTCCGAACTCTGTCATAATAGCCTGATAATCACTGATGTCATATCCATTGTCATCATTTGGCGACTGATACACTGGTGAAAGCCATACAGCATTTACGCCCAATTCCTGAAGATATCCCATCTTCTCTGTAATTCCATTCAGATCACCGATTCCATCCCCATTACTGTCCATAAAACTCCTTGGATAGATCTGATATACGATACTTTCTTTCCACCATCTTTTTTCCATGTTTCCTTCTCCTTTTAGCCATGTCTTTTTCAGCGCATACAGTTGATTTCTACGCTCATTTTCTTTTTTATATCATAACGTAAAATGGGGAGAAAATCTTCCTGTTTTCTCCCCAAAAATAATACTATTTTGACTTGTCTCCTATGCGTTTGATCACTTCTGTGACCAATGCACAAAATCTTGGTGCAGCCATATCTGCTGCCTCCTGGACTTCCGTATGAGATAACGGCTTATCTGTCATCCCACTGGCCAGATTCGAGATGAATGATATCCCCAGAATCTCCATACCCATATGGTTTGCTGTCACTGCCTCGCATGCCGTACTCATTCCCACTGCATCGGCACCAAGTGTCCGTACCATGCGGATCTCTGCTGGTGATTCGTATGCCGGACCAGTAAGCTGCAGGTATACCCCTTCTTTTACAGGAACACCAAGGCTCTTGCCTGCTTCTTTAATGATATCACGATATTCCTTATCATATATCTCACTCATGTCAGGAAATCTTGGCCCAAACTCATCATCATTTGATCCGATCAAAGGTGACGGGACAAAACTAGATATCTGATCCTTTATTATCATCAGATCTCCAGCCGTAAACTCATAGTTCACACCACCCGCAGCATTGGTAAGAAATAGTATCTGTGCTCCCATCTTTTTCATCAGACGGATCGGCAATACAACTTCGCTCATTGGATAGCCTTCATAATAATGGACTCTCCCCTGCATGAGCACCGTTGGCACTCCCTCAATATGGGCAAATACAAACTGACCTTTATGACCCGCTACAGTAGAACGGGGAAATCCTTTGATTTCCTCATAAGGGATCACTTTTTCCACTTGCAGGGTATCTGCATAATCACCAAGCCCCGAGCCCAATATCAACGCAAGTTTTGGTTCGAAAGGAATCTGATCTTTGATGCTTTCATAACATTCCTGCAGCTTTCCACTATTCTGATTCATTTATACCCACCTCATTTTTTTCGACTTCCTAATACTGAAAATACCGCACCAGCCATAATAAAGAAATCTGATACATTAAATACCAGCCGGCGCAGTTTCTCCCACTTTACATTCAAACTAAAATAATCTGTTACATAGCCTTTCAAAAAGCGGTCTGCTATGTTGCTCGCACCGCCTCCCAGTACAAAAGCTCCTCCAAGTTTTGCGAGTTTTTGCCCCGGCTGCCTGAGCAGTTGAATATAACCAGCTAAAAATGAAATCCATATAGCAAGGGAACCTGCTTTTACAAACTTCGGATATTTTTCTCCCAGACTACATGCCATGCCTGTATTATGCAGTTTTCTAAGGAGGATCTTATCCTTTGCCACTTCCCTTACTGCTTTATCGCTTAATTTTTTTTCAACAAAATATTTTATTACACTATCTGCCAAAAATATTACTGCTATGATACCTATCCAAACCATATTGCTGCCCCTATTCTGTCTTTTCTTCTCCGGTCTCAACTTCAGCAGAAATATCGTCCTGTTCCTCTGAAACTGCCTCTTCCATATCCGCTTTTACATCCTGTACTTCATCTTCTGCGTCCTGGTCTGCACTTTCTTCAGCTTCTTCTGTACATGCATCCCAAACTTCCTGTTCTGCTTCTTCTGCCTGCTCATCTTCAGATACCGGACCCGCTGCAAAAATGTCATCCTCTTTTGGCTCTTCCTTTGGCATCTGTGCGCCGCACTGCATACAAAATGCTGCACTCTTAGGATTGAGTGATCCGCAGATCGGACAGATATTCTGGCCTTTTCTTCCTGCCAGTTTCTCCTTATATCCTGCCACCTGGTTTTGACTTTCCATGATTTCCTCACAGATCACCGCAACTTCCTCATCTACCACCTCACCGTCCACAAAACGCTGATAGATCAAAGCCCCGATCTTTGAATAATCCTGAGCGATCACTCTCTGCGCTCCACGGATACGGCTTCTGAGTTTCTGGATCTCTACCAGATCCTCCGTCTTCTTGCCTACCACCTCTGCAGTATCTGTAATTGTCTGTTTTAAGCTGTCAAAAAAATCTTCTGCCATAGTAAAACCTCCCTTTCTCCGATTCTTAAAATCGAAAACACTTTTTATTTTGTCTATTTTAGTTTGAGCCTATCCCAAGAATCTCCTGACCTCTGAGCATGATCCGAGGTCCTCCGGTATGTTCAATATATTCACGGGTTATCACAACCTCGCCGATGTTGTCATCCTTTGGTATCTCATACATGATATCCAACATATATTCCTCTAATATTGCTCTTAATGCTCTCGCACCTGTATCCTTCTCAAGTGCTTTTTTTGCGATAGCTTCCAAGGCACCATCGTCAAATTCCAGCTTCACCTCATCCATACCAAGCAATTTTTGATACTGCTTTAATATAGCATTTCTTGGCTCCTTCAATATCTTTACCAGCATCTGTTCATCTAATCCCTGAAGAGTAAAGATGATCGGAAGTCTTCCCAAAAATTCCGGAACCATGCCAAAATTCCTAAGGTCTTCCACTGTAACCTTATCCAGAATATTCTTATCATTATCATATCTGTCTCTAAGCTCTGACTGAAAACCTATAGCCGCCTGTTTATTAAGGCGTTCTTTGATAACGTCCTCAAGATCTGGAAACGCTCCTCCACAGATAAACAAAATATTGCTTGTATTGACTGTTGTAAGCGGAACCATAGCATTCTTGCTGTTTGCGCCTACCGGAACCTCCACATCGCTCCCCTCCAGGAGTTTCAGCATTCCCTGCTGCACTGCCTCTCCGCTTACATCACGCTGGTTGGTATTTTTCTTCTTCGCGATCTTATCGATCTCATCTATAAAAATTATACCATGCTGTGCTCTTTCCACATCGTTGTCTGCCGCTGCAAGAAGTTTTGAAACCACGCTTTCAATATCATCTCCAATATACCCAGCCTCCGTAAGAGAGGTCGCATCTGTGATCGCAAGCGGTACATCCAAAAGCTTTGCCAATGTTTGTACAAGGTAAGTCTTGCCGCTTCCTGTCGGCCCTATCATGAGCATATTTGACTTTGCGATCTCTACGCCGTCAAATCCCACGCTTTCTGTTGACAATACTCTCTTGTAATGATTATATACACCAACAGACACCACTTTTTTAGCGTATTCCTGACCGATCACATATTCGTCCAACTGAGCCTTGATCTTATGAGGCGGCGGAACATCCTTCATCGTAAATGTTTTCTTTTCTTCCTCATTTTTCTTCTTTTTCTTCACCCTTTGCTTTTCCTGCACCTGATTCGGCATAGATGAAAGATCGATCATTCCCATATTCGGCATGTTGCTCATCAGATCGTTATAATTAATATTGCTGTTATTCATCGTATCAAAACTTTTTTGCATACAGTCTGTACAGATATGTATATTCTGCGGCAGTGTGATCATCGGTCCTGTCTTACTCTCCGGCCGGCGGCATAAGAAACAGACTTTTTCGTATTCATCTTCTTTGTTGTCTGGTATATCCGGCTTGGAATCTTCCCCAACCATATCTATTTCATCTTTATCAAATAATTCTTTGTCATCTGACATATTGTACTATCCTCTCTTTTCCCCCGATTTGCGGAACTATACATATTATAGCCCATATTATTCTATCCCTCAAGTAAACTTTTTCTAAACAGACAGGCACTGCACCTTTATAGATGCAATGCCTGTTTATAGTTTTTTTATTGTTGATTTGTTGTATTTGGTTCAGTGGTCTGTTTCATTTCACTTTTTTTACCCAGTGTAACTGTTGCTGTGTGCTCTTTGTATTCCCCGTTTTCTGCACGGCTGTATACAACCTCCACGCTTTCTCCAGCTTCATAATACTCTATCTTACTTACCAGATCCGTACTTCCGGTAACTGCAACGCCATCAAATTTTACAATAACATCACCTTTCATGATACCAACTTCTTCTGCTGGCCCACCTTCTTCTACTGAATCAACAAATGCTCCCACCGGAATACCATATGCTGCTGCTGCTGTGGAATCCACATTCATGCAGGTAACACCGATATAGGCTGCTTTGTCTTCTGATGCTTTGTACCTGGTTTCGCGGTTCATAAGTTCATCAAGTATCGGCTGAGCCAGCGATATCGGAATCGCGTATCCCATACCTTCTACTTCTGTGGCTGCTGCCTTAGCTGAATTGATACCGATCAGTTCCCCACGCATATTAAGAAGGGCACCGCCGCTGTTTCCCGGGTTGATCGCTGCATCTGTCTGGATCAATTTTCCGCTGGAGTTACCCTCTGAATCTGTAACTTCTCTGTTTACTGCACTCACCCATCCGGATGTCACTGACTGACCGTAACCAAGAGCATTTCCTATAGCTACTACCTGCTCTCCTACTGAAAGAGCATCTGAATCTCCCAGAGTTACTATTTTTATTGCACTCAGTGTCTCCTCTGTCATATCGTCAAGTTTTACAGAGATAACGGCCAGATCGCTGTCTTCTGCTGTTCCCTTCGTCTGTGCCTCACACACTGCATCATCAGTAAATGCAACCGTAAGGGTTTCTGCTCCTGCAACTACATGATTGTTTGTTGCTATCAAAAGTTCTGTATCATTTTGACCAACAATAATGCCGGAACCTGTACTTTCACTTGGATACTGTGTTACTCCGCCGAAGAAATCCTGTACTGACTGAACACTGGCATTTGTTATCGAAACTACGGAAGGCATACAGTTGTTTGCCACTTCCGCCACGCTGAAATCGCCTGAAGCGTTCACAGGTGTACTCTCTGAAGCTTCATTTCCTGCTGCCGGCACATCAGCTCCCGTATTATCTCCTGGCTCACCCTCTGTCCCTCCGACGGTCGTCGAGGGAATCTGAGTCTCCGGTATACGATCCTGTCCGGAAAGCTGATTACCCAATGCATTTACTCCAAACATTGTACCGCCCGCGATCACGCCAAACATAACAGCCATACCCGCTGCAACCAGGAACTTCTTGCCTGTTCCCATCGGTTTTTTCTCCTTGGGCTGTTTTTCCTGTTTTTCTGACGCAAACTGGTATTCACCATATCTGCGCTGTCCTGTCTGTGTCCGTTCATATGATGTCTGATTGTTTGCGTTCTGACCATACGAGGTTTGATCGTATGAGGTGCCTGCCGCCTGATCCTGATTCTGCCAGCCGCTGTGATAAGCTCCGCCGCGATATCCTGTCTCACGATAATTGTTATTTTCATAAGTATTCTGTGGTGTATCTGCTATGTTTTGCTGTCTTCTTTGATACTCTGGATTAACCCAATGATATGTGGTATCATCCTGCTGATTCGGAGTCTCTCCCGTCTGTGCTGACTCCTGCTGCCCTGGCTCCTGTATCGGCTGTTCCGGCTCTTCTTTTGCGGCTGCGGCCTCGGAAGTATAGCTTTCTTCTTTCATATCTGATGCAGGCATTTGGGATGCTGACATATCCACTTCCGATACTTCCGGTTCAGGCATGTCTGTTGACTGCTCTATTTGCTCTGTTTTTTCTTCTGCATTTTCTTCTATATCGGATGCCTTGGCTGCCTCTTCCGCTGCAGCCTGCTCTGACTGTTCTTCAGATATTACCGGAGGCACTTGTTCATCATTCCAATTCCATTCATCACTCATATATATAAATCCTCGCTTCCACTTTTCATTTTTCTTCTACTCAAAAAGGTATCATACAACTACATTAAGACAATGTATTCCCTAATGATAGTAATATAATACCCAGTAATTGTGTTAAATCTGTGAACGATGACAGGAAATTTACTCTACTGTAACCGACTTTGCAAGATTCCTTGGTTTATCTACATCCAGACCCTTTCCAAGAGACACATAATAGCCGAACAACTGGAGAGGTATGATCGCTAGTGAATTGGTAAAATACTGGTTCGTTTTTGGAAGATAAATCACGTAATCCACTGTTTTCTCCACTTCCGTATTGTCTTCATTTGTTACTGCCAATATAAATGCCCCCCTGGTTTTCACTTCCTGAACATTACTTATCGTCTTTTTGTATAACTCCTCCTGCGTGATCACCGCTGTTACCAACGTATTTTCTTCAATCAGAGAGATTGTTCCATGCTTTAATTCGCCCGCCGCATACGCTTCTGAATGTATATAGGAAATTTCTTTTAACTTAAGTGAGCCTTCCAGGGAAATTGCATAATCGATGCCCCTGCCAATAAAGAATACATGCTCAGTTGCAAGGTAACGATTTGCCAACCGTTGGATCCTCTCTTTATTACTTAAAAGTTCCTCTATCTGCTCCGGCAAAGCTTTCAGCTGGCTGATCATATCTGCTAGCTGGCCATCATCTAATTTTCCCTTTACGTAGGCAAACTTCATGGCCAGCAGGTAGTGGGCAATAAGCTGAGTACTGTAAGCTTTCGTTGTTGCCACCGCAATCTCCGGTCCTGCCCAGGTATACATGACACTGTCCGCTTCCCTTGCTATAGAACTTCCAACTACATTGATGATTCCCAGTGTTCTGACACCATGTTCTTTTGCCTCACGAAGTGCTGCCAGTGTATCTGCCGTTTCACCCGACTGGCTTACTACAACTGCAAGGCTATTCTCCTCAAAGATCGGATTCCTGTAGCGAAATTCTGAGGCCAGATCCACTTCCACCGGTATCCTTGCCAAACCCTCAAAAACATATTTTGCAGTCATAGCTGTATGGTATGCAGAACCACATCCTATCAGATAAATCTTTTTGATTTCTCTGATCTCCTCATCTGTCATATTCAATTCTTCGATCTCTATCCTGTTCTCTTTCAATCGAGGATTTATCGTATCCCGTACTGCCTTGGGCTGCTCATAGATCTCTTTCAGCATAAAATATTCATAACCGCCCTTTTCTGCGGCACTCATATCCCAGTCAACAGTCGTGACCTCTTTTTCAATAGTCTCCCCATCAATATTGAAAAATCCGAGAGAATCCTTTTTAAGTTTTACAACTTCTTCATTCTCCAAAAAATAAACATCTCTCGTATACTTTAATATAGCCGGAACATCAGAGGCAATAAAATTACCTTCTTCGCTTTGCCCAACGATCAGCGGACTGTCTTTTCGAACCGCATAAATTTCTTCGGGGTGATCTTTGAACATGATACCGAGGGCATAAGAACCTTCCATCCGATGCATGATCTTTGTGATCGTATCCAACGGATCCCCATTATAATAGTAATCCAGCAAATGCGCGATAACCTCTGTATCTGTCTCCGAAATAAACTCATAGCCTTTCTTTTCCAGCTTCTTTTTTAACTTCAGATAATTCTCAATGATCCCATTATGAACAACTGCAATACTATCGTCTTTATTAAAATGTGGATGTGCATTAACATCTGTAGGACTTCCATGCGTCGCCCATCTGGTATGTCCGATCCCCATAGTTCCAGGAAGAAGTGCCCCCTCCTCAGTCAATTCGCGAAGTACTTTCAGTCTTCCCGATGACTTCACGATATGAATATCCTGACCATCAAATACTGCCATTCCCGCAGAATCATAACCACGGTACTCTAATTTTTCCAATCCATCCAATAAAACAGGGGCTGCCTGCAGTTCACCGATGTATCCTACTATTCCACACATAAAATCTTCTCTCCTAACTGTAATCTTCATTACATCTTACGCATCTATCCAGAGTATTGTCCGAAAGATTTGTTTTCTTTTTGCATTCTACTTTCAGCGAAATTGTACAATCGTCTCATTTTTTTGCACTTTTTACCTGTATATGATAGCAAAGGAGAGTTGATATGTAAAGTACTTTCTTTACTCAGCCCAATATTTATCATTCATTGTAGCAAATCTGATCAGCCATCCCGGAAGATGTCTATATCTTTTTCCAAGAAGATATCCAAGATATCTCCATCCGCTGTTCCATGCCAAACTTATGACCAGCCATGGTTTTCCCTGTCTGCAGAGCCAGCCGGCAGTTTTTTTCACCAGACGGATTCCTTCACCCTCAGATTTCACATTTGCAAATATCTCCGGGTGGTCTGCCTGTGACACAGCCAGATCAAAATTGCGATGAAACTGCTGCATTGCGGTATAATTATGAGAGTGGATCACACGAGCATCTGCTGCATAGGCCACAGCATATCCTTTCTGGATCAGATTTCCTGCAAATATCATATCTTCATTGAATATTGTTTTCTTCACGAATCCCCCAAGCAAAAGAAATGTTTCCCTGTCATACATTGCACATACGTTAGAACAAAAATATGTCTTTATTCCAAGTTCAGGAAGATCGCTCATTCTCTTGACCCTGCTCTTGCCGGGATAATTGAACTGCCTTGTATACTGTTCTGCAAGGCGGCACCCTCTTGCAGGAAGCTGTCTGGCATATGCTGCCCGAATATCATCTTCCTTCTCAATCGCCTCCACCAGTTTTTCTATCATCCTGTCATTCTCCGGCACTGCGTCCTGAGTCATGAACAGGATATAATCAGACTTTGACATCCGTGCTGCTTTGTCTCTGGTCCCGCCATGGTCAAATTCTTCCCTGGTAACATGATGGATCTCCATCTTGTCTGGCCTTATTTCATAGGATGATCTCCAATTTTCTTTTCCTGTATTCATCACCCTGATGCACTGCACCGGGTATGTTTGATTCTCAATTCCTTTTATCAATTTTTTCCATTCTTCTCCGGGCTTATAAGCCGGGATGATCACATCAACCGTCTTTTTATTCATTTCTTTTTCCTGCTTTCAACCTATTTTATAAAAAGAAGCCACCGCATTTCCATTCAGGAATGCAGAGGCTCCTTTGATTACTTATTCCGAATCACTATTTCCCTCAGTATCAGCGGCTCTGTAAGCTGCCAGGGATCCATCTTCTGAGTGATCCAGGCGGGATTCATCACCGAATCCACTCTTGGAAACGATTCTCTCACTATATGCTTTCAACTCTTCAGAAGGTATGTATGCGTCTTCCGGATACAGGAATTCATGAAGCTTGATCGCATTGGACTCCAGTGTTACCGGAAGAACTACATCCAGCCCGCCCATTGCCTGCTTAACTGTCTCTCCATACAAATGATCAAAAGGATAACCTGTCTGATCTTCTATATCATATGAAAGCATGCTCATACCCATCTTGATAATATCTACTTTTCCGATAGAAGAATAGATCATAGGGAATACTTGATCTACAATCTTGTTCAGAGTTGCAATATCCGTATTCTTTGCTTTTTCTACAAGCTTGTAGATAACCTCTCTCTGGCGAGCCGCACGTCTGAAATCATTTCCTGCGGTATAACGGATACGAGCATACGCTACCGTCTGTACACCGTTCAGATGATGAGTACCTGCTACTTTTTCGAGCGGTTCATAATCCATCTCTGTTACTTCTGAAGTTTCTTTACAATAATTATTCAGATGTACAACTTCTTCTTCCTTAAGATCTACATCGATTCCGCCAAGCAGTTCTGCCGTTTCCGCCACCGCCTTAAAATCTACGGAAACACAGTCTGTTACATTCAGGTCCAGATTCGTATTCAGCATATTAAGAAGACGTTCTCTGCCTCCCAGGTTGTACGCTGAATTGGCTTTGTCATAGATGCCATTGCCTTCTTCATCCTCACCAGTACGAAGATAAGTGTCTCGATATATAGATACCAGCTTGATCTTCTTGGTGTCATTGTTGATGCTGGCGATGATCATCGTATCACTCTGGACTCCGCCTTCCAACTCGTCATGTCTTCCATCAAGTCCTACAAGGGCTATGGTGGTATACCCCTTCATAACCTCATTGTCAGCAACTGACTCATTGACATTGATAAGACTAAAATCAAGATCCGCAAAGTTCATCTTTCCAAGTTTTGCAAATACTACCAGACCACCGATCAAAATCAGGAGGATGAATATCTCCAGGCCGAAAATAATACGTCTTCTTCTGCGTTTTTTTCGAAGTCTCAACTGTTTGTTTGTTAAATTTCTCTTATTTGACATGTTTTACTCCTCGTTCTTTAGTACGCGTTTTTGTTTACGAAGCCCTTATAAAAGGTCATAAACAGAATCTTTACATCAAGCCCGATACTCCAGTTTTCAATATAGTATAGATCATACTCAATCCTTTTTCGAATAGATGTGTTCCCACGATATCCATTTACCTGTGCCCATCCGGTCAATCCAGGACGAACCTGATGTTTTACCATATATCTTGGAATCTCTTCCCTGAACTTTTCTACGAAAAATGGTCTCTCCGGTCTTGGACCTACAAGACTCATATCCCCTTTAAGGATATTGAAAAGCTGCGGAAGTTCATCTATACTGGTCCTTCGCATAACTTTGCCGATGCCCGTGACTCTCGGATCATCTTTTACCGTCCATGCTTTCTTTTCTTTTTCTTTTGTCTGTACTTCCATTGAGCGGAACTTATACATCATAAATGTACGATTATGAAGTCCGACTCTTTCCTGCTTATAAATAAGCGGTCCCGGCGAGGTAAGCTTGATCATCGCTGTCGCAACCAGCATCACCGGTGAAAATATAATGATTGCTGCAATCGAACCCACGATATCCATCAGACGCTTCACTACCGCATTGAACGTATTCGTAAGCGGCACATATCTGATATTTATCACCGGCAATCCCAGCAGATCTTCCGTATATGGTTTGGTCGGAATAATATTATTATAATCCGGAATAAACTTCGTGTGAACCCCTGATTTTTCACAAAGTGCCACGATTTCCTGAAGTCTGTAATATTCATTTAATCCCAAAGTGATCGCGATTTCATCCAGCCGGTTTTCCGGAAGGATCACCATCAGGTTGGCTATTCTACCCAGTACTTTAATCCCTTTGTATGTCGTCCCCGACTTTACATTGTCATCAAGAATCCCCCGGATCTGATATCCCCACTGGGGGTTCTGAAGAATCCTATCCACATACTCCTCTGCCGCACGACTATATCCCACAAGCAGGATATGCTTCTGATTCAGCCCATGCTTTCGTATATTGCGGAGAAGCCGGCGGATCATAATGCGCACGATTTCTTCCAGCATAATATTCAGTACATAAAAGAGAAACAGTACATAACGGGAAAAATTGATTTCCTTCAGCCACACGAAGATATAACCGATCAAGATCAGAATACCTACCGTATTGGCTTTGACGATGTTGGATAATTCCAGTCTGCGTCCCTGCACTCTTTTGGGAGTATATAAACTAAATGCATAATATAATACAAGATAGACAGGTATGATAGGAAGCAAAAGCCTCAAATACCACTCAAATGGAAGAGATCTGACGGAATTCTCCGAAAATGGTCCCACAAACTTGAGTACCCACGCTATCAGATATGATATTGCTATGACAAATGCATCAATGACTACATGCATCCGGTTAAAGTATTTCTGATTATCTTTTATCAATACTTTTCACCTTGTTTCGTTTCTTTTCACCTTATTACTATACAATAGTTCGGCAAAAAGGGCAATAAAATATTTTCTGACTACTTTTTACGTATTTCTTAACAGCTTCTTCTCAGGCAAATCTACGGATGATATTAATCCAAAGCTGAAGCTGGATACGGCAGTAGTTTCCAATATTTTTCCATCGAAACGGAACCTTTTTACTTTTTTTGCTTATTGAAAAGCCATTTTTTATTCCTGCCGCATATTCTTTACCATACCCTTTTTTTGCAAAAAATACAAGTTTGATGCCAAATCCCGCCAGCAATAGCGGAAGATTCAATATGATCTGCAATAACGGCATATTCTTATAGATCATGTAGATATTATTTCTGGACGAATAACGTATCTTGAACTGATTATAGCGAGATCCCGAGGTTCCGCTTCCCACATGATATACCCTTGCTTTGGGCAGATACCAGTTTTCATAACCTGCGATCATGGCACGATATCCAAGATCCATATCTTCAAGATACGCAAAATGCTCCTCATCAAGGTATCCCAGCTCCTCCACCAGCTTCTTCCGATAGATGGCGGCTCCTGCACAGGAAGAAAATATCTTCTTCTCTTCCCTGTAGTTTTCCTCTGGCTTTCCCTTGCCCCGGGCAAAAGCCCATCCCAAAGCATTATAATAGTTTCCCGCATCATCGATTTTTCTATGATCATGGAACTGCAGCATCATCGCTGCCGCCGAAAAAGCATTTTTCTTTTTTCTTATTCCTTCATAGAGCTGTTCCAAAAACTTCGGTTCCGCCTCTGTATCATTATTCAGCAGGACCACGTATTCGGCACTTGCTGCTTTGATCCCCAGATTTACTGCTCCGCAAAACCCAAGATTCTCCGGAAGGGCGATCACTTTCACCTCCGGGTACTCTCTTTCTACCAGTTCTTTGCTCCCGTCTGTAGAACCATTGTCCACAAACAGTACCTCCCACTCTTTTAACGTCTGCTTTCTCAGGCTGTCAAGGCACCTCTTTACATACTGCATTCCGTTATAATTTGGAATTATTACGGATACTTTTTTCATCTGTTTCTCCTTTTCAGGCCCGCAAAGAGTAGTTCCATTTACTCAATGTGAGATTTTTATTATAATATGGATCACCTTCTTTTAAAACTTTGATCCATCGGGTTCTCATAAATTCTATCTCGCTTTGGAAGCGCCGGATCTTCTCCTCGTTATCTTCCGTACCACGGGATTTCGACTCATAGTGATATAATTCCACTTTCGGGTTATAGACCACCAAATGACCACTCTGCACTATCCGCAGACAAAGATCCACATCATTAAATGCCACGCTCAGTTCTTCTTCAAAACCGCCAATCTGGTCAAATACTGATTTTTTCATCATCATACACGCCGCCGTCACAGCGCTGAGATCCATCTGAAGAGACGCTTTATGGAGATATCCGCTCCGTGATCTTGGCATATTCAAAAATGCATGTCCTGCGATCCCGCCGATTCCAATGATCGTCCCCGCATGCTGTATCGTCTCATCCGGATAGTACAGTTTTGCTCCTACGATGCCAACCTCTTTTCGCTGGCAGTTTCCCAGAAGTTCTTCCATCCACTCCGGTGCGATCACTTCCACATCATTATTTAAAAACAGCAGATACTCTCCCCTGCTCTCCTTTGCACCAAAGTTATTGATGGCAGAATAATTAAATCCTTCTTTCCAGACGACCACTCTCACCTTATGATTTTTTTCCAGTTCTTCATAATAGGAAAATGTCTCCGGTTTTGTACTGTTGTTTTCTATGATGATGATCTCATAATTTTTGTAGGTCGTTTTTGTAAAAATAGAATCCAGACATTTTTTCAAAGATTCTTTCTCATCTTTATTGGGGATCAGAATAGATACCAATGGATCTTTTGCCACCGGATATTTCACCTGATAAAATCCCAAATCTTTTGTATGGCTTACAATGCCATTTACATGATTTCTCTCAAGATGTGCCTCTATCGCACGCTTTCCTGCTTCGAAAGCATACATCTTGCTGGCCGGATTGTCTGCAGTTGACGCTTTGTGGGTCCGCCAGTGATATAGCACTTCCGGAATATGACATATCTTATCTGCTTGTTCCACGCATCGAAAGATAAAATCATAGTCCTGAGCTCCGTCAAACTCTTTTCTAAATCCTCCAACTTTTCTCACAAGAGCAGTTCTCACCACAAAAAAATGGGTGATATAGTTGTTGGAGCGGAGCAGATCCAGATTAAAGTCCGGTTTAAAATGAGGCTGAAAATGTTCAGACAGATCTGTCGTTACCTTATCTTCATCCGAATAAAGTACATCCACCCTCGTGTCTGTGCCATCATTTTTATCATTATTTTTTTCTGTAAGTTCTTTGTTCATGGCTTCCACCATGCGGTACAGCGACTGGGATGCCAGAAGATCATCATGATCCAAAAGTCCGGTAAATTCTCCTGTTGCCATGGCAAACGCTGCATTGGTATTCTCTGCAATGCCCAGATTTTCCTTCAGCTGCTCCACACGGATCCGGTTATCCTCCTGTACGTATCTTTTCAGGCAGGCAGCCATCGCCTCGTCTTCCGGACTGGCATTGGCAATGCAAAGTTCCCAGTTTTCATAGGTTTGTCCTATCAGTGAATCTATCATCTGTTCCAAAAACACCGTTGGTGTGCGATAAGCCGGCACGACCACACTGATCTTCGGAGCATAGTTCCACTGTTTCTTTCTCTGTGTTTCCAGCTCACTCTCTGTCAAAAGATGCTTTTCATACCATGGTCCATAGGGAACCTCTTCCGGCTCCATGCGCTCGCAAAGACGGACCCAGAACTCCTTCGGACCATAATGCTTCAGATAACGCAGCCCCTTTTGGATATTGTATGGTTTCATTTTTTTCAGATAATGCAGCCATTTATTATTTTCCATTTAATATTCCTCAAAATCCATCAGTGCACGGACAACTTCTCCTGCCTCTTCCAGGCTCAGACTGTAATACATCGGCAGACGGAGGATCCTTTCACTCTCTTTTGTCGTATATACATCCGTGCCATGAAATCTTCCAAACTTCTCTCCTGCTGTTGCCGTATGGAGCGGTACATAATGAAATACACTCAGGATACCTCTCTCCTTCAAATAAGCCAGAAGTTTCGTTCTTACAGCAAGGTCTTTCACCTTTATATAGTACATATGCGCATTATGTGTTGCATACTCCGGAACATATGGCTGCTCGATCAGTCCTTCTTTTGCCAGAACTGCCAGATGTTCGTGATAATAATCCCAGATATCCAGACGTTTTTCATTGATCTTATCCGCCTCTTCAAGCTGCGCCCACAGATAGGCTGCATTCATATCACTTGGCAGATAGGAAGAACCATATCCCACCCAGGTATATTTGTCAATCTGTCCACGGAAGAATTTGCTCCTGTTGGTTCCTTTTTCCCGAAGGATCTCTGCCGGCTCCAGGTATTTTTCATCCTGAAAAAGAATAGCTCCGCCTTCTCCCATAGAATAATTCTTTGTCTCATGGAAGCTGTAGCAGCCAAAATCACCGATCGTCCCCAGTGCCTTCCCCTTATAGTATGCATTTACTCCCTGCGCTGCATCCTCGATAACCTTCAGATTATATTTTTTTGCCAATGCCATGATCTCATCCATGGCGCATGCCACACCAGCGTAGTGTACCGGCACGATAGCTTTTGTTTTCTCAGTGATTGCTGCCTCTATCTTTGTTTCATCGATATTCATCGTATCCGGTCGGATATCAACAAAAACACAGGTAGCCCCCCTCAGGACAAATGCGTCCGCCGTAGACACAAAGGTGTAGGACGGCATGATAACCTCATCACCCGGTTGGATGTCCGCCAAAAATGCAGCCATCTCCAGTGCATGAGTACATGAAGTAGTAAGAAGCACTTCCTTCGTGCCAAGTTTTTCTCTCATCCATGCAGAACACTTCTTTGTAAATGGTCCGTCACCGCATATCATCCGATTCTTTTCCACAGCTTCGCGGATGTATTCTGTCTCTTTCCCTAAAAAGGGAGGTCTGTTAAAATCAATCTTCACTTTATCACTCCTCGTCTTACTTTTCCAAAATCAGTTTTCTCGAGATAAAATTGTATACCATTACAATGGCAGTTGCTCCGATTTTTGAAATCTGGTAGATGATCCCAATCTTCTCCACACAGACCCACATGACCAGCTGATTGATACCAAGTCCGATCAGACTCAAAAAAACAAACACAACAAATTCTTTGACTCTGCTGTCCCGTTCCTTCGCATCAAATACAAACTTCATACTGAGCAGATAGTTGACCACCACCGAAACGGTGAATGAAATCGCACTGGAGATCAGATAATTGATCCCCATAAGTTCTGTCAGTGCCAGCATCAATCCGTAATCTATGAAAAAGCAAAGAAATCCAACCATCCCAAAACGGATGATCTGCTGAAATAAACGCTTCATCTATCTGTTCTCCCCTGCTTTTTGTGATCCATCATCTGACTCTTTTTTTGCTGTCTCATGATATTCCGCATCTGTATTTACATTCCAGATATTGGATTTGTCATTATTTCCAGACAAAATATTTTTTACTGTTTCGAAGGAAGTTACCATCGAATGATCCATATTGTTATATCGATGCTGACCATTTCGTCCTACACAGTACAGATTGCCAAAGCTATTTACATAATCTGTCACCTGTCCGATCTCACTGTAGGTATCAAAATAAGCCGGATATGCTTTTTTTACCTGTTCCTTATGGAAATCAATCACATCGTCCTTGGAATTGATGATTCCCATCTTTACCAGTTCCTTGACCGCATAAGTGGCACATTTGGATGGTTTCAGATTCCAGAATTCATCATTTTCCTGACAAAAATATTCAAGACCGATCCAGACGGTGTCTTCCACATCCTTCACCATATAAGGAGACCAGTTGTTAAAAATCTGGATCCTTCCCAGTTTCACGCCGGGATCCTGTACATAGATCCAGCAGTCCGGCACCAGATCATTCAATGTTTTTATCTTTGTTTCATTGACCAGATTCAGTTTCTTTACCAAAAGCCCTACCGTGACAAAATCACGATACGGAAGACCTTTTGCAGCTGCATATACATCTTCCGGAACATTCTCTCCCATATCCATCACAAGATCCTTCAGCGGCATAGAGGAAATGAAAATGTCTCCCTCCATCACTTTTTCTTCCTGTGTATTTCTGTCCAGATAAGCTACCTTAGATATTTTCCCATCCTTTTGATGCAGCTGGTTCACCTGAGCATTCATAATGATCTTCGCACCCATTCTGGATGCATCCTTTGCCACCTGTTCCCATAACTGTCCCGGTCCGAACTTCGGATAGATGAATTCCTCGATCAGTGAAGTTTCCACCTTGCGTTCTCCCTTTTGCGGAAGCACTCTGGATGCCATATCCTTTAAGATTGCCAGGATGGAAAGACCTTTTACTCTCTGTGCACCCCAGTCTGCAGAGATTTCCTTTGGATGGCGTCCCCATAACTTCTCTGTGTAGCGTTCAAAGAACATCGAATAGAGTTCTCTTCCAAAACGATTGACATAGAAGTTTTCCAGCGAATCTTCCGGGCGCTTATGTACGCAGGATACCAGATAACTGATCCCTGCTTTTCCCGTCTGTAAAAGTCCCATATTCTTTATCGTATTGGCGTTCATCTTTACCGGATAATCAAAAAACTTCTTCTTATAATAGATTCTGGATACCCTCTGTCTGACCAGCATCACCCGATCGTCCTTCTCCGGATCCGGACCATCCTTTGCCAGAGGTTTTTCCCTCCCCAGTTTCTTATCATCGTACGCAGGTGCTCCCTGAGTCGGCATAATATGATTCCAGAATGCATTGACATCCTTATCTTTCGAGAAAAAGCGATGGCCTCCGATATCCATTCTGTTCCCTTTATAGTTGACAGTCCTTGAGATTCCACCGATCGCATCACTCTCTTCAAGGATCGTAACTTCATACTCTTTGGAATTTTGCAATAAGCAATACGCCGCTGTAAGCCCTGCGGGACCTGCACCGATTATAACGACTTTCTTCATTTTGTTATCCATAAACCGAATGTTCCTGGTTTGACAGAATATTCGATTATCCTTTCAAATTATACTCTACCCTTTATAATATCGTATTTGAGGATGTAATTCAACTCTTTCTTTGCCTCGAACCGAACCTTGAACCGAAGCTATGCCAATCCCTACCCCGGATCGGTTGTCGTTTTCATCTCACCTTCCTTGAGTTTCCGCAAAATGTAATTTCAAAAGAGATAACTTCTTCTAAAGTACCAATCTGTCCTATTTTTGAAAAAAATGAAAAGACAGTATTGTG